>DASTSL010000028.1:0-8383 GCA_035760705.1 Meiothermus sp. | reverse complement strand
AGGTCTGTGCCTTGTTGGGCCAGTTCGGCGGGATTCCCTCGATCCAAGACCGGATCTGCCGGGCGATGGTGGGGGACTGGTCGTATAGCGAGGTGTTCGCCCGGTTGGTGCTCGAGTTTCTGGGGCGCGAGGGCCTGGTGGCTCTCGACCCCATGGCCCCCGAGTTGGCTCCGCTCTTCGTCCCGGCGCTCGAGCGCGAGATCGCTACGCCCTTGGCCTCTGCCGAAGCCATCAACGAGACCGCTGCCCGGATGAAGGCGGACGGGCTCGAGGCCGCGCTAGGCCGGGGCGAGGCCGCGACCAACCTGTTTTTCCAGGGCGAAGACGGGGTGCGCCGTTTGCTGCGTTTTCGGGAAGGCCATTTCGAGGACGGCGAGCACCGCTACACCCAGGCCGACCTCCTGGCGATTCTGCACCACGATCCTTCGCGGCTCACCCCGGCGGCGGGGCTGCGCCCGGTGTTGCAAGACCTGGTGTTGCCCACCGCGGGTTTCGTGGTGGGGCCGGGTGAACTCAAGTACGTGGCCGAGCTGGGTGAGGTCTACCGGCTGCACGGCCTCGAGCCCCCCGCGGTGATCCGCCGGATGGGAGCCACGGTGCTCGAGCCCCCTATCGGGCGCATCCTGGGGCGCTACGGTCTCGACCCCTGGGCCTTCCAGGCCGACCCCGAGGAGAAGTTCCTCGAGGCTTTAGCTAAACAGCACAACCTGGCCCGGGGCCTGGAGGCCTCCCTCGACGAGATCATCGCCAAGTTCGCCGAGGCCCAGAACTCGCTGGCGCAGTTCGAGCCGACCCTCGAGCGCTCCCGCCGCCGTGCCCAAAAGCGCGTGACCCACGAGCTCGAGCGGTTGCGCCACAAGCTCTTGCAGGCCGAGGTGCGCAAGGAGGGCATCGTGCGCGCTCAGTTCGAGCGCCTGCGGCTCCACCTCACCCCGGGTGGTGCGCCCCAGGAGCGGGTTTATCCCTTCTTGATGTACCTCCTCAAGCACGGGGAAGTGGTGCTCGAGCGTTTGCGCGAGGCCCCGGCGGTGGGGAATGTCGTTCTAGAAGTGTAACCTCCTGCCGCCTTTTCCCGAATCATAACCCCACGAACGGTGGGGGGTTCTCTACCTGCTCGCGCTCGCCATCATTCTCTTCACCCAAATCAACACGCTGATCCAGCAAGCTCGAGTAATGAAAGGGCTCCCCTTTCTGAGGGCTTATTTGCCCATTTGGATTTTGGTTGTGCTGCTGAATCCTGGCTCGAGTGCTCCTGGAAGCCTTGTTGTTGATTGCAAGGCGTAACGACCCCAAAGAAAGCCGGCGCAGCCTCGAGAGGGTCTGGGTGGTCAGGTGGATTCGGAGGCTGGTGAGCGCTCTGGGCATCGGTCGCTCCATCGTCTTTAAACCTGTGATCTGGAAGGCCGTACGCAGGGCTTCGCCGGAAGGCAGGGAGCTTGAAGAAAGGTATCGTCGCGGTCAACGGAAGTGATCGAGCGATTATTATGCCGGGGTGAACTACGACCCCCTGGCCGAACTCTATGAGCTGCAATACGCCACTTACCGCGACGACCTCGAGTTCTACACCCGCTTGGCCCAGGATTACGGTGGCCCGATCCTCGAGCTGGGGGCCGGAACAGGCCGGGTGACCCGCGCCCTGGCCCGAACCGCCGAGGTGGTGGCGCTCGAGCCCAGCCTCGAGATGCGAACCAAAGGGGCAGCCCACACCGAGGGCTTGCCGGTGCGCTGGGTGGACGGGGACATGCGCACCCTCTCGCTGCGGCGAAAGTTCCCCCTCATCGTGGCCCCCTTCAACGTGCTCATGCACCTCTATGCCCTCGACGACCAGGACGCGGCCTTGGTCGGGGTCAAGAAGCACCTGGCGAAGGGCGGGCGTTTCGCCTTCGACCTCTACAACCCGGCCCACATCGGCCCGCCCCGGCTCTTGCAGCACGAGGGCAGCTACGAGACCGAGAAGGGTGCGGTGGAGGTCTTCATCCGCCAGGAGCACTACCCCGAGGCCCAGATGCTCCTGACCCACTACTACCTCGACCACACCGACCTCAAGGGTCGCCTGAGTCGGCAGACCCGGACCCTCGAGCAACGCTATTACACCCGCTACGAACTCGAGCGCTGGCTGCGCTCGGCAGGCTTCTCCTATCGCCTCTTCGGTGGCTTTTATGGCGAGCCCTTCCGCGAGGACGCGCCCACGCTGGCCTTCGTCGCCTGGTTGTAGGGATGAGCGTTTTGCTTTTGGCGTTTGGTGTACGGCGTTCTAGGTCCGTGTTCAGCGCTTAGCGTTTAGCATGTCGTTATGCGCGAATACCTGAGCAAAGCCAGGGGAGGCCGGGTGGTGCAGACCCCTTTCCTCGAGCCGGAAAGCCAAGAAGAACTCCGCAGGCTCGCTAAGCAAGAAGGGCTCCAGGTGGCGGCCTTTGGCGGCTTGCCGCTGGCCGAGCGAAAAGTGATGGTGCTCTACCCCGAGGAAGTGCCCCAGGTCTCCGACCCGACGCGGGTGCTCTTCGTGAGGTTCGCGGGGGACTTGGAGGGGCTCGAGAACAAACTGCGGGGGATTCTGGAACCGGGGCTATTGGGCGACCTCGAGCCCTGCAGTGAGGAGGGTTTCCTGGCGGTGACCCTGCCCAAAGGCCAGAAAGCCCTTAGCGAAGCGGGCCTGGAGGTCCGTGAGCCCACCCCCGACGAGCTTCCCAAGAGCCGCGAGCGGGTGCGGAGCGTGGTCGTGCCCAGCCTGCGGGTGGACGCGGTGGGTTCGAAGGGCTTCGGGGTCTCCCGCAACTACTTCGCCCAGGGGGTGAAGGCTGGAAAGGTCAAGCTGGCCGGGAAAACCGCCGCCGGGAAGGACGAGGTGAAAGAAGGCGACACCCTGATGGCCGAGGGGTTAGGGGTTCTCACGGTGCGCAAGGTGCTGGGTTCGACCAAGCGGGGGAATTATAAGCTCGAGGTAGAAATCCACAGATGAATTCTGGACAGAGGGTTGAACTCTCCCCACCCAGGCCGAAAGCGGTGGACCTACCGAGTGATCCCGCTCGGGCGGTGTGGCTCGCCGTCGCAGAACTAACGCAAAACGCCCTGGCGTATGCTGTAGCTTATCGGGTGGCGAAAGCTGCCGGGAAGCACGCCTGGGGATGAATGAAGCCTCTCGCCTCTCTGAGCTTTTCGCGGAGGTGACCGCGTTTGTGCGCGAGCACCCGGAAGTGCTGGAGGTGGGGTTTCGCGGCGATAGCCGGGTGGTCATGCCTGATGATTTCCAACTCATGACCCTGCCCCTCTCCGACCCCAGCTTGGTCAAGGAGGCCCTGGCTTTAGCCGAGCAAAAATCGGATAAACCTCTGGTTTACGCCTTGTTCGCGGAAGGTACCATCACTTTCTTGTTGCCGCAAGGGCCACCGAGGGTAAACCTACAGGCGGCTTGATCGGCTTAGACCGGCAGGATCCCCTTCAACCAGTCCCGAATATCCGCCGCGACCTTGTCCGCCTCGCTGTCGAGAAGGAGGTCGTGCTCGCTCTCGTACACCTTGTAGTCTTTCTGGGTGCTTCCTAACCGCTCGTAGTACCGCCGCACCGAAGCCTCGGGGATGGTGGTGTCGTAGCGGGCTTGTAGCACCAACGCGGGGGCTTTGATCCTGGGTAAGAGGGGGTCTACCTCCCGCTGGAGTTTGGCTAGCTCGGCCACCGCCACGGTGGGCATCCAGGGGTAGTTGGGGCTCTTGGCCTTGCGCTTGGCGTCCCTCACCGAAGCGGTGCCCTTGGCGACGGGGATGGCCCAGGAGAGATAGGGGGCGAAGTAGGCGGCTTTGTTGACGAAACCCAGGGCCGGTACCATCGCCACCAGAGCCTGGGAGGTTTCTTCGGCGGCGATCTTCGCGGCCAGCAGCCCGCCCATCGAGAGCCCCATCACAGCTTTGGGACCGGGGAGCGAGCGATAGGCCTCGAGCGCCACCCCATACCAATCCTGCCAGCGCACCCCCTTGAGGTCTTCGGGGCGGGTGCCGTGGCCGGGCAGGGCGGGCTGGGCAATCTGATATCCGGCTTGGCGCAAGACTTGGGGCAGCGGGCCGACCGTCAAAACTGGGTGCGAGGACAGACCGTGAAGGATGAGCACGCTGGGCATATGTACTAACTTACCCCAGGAGCCCCGCCAGGCGGGGTCTGCCCCCGCGGGCTCTGTGATTAAGAGTCAGCAGCGCAGGCCGAGCTTTTTCGGTAAAATCGGGCCGTCGGGGGATTTTCTGGAAGGCGGGGGGCGTGCTTTCGCCGCGATAGTGGGGTGGATCGAA
This sequence comes from Meiothermus sp., assembly GCA_035760705.1. Classification (GTDB taxonomy): domain Bacteria; phylum Deinococcota; class Deinococci; order Deinococcales; family Thermaceae; genus Allomeiothermus. The sequence continues at coordinate 4,106 of DASTSL010000028.1, read as the reverse complement.
GGTGTTGAGGGGAAGCCTGGCCGATTTTCCGCTGATGGGGCTGCTCCAGATGCTCTTGTCCTCAGGGCGGGGTGGGGCCTTGATCGTCGAGCCGCCCCCGGTTCCCGGGAGCATCTACATCTACGCCGGGCAGATCGTCCATGCCCAGGCCGGAGGGCTCACCGGGGGCCGAGCCCTGACCCTGCTGGCCGGGGTACGCCGGGCCCCTTTCCGCTTCGAGGCCGAGAGTGCCCCGCCGATGGCCACCATCGAAAGCGGAGGGTTCCAGACCCAGGCGCGTTTAGCCGAGGAAGCCCAGATCTGGCAAAGCCTGCTGCACCTGCCCGAAGACTGGACCCAGGTGCTGCGGGTAGACCCCAAGGCGCGTGAGCAGGACTTGCCCCACAGCGATCTGCACCTCCTGCGGCGGCTCGAGGGCCGCCGCATCGTGGAGGTGCTCACCTCCTTCGAGACCGGGGCGCTCGAGATTGCCCAAGCGCTCGACCGTTTATTCGCCGCCGGATGGGTGAGCAGCAAGCCCCGGCTCTCCATCGAGCCGACCCCGCTAGTGGTGTTATCCCTTTACGGCAACGAGCAGGGGGTGGCTTACATTGACGAGACCCTCTACCTCCAGTGGTCACGCCAGATCAAACAGGGTTTTCACGTTCGCATCGGCCTCCGCAGCGGGGCAGAGGACGTGACCTTCATCCCCCGGCCCCGCCCGAACTTCCAGTCGCGGATCGGGCTCTTCGAGAAAGACCTGCGCAAATACCGCCTGGCCCGAGGAACCCAGGTCGAGGTGTGGCCGGAGCTGGGTTGAGAGAAATGTCGTACGTCGTACGCCAAAGGCTTTTGACGTAGGACGTATGGGTTCGTTCAGTTGACAGCGGCTGGACCGGATCGCTCGTTTAGAGTGAAGGCGATATGGACGTGCTAGCCATCAACACGGTGCTCAACCGGGTGGTGTTTGGCCTCGAGGCCAAATTCGTGTTCCTGGCGGTCGGTCTCGTCCTGACGGTGGCGCTCGGCTTTATCCAGTTCCGCCGGCTGGGGGTCATCGTCTCGGAGACCCTAGGGGCCATCCGCGAGCGGGCACAGGGCTTCGGCGGGCAGATCACCCCCTTCCAGGCCGCGATGGTGGCGATCGCGGCCACCGTGGGCACCGGGCATTTTGTCGGCATGATCGCCGCCATCCTCACCGGGGGGCCAGGGGCGGTGTTTTGGATGTGGATCGGCTACCTCTTGGGGATGGCGACCAAGTTCGCCGAGGCCACCCTGGCCGTGCACTTCCGCCGCAGCTACACCGACGGCACGGTGTCGGGGGGGCCGATGTTTTACATCTCGAGGGGGCTCGGCGACCGCTTTGGCCGCTTCGGGAACATCCTGGGCGGGGCTTTCGCTCTTTTCGCCGCGATCGCTGCCTTCGGGATCGGCAATCTCTCGCAGTCCGGGGCGGTGGGGAGTTCTTTGCAGACCGCTTTCAACGTCCCCCCGGCGATCACCGGGCTGGCCGTGGCGGTCATCGTGGGGCTCATCATCGGTGGGGGGATCCGGCGTATCGCGGCGTTCGCCCAGGTGATTGTGCCGATCAAGCTGCTGCTTCTGGCCTTGGCGATCATCCCGCTCTTGGTCGTCCACGCCGCGCAGATTCCCGCCGCGTTCGCCCAGATCTTCGACGCCGCCTTCAACCTCCAGGCTTTGGTGGGCGGCACTCTGGGCGCTTATATCGCCTTGATCAACGCCGGGTTGGGCCGGGGTATCTTCGCCAACGAGGCCGGGCTGGGCTCGGCCCCCATCGCCCACGCCCAGGCCCAGGTGGATCACCCGGTGCGGCAGGGTTTCTGGGGGGTAGCCGAGATGCTGGTCTCGCTGATCGTCACCACCTTGATGGCCCTCACCTTTTTGGCCTCGGGGCTCTGGCAGCAAGAGGATATCGGATCGGCTACGAAGGCGGCGGTGACGATGTTCCAGGTGTACCCCCTGAGCATCGGCCAGATCATCCAGGCCCTGACGTTGGCCGCTTTGGCCTTCGGGACCATGGTCTCGTGGGCCTTTTACGGCGAGGAAGCGGCCAGCTACCTCTTCGGCGAGGGCATCCGCTGGCCGTACCGCATGGCCTTCGTGGTGATGGCGTTCGTGGCCCCCATCGGCAGAGAGTTCCAAGCTTTTATCAGTATCTCCGATACCCTCAACGGGTTCATGGCCATCCCCAACCTGCTGGCCTTGCTGCTCCTAGCCCCACTGGTGGCGCGGCTGGTACGGGAGTTCTTCCAGGGCGAGCCCTGGCGGGCCCCCAAGGATTAGCGGGTTGGGGCATAGGGTACAAAGCGGGTCGCTGGCAAACCCTTAGACTCTACTTGTGAGTGCGGTTCCTAAACGGGTGGTGGTGGGGCTCTCGGGGGCTTCGGGGATGCCCTACGCGCTCGATCTTTTGCACACTTTGCGCCGGGTTCCCAACCTCGAGACCCATCTGGTCATGACCCAAGGAGCCAAACGGGTGCTGGTCGAAGAGGCCGAGACCACCGTGGAGGCCGTGGAAGCCCTGGCCCACGCGGCCTACCGCTCGCCTGACCTGGGGGCGGCGATCGCCTCGGGAAGTTTCCGCACGGCGGGGATGGTGGTCGTGCCGTGCAGCGCCACGACCCTCTCCAAGATCGCGTTGGGGCTGGCGGACAACCTGTTGACCCGCGCCGCCTACGTCACCCTCAAGGAGCGCCGCCCGCTCATCTTGGTGCCCCGCGAAGCCCCCCTGCCGCTACCCAGTCTCGAGGCTATGGTCAAAGCGGCCCAAGCCGGGGCCACGATCCTTCCGGCCAGCCCCGGCTTCTATCACAAACCCCAAACCATTGACGCGCTGCTGGGCTTTATCACCCAGCGTATTTTGGATTTGCTGGGCATCGAGTATCCGCGTTCGGCCCGGTGGAAGGACGAGGGGTAGGGGGAGTCCCCCTACTCTAACCCTGAGGCCGCAACAGCGGGGCCACCGGCTCGGGCTGGCGAAGCGCAGCCCGGAGAAGGTGCAGGAAATCGGAGGCCGCCGGGGTTAGGCGGGAAACCCAATAGGCCCGCTGCCTATCCCCCAGGCCCAGGTGGTCGGCCCACCAGGAGGCCAGGCTGAGGCCGGTAGGCAGCACCAGGTCATCCTTCAAGAGCGAGGCGATGCGCTGCTCCAGGAAGGGTTGATCGAAGAGCGAGTCGGCCCATTCGGGGTAGCGCTCGCGGAAGAGGGCATAGGCTTGCTGGAAAGCTCGAGCCCGAAAGCGTTCCCGCGACGAAAGAAGATTCGGCGACGAAAAAAGGTTCATGAGAGATCTCCTACGCGATCCTGGCTCTGGAGCCACAGACCGATCCCGATCAGCAAAGTTCCCATCCAGTTGAGCAGCCTACGGGCGAGGGAAGGGGTGGCTGGGCGTGCTACCCGGCGGCTATCGGGGAAGGACGCCCTGATGAGCTGATCCCGCATCGCCGCCTGGAGCGCCGCATTTTGCCGCTCCTGAGAAATTTTCTCGAGTGCGTAGTAATTCCATGCCATGGTCCCCTCCTAACTAGCTAACCTTTTTACGATAGTTAGTATACCTCGACTTGACTAACTGGTCAAGCGGTGATAGATAGTTAATCAAGGATGCTGGCTATGACCGAGAACGAACGACTGGGAACCCACTACCACCTCAACGAGGGGTGGCTTTGTCTGGACTTTGCCAACACCGCGAACTGGCATGCCAGTAGCGTACCGGTCGAGGAACTCACCAGCTATCCGGTTTTGTTGGAGTGGGCGAGGGGCGAGGGGATCGTGAGCCCCGAAGAGGCTGAAGGTCTGCTAGCGGAGGCTTCGCGGAATCCCCAAGCGGCAGAGGCGGCCCTCGAGCGGGCCATCGCCTTGCGCGAAGCCATCTACCGGATCTTCTCCGCCCTGGCCCATGACCGCCCGGCCCCACCCGAGGATCTGGCCTTCCTCAACGGGGTCCTGGCGGAGAAACTGGGCGGGTTGTGGGTGGTCGGGGGCGCTTCGGGTTTTGGATGGGGGTGGCGGGCGGACCCGCGGTCCTTGGACTGGTTCCTCGGCCCCATCGCCCGCTCGGCGGCGGAACTGCTCACCTCACCGGCGCTGGCGCGGGTGGGCCAGTGTG
>DASTSL010000027.1:0-7289 GCA_035760705.1 Meiothermus sp. | reverse complement strand
TTGGCGATGGAAAGCCCTAGCCCGCTCCCCCCGGGGTCGCGGCGGCGCGACTGATCGGCCCGGTAGAAACGCTCAAAGACGTGGGGGAGGTCCTGGGCGGCGATCCCGTTCCCGGTATCCGAAACCCGGAATTCGGCGTGGTTGTCCTGGCGGGAGAGGGTCAGGTGCACCTCCCCGCCCGGCGGGGTGTATTTGAGCGCGTTGTCCAGGAGGATCAGCGCCAACTGCTTGAGGTAATCGCGGTCGCCCTCGAGCTTGAGCGGTGCTAGCTCACGGGTGAGCCGGTGCTGCTGGCTGAGGTGGCAGGCACTCTCGAAGGCCTCGAGCAACACCCGGTCCAAGTCCAAGGCTTCCCGCTTGAGCCGCTGGCCCGCGTCGCCCCGGGCCAGCGCCAGCATATCGGCTACCAGCCGCCCCAGCCGCTGGGCCTCCTTGAGGGCCTGGCTCACCGACTCCATGCGGTCTTGGGGGGGCATCTGGGGGTAGCGATAGAGCAGCTCGAGGTTGCCCTGGATGGCGGTGAGGGGGGCCCTTAGCTCGTGGGCGGCATCGGCGACGAAACGCTGCTGGGCCTGGTTGATCTCGCGCAGCCGGGCTTCGCTCTGGCGCAGGGCCTCCTCGGCCAGACGGCGCTGGGTGGTGTCGAGGGTGATCCCGGCCATGCGCACGGGCCGCCCGCTGCGGTCGCGGTAGACCCGCCCGCGCACCGCCAGCCAGCGCTCCCGCCCGTCCGGCAGGACCACCCGGAACTCGTCCTCGTAGAGTTCGCCCTTCGCGAGCACCTGCCGCACCTTGGCCTTCAGGCGTTCGCGGTCGTCAGGGTGGACGGCCCGTAAGAAGGCGCGGTGGTTGGTCTCGAAGGGGACCCCGGCGGGCGGGGGCGGTTCAGGACTTTCGGCTGTCAGGCTCCGCCCCGAGCCCACCTCGAGCCCCAAGAGCCGGGTCTGCTCGTCCGACCAACGCTGCTTTGCGCTGGTCAGGTCCCATTCCCACAGCCCGATTTGGGCTGCCTCCACCGCCAGCGACATCTGAGCCTCGAGCGCCCGGCGCTGGGTCTCGAGTTCGGCCTGAATGCGCGAGCGCTCGAGGCCGTGGCGCAGCGCCCGGGCGATGACGTCGCCGTCCACCCGGCCTTTGATGAGGTAGTCTTGGGCTCCCTCGCGCACCGCTTGCAAAGCGGTTTGCTCGTCGGCCAGCCCGGAGAGCACCACGATGGTGATCTCGGGCAGGGCCGAGCGGACCCGGTGGACCGCCTCCAGGCCGCGGGCGTCCGGCAGCGAGAGGTCTAGGAGCACCGCGTCAAAGCGCGATTGGGCTAACTGCTCGAGGGCCTCCGCCACCCGCTCGACCCGGTTCACCGACAGCTGCAAGCCGCCCACCTCGGAGAGCAGCTCCTGCACCAAGAAGGCATCGCCGGGGTTGTCCTCGACCAGCAGGACCCGGATGGGGGGTGAGGGGCTCACCCTACTTCCCCTCCGATTTGGGCGGCAGTCGCACCACCGCCAGCCAGAAGTCCTCGAAGCGGCGCACCACCGCGATGAACTTCTCGAAGTCCACCGGCTTGGTGACGTAGGCGTTGGCGTGGGCGTGATAGCTTTTCACGATGTCTTCCTCAGCCTGCGAGGTGGTCAGCACGATCACCGGGATGCGCCGGAGGTCGGGGTCTTCCTTGAGTTCGGCCAGTACCTCGAGCCCGCTTTTCTTGGGCAGATTAAGGTCTAAGAGCACGATGTCGGGCCGAGAGGTCTGGGCGTAATGGCCCTGGCGGCGCAGAAAGGCTAAGGCCTCCACCCCGTCGCCCACCACATGCAGCCGGTTACGCACCCGGGCCTCCTCGAAGGCCTCGCGGGTGAGTTCGACATCCCCCGGGTTGTCCTCGACCAGCAGGATCTCGACCAAGTCGGTAGCTACCATTGTTCCTTGATTCATCGCTGCTCCTCGTTCACGGGGCGCTCCTTAGGTTTTGGGTTCCCGTTGGCTGCCGGCCAGGTGAAGTAGAAGCAGCTTCCCTCGCCGACTTCGCTCTCCAGCCAGATCTTCCCGCCGTGCCGCTCCACGATCTTCTTGCACAGGGCCAGGCCGATCCCACTTCCAGGATAGTCTTCTTTCCCGTGAAGCCGCTGAAAGATCACGAAAATGCGCTCGAAATACTGCTCCTCGATCCCGATCCCGTTGTCCTGCACGCTAAAGCGCCACATCCCATCCTGGCGAACTGCCCCCACCCGGATGTGCAGCGGGCGCTCTGGGTGGCGGAACTTGAGCGCGTTAGCGATGAGGTTTTGGAAGACCTGGCCGAGCTGGCTGCGGTCGGCCAGCACCCGGGGTAAAGGATCGGCCTCCACCACCGCGCCGTTCTCCTGGATGGCGAACTGGAGGTTCTCCAAGGTCTCCTGGAGCACAGTGTTGGCGTCGGTGGGCTCGAGGGCTTGGGCACGGGTGCCCACCCGCGAGTAGGCCAGCAGGTCTTGGATGAGCCGCTGCATCCGGTTGGCCCCGTCCACCGCGTAGTGGATGTACTGGTCGGCCTTTTCGTCGAGCTTCCCAGCGTAGCGCTTGGCGAGAAGCTGGGTGTACGAGGAGATCATCCGCAAAGGCTCTTGCAGGTCGTGCGAGGCCACGTAGGCGAACTGCTCGAGGTCGCGGTTGGAGCGCTCGAGTTCGGCGGTGCGCTCAGCTACCCGGGCCTCGAGTTCGGCGTTGAGGGTGCGCAGCTCGCGCTCGAGTCGTTTGAGTTCGGTGATGTCCTGGGTGAAAGCCAGGCCCTGGCGCACCCGGCCATCCAGCGAACGCACCGGGGTCACCCGCAAGAGGTAGATCCGCTCGCCAAAGTTCACCTCGTCGTTGACCCGCTCCCCGGCCAGGGCTCGGCGGTACAGGCCGGCCAGCCGCTCGGCCAGCTCCGGCTCGAACAGCTCGTAGACGGTGCGCTCCTCCATCTCCTCGGGCGAAAGGCCAACATCGCCAAGCCCCAGCCCGTCCACCAGCAAGTAGCGCAGGTCCTGGTCGAAGAGGATCACCGCCCCGCCGGGGTAGTTCTCGATCAGCGAGCGGTAGCGCTCCTCCGATTCGCGCAGGGCTTCTTCGGTCTCGATCTGCTGGGTGATGTCGGTGTTGGTGCCGAACCAGCGCACCACCCGCCCCTTCTCGTCGCGCAAAGGCACCACCCGGGTCAGGAACTGGCGGAAACGCCCGTCCCGCCCGCGCAGCGGAAACACCATCTCGAAGGGCTGCCCGGTGCGGATGGACTCCTGCCAGCGCTCCATCACCTTGGGCAGCATCTCGGGGTCGTGGACCTTTTGCCAGCCCCAGCCCTCCATCTCCGCCGGGGCGGTGCCGGTATAGTCGTACCAGCGCTGGTTGTACCAGAAGATATAGCCGCTCTCGTCAGCCATCCAAGCCAGTTGGGGGATGGTTTCGGCCAGGGTGCGCAACTCCTGCTCGCGCTCCTGGAGCTGCCGGTAGAGCCGGGCGTGCTCTAAGGCCACCGCCGCGCGGCGGCCCAACTCTTGGGCCAGGGCCAGGTCCCGCTCGCCGAAGCGGCGCTTGCCCCGGTTCATCCCCAGCCCGATCAGCCCCACCGCCTTACCGCCTACCAGCATCGGCACCACCAAGGCCGAGCCCAGCTCGAGCTTGCGCATCAGCTCGAGGTGCCGCTCGTCGCGGGCCACCGCCTGGAGCATCTCGTCGGTGACCTCGCTCACCAGCGAGTATTGCCCGCTGCGCATGAGCTGGGCGCTTGAGCCGGGGGCCTCGGGGTCTTCGGGGTAGTCTGCTGCCAACTCGCGCACCAGCCGCACCCGCTCGGGGTCGGTGTGGGCGATCTCGAGGGCCTCGAGCTGGCCCTCGGCATTGGGCAGGCTCACGCTGCACCAGTCGGCCAGCCGGGGCACCGCCAGCCGGGCTACTTGGCGCAGGGTTTCTTCTACCTCTAGGCTCGAGGCCAGGGCCACGCTGGCCTGGTCGAGGAAGCGTAAGCCTTCCTCCTCCAGCTTCTGCTCGGTGATGTTGCGGGCGATGCTGGAGACCCCGATCACCCGGCCCCCTCGGTCCCAGATCGGTGAGACCGTGAGCGAGACGTGGATCTCGGCCCCGTCCTTGTGCCGCCTGAGGGTCTCGTACTGCTCCACCCGCTCCCCGCGCCGGACCTGCTCAAGGATCTTCTCCTCCTCCTCGAGCAGATGAGGCGGGATGAGCAGCGCCACCGGCTGCCCCACCACCTCTTGGGCGCTATAGCCGTACATCTCCTCGGCGCCACGGTTCCAACTGGTGATCACCCCGCCTAAGTCCTTGCTGATCACCGCGTCGACGGAGGGCTCCACGATGGCGGCCAGGTAGGCGGTGGCCTGCTCGGCCTGTTTTTCCTCGCTGATGTCGGTGTGCAGGCCGACCCACTCGCGCACCGAGCCGTCGGGGTTGCGTACCGGCACCGCCCGCACCCGCATGTGTCGGTACTCCCCGTCGTGGCGGCGCAGCCGGTGCTCGACCTGATAGGGCTTGTGCTCCCGCACCGCCTCGCTCCAGACCCGGGCGGTGTGCTCCTGATCTTCGGGGTGGACCGCCTCGAGCCAGCCCCAGCCTTGATATTCCTCGAAGCGCTGCCCGGTGAAGGCTGCCCAGCCCGGCTGCTCGCGCACGAATTCGCCGTGGGCCGGGGTGTCCCACACGATCTGGGCGGTGGCTTCCACCAGGCTGCGGTAGCGTTCCTCGCTCTGGCGCAAGGCCTCCTCGGCCCACTCCCGCTCGGTGGTGTCCTCCACGGTCCCAGCGTAGCCCACCAGCCGCCCCTGCTCGTCGGAGAGCGGGACCCCGATCACCCGGCTCGAGCGCACCGTGCCGTCGGGCCGCAGCCAGCGGTAGCGGATCTCGTAGGGCTTTGCGGCCTGGGTGGCGGCGGTGCACTCGGCGATGACCCGCTCGCGGTCTTGGGGGTGGATGAACTCGGTCCAGCCCCGCCCCAGACCTTGCTCGAGGGTGTAGCCGCCGATCTTCTGGGCCTGGACGTTGGTGTAGAGGTTATGGCCGCTGGGGTCGGAGAGGTAGATGCCGATGGGGGCGTGCTCACTGATGGCCCGGAAGCGCGCCTCACTCTCGCGCAGGGCGTTCTCGGCTTGTTTGCGCTCGGTGATGTCCACGAAGCTGATCACCGCGCCTTGCACCTCACCGCGCTCGAGGATGGGGTGGGCGCTATACTCCACCGCCAGCGCGGTGCCGTCCTTGCGCCAGAACACCTCGCTCTCCACCCGGCAGCCTTGGTGGCCCTCCATGGCGTGGTAGATGGGGCACTCCTCGAGCGGGTAAGGGGCTCCGTCCGGGCGGTGGTGGTGCACCAGGGCGTGCATGTCCTTCCCCAGCACCTCCTCCGGCTCGTAACCGAGCATCCGGGCGGCTGCCGGGTTGATGAAGGTGCAGCGCCCCTGGGCGTCAATCCCGTAGACCCCCTCCCCGATGGACTCGAGGATCAGCCGCAAGCGGTTCTCGCTCTCCTTGAGGGCCTGCTGAGCCTTGCGCTGCTCGGTGACATCGCGCACCTCGATCACCGTGGAGATCGGGCGGCCATCGTCATCGAAGATGGGGCTGGCCGCCACCAGCACCGGGAAGAACTCCCCGTTCTTGCGGATGAACACGTCCTCGTGCTCGCGGATATCGAAGTTCTCCGGCAGAGCCCGGTCGATGGGGCACTCGCTCATCGGGTAGGGGCGTCCATCGGGGTGATGGTGGTGGATCATCTCGTGCAGGGGCTTGGCCCGGATCTCCTCGAGGGTGAAGCCCAGCATCTGCTCCGCTGCCGAGTTCATGAAGGTGCAGTAGCCGCGGGCATCCATCATGAACAAAGCTTGGGTGGAGTTGTTGGTGATCGTCGCGGTCAGCTCCAGCTGCTTCTGTAACGCTTCCTCGGCCCGCCGCTGCTCGGTTACGTCGCGGAAGACGGTGTAGACCCGGGTGGGCCGCTGGGCCCCCCCCTCGAAGAGCGGGGTGGCATCCACGCTGATCCAGCGCAACTCCCCCCGCTGGGGGTTGAACACCCCCATCAGCGCGCCCCGCACCGGCTTCCCGGTGTTCAGCGCGACCATCGCGGGGTGCTCGGAGCCGGGGAGTTCGCTGCCGTCCTCGCGCACCGCCCGCCAGCGGGGGTCCATCGAGGTGAGACCCCGCATCTGGTCGAGGGTGAGCCCCAAGATCTCCTGAGCCGCCGGGTTGGCCGAGAGGATGCGGCCCTCTTGGTCTTGGTACACCACCCCCAGCGGCACCGTCTCGAAAAGGCGGCGGTGTTTGAGTTCGCTCTCTTGCAGGGCGGCCTCGGCCTGTTTGCGGTCGTTGATGGCGCGGAAGTGCACCGCGAGCCCGCTGGCCTCGGGGTGGGCGTGCACCTCGAACCAGGTCTCGAGCGGGGGGTAGTAGGCCTCGAAGGCCACCGGGATCCCCTCCTGCATGGCGCGGGTATACTGCCGGTGAAACTCGGTCCCCACGGCCTCGGCGTACTCCTCCCAGAGCCCTTTGCCCAGCAATTGCTCGCGCGGCTGGCCTAACAGCCGTTCGGCCTCGCGGTTGAGGTAGGTGAAGCGCCACTCCCGGTCCAGGGTGAAGTAGGCCTCGCCCATCCGCTCGCGCATGGCCACGGTTTCGGCCTGGGCCTGGCGCAGCCCGTCCACCTCGGTGTAGCTCACCACCCAGCCGTTTTGCGCCAGCGGCCCCAGGTGGGCGGTGAACCACAAGTAAGCCCCGTCGTGGCGGCGCAGACGCAGCTCGAGCGCCTGGGCCTTGCGCTCCGAGCGGGCCTTGGCCCAGATTGCCTCCCAGGGCTCGCGGTCATCGGGGTGCACGACCCGCGTCAGCGTTTCGTCCAGGTGGCTGGGCCCCGGGGTGGGCAGGCCGGTGAACTCGGTAAAGCTCCGGTTGAAGAAGACCTGGTCGCCCTCCAGCACCCAGACCGGGTGCGGCAGGGCATCGGCCAGGCCAAACGCCGCCGGGCTGGCTTCGTCCGGGCTGGTGGCGGCCAGGCTGGTGGGGGTGGGGTGGATGGGTTCCAAAGCGCACCTCAAAAGGTCAGGATAGCAAGCTCATCGGTGTGGGGTTGTGGGGGATGGTTCATCCGGCGGAGGCGGCACCCCGCTCAGGGGGGACGGGTGGGCAGCCGCACGATGGCGGTAGTGCCCTGGCCGAGTTCGCTCTCGAGGCGGATTTCCCCGCCGTGTTGCTCGACGATCCACTTGGCGATGGAAAGCCCCAGCCCGCTCCCCCCGGGATCGCGCCGCCGCGACTGATCGGCCCGGTAGAAACGCTCAAAGACG
>DASTSL010000026.1:0-15678 GCA_035760705.1 Meiothermus sp. | reverse complement strand
GGGCTCGAGCTGCGCCTGCTCGGCCCCCAGATCACGCCCTACCGCGTGCTGGCCTACTACGGGTCGGGATGGTGGGTCGCCCTCGAGCTAGGCCGCAGTCTGGATGGGCTGGAGGGCTGGCGCTGGGCGATCGGCGGGGGGGTGCGATGGTGAGGGTGGGATGATGGAGCCGGAGATGCAGCGAATTTACGAACGCCTTGAGCGCCTGGAGCGCGGCAACGAGCGCCACTCGGCGGTGCTCGACGAGCACTCCCGGCGGCTGGAGGCCCTCGAGGGGCTTCCATCAGCCCTGGCCGCTATTAATCAGGCCATCGGCAGGCTCGAGGCCAAAATAGAGAATCAGCGCCAGTTTTCAGGGTTGATCCAAGCGGTGGTGTGGTTGCTGCTAGGGGGGGTACTGTCAGCGGGGTTCGAGTTGTTCAAACGCTAGGTTGGCTGGCGAGGAGTCGTCACCCGAATCTCGGAGCAGCCGCACCTCAAGCCGCATTCCCAAAGCCTTGGCGATCTCGCGCAGGCTGCGGAGGCTGTGGCCGGTATAACGCGGCGAAAATAGCCGGGCGATTGAGGGTGGCTTCACCCCCAGCCGTCGGGCCAACTCAGCCTGACTGACCCCAGCCTCTTTGAGGGCTCGCGCCAGCTCGAGGCTCACCGGATCGGGTTCGTAGGAAGCCTTACTCATCGTCATCCGGGAGCGCCTCGGTCACGGCGTCCATGCCCTCGCGGGCGACCTCGGCGGCGGACTCGAGCTGGGTGAGCTGGGCGTAGAGGTCACCTTCCAAGCGGTCGCGCTCGGCTTCGTCGAGGTCGTCGTGGGCTAGCCGGTTGCGTAGCTCGAGAAAGCGGATGCACTCACGCTCGAGTTCGAGCAATTGGCGCGCGCTGCGTTCGCTAAACCGCTCGAGTTCGGTCTTCACCATAAAACCTCCTAAGGCAGGAACATCGAACTAGGGGAGCTTCTTTTCCAGGCGCTCGATCAGCATCTCGTGTTTGCGAATATGGGTTTGCCAGTCGCGGATGGCATCCTGATCGGGGGTGGGTTTGGCTAGCTCGAGGCGGATTTTTTCTTGGTGCAAAGCGATTTGGCGGCGGTGGCCCTCGATCTTTTTGCGGATGTCCTTGTTCCTGCCCACGCCCCTATATTAGCATATTTGTTATGAAACGTCAATAGCAAATATGCTAAGGCTCCGCTTGAGAGGCTGGAAGCTGAGCCCACTTCTGAGCCCAACTCATTGCAGCCAAATGGATTTGATTGTAATCTGACCAGACAAATTAAATGTCTAAATGCACGTACGTAACGGCGTTTTGTGGCTGGAAGCATTTGAGCGCCAATTGGATTTGGGCAGTCTTAAAATCCGTTGGGGGAAACCCCGTGTGGGTTCGAGTCCCATCCCCGGCACCAAGATGAAGCAGGACCCCGGTATATGCCGGGGTCTTTTTTACCGAGCCGGTCACGCGCCCACAGATCTCTTTAGTCCCCTGGGGTTCGCGCTGCGCTGGTCGTGGCCCGGTTGGCCACCTCCGCCGCCGACTGCCGCACAGTGGTGATGAACTTGCGGGTGGCCTCGTCCAGCGGGTGCTCCCGCCAACTGACCGAGCCCTCGGGGTTCCACTTCACCAGCAGGGTGTCTAGCCAGTGGACCAGGAGTTCTGCGGTCATGGGGCCGGAGTGTGGGAAAAGGTTTTTGGCGCTTCGCGTGACGATTTGCCCCACCGCCTCGTAGTGGCTGGGTGAGGTGTGCAGGATCACCAGCCGGATCGACTCTCCCGATTCCTGCAACAGACACTCCAGCACATGGTTCTCGGGTAAGGCGTTGATGCGCTCGACTCTCAGTGTACCGACCATACCTTCACCCCCTTAACTCCCATTATGACTCGATTTTTCGGACTGAAGTCCCGTGGCCTTGCTTGACGTTGGCAGCGACCCCGCCTAAGATAGACTTTGCGTCTGGTTCGCAGCGCCGACGCTACGCCGCGGGGTGGAGCAGTCTGGTAGCTCGTCGGGCTCATAACCCGAAGGTCGAAGGTTCAAATCCTTCCCCCGCAACCAATGGCTATGTAGCTCAGCTGGTTAGAGCACACGACTCATAATCGTGGTGTCGGCGGTTCAAGTCCGCCCATAGCCACCAATCCCGGAAGCCCAACGCTTCCGGTTTTTTATTCGAACTTCGATAGATCTACCGGCACGATGTAGGTGCAGTCGCTATCGGCCTCGGTCTTGATCACCACGTTGAGGGTGCCTTTGGGGTCTATGCTGGCCTTGGAGAGGTCGAAGTAATAGACCATGGTGCCGCCGTAGCGCCCGGGGTTGTTGTCGAGCGGTTTCCAGTCGTCCAGGTAAGCCGATTTGTAGGGCATGATAAAGCCGTTGCCGAGCCCGCCCAGCCCGATAGTGTAGGCTGCCCGGAGTTCGGGCTTGGGCAGCCCCCGAATCTCCACGAAGATGCGCAGATGCCCGGCAGGTAGGGCTTTTTGTGCCCTCGAGAGCGCTTCCTGGGCCGATAGGTTCTTGAAGGCGTTGCGCACCCGCTGAGCCTCCAGGCTGATCAAATCGGCCTGGCCCGCCACGGTGACGGAGCGCGGGCGACTGCCGTACTGGGCGTAGCCCTCGGGGTTCTCGAGCCACTGGGCTAGACAGGTGGCGGGGTTTCCATACAGCATCTTGACCCCCACCCCGCTGGCAAAGTTCTTGTCTTTCACACTCAGATCCACCGTAGCCGAGGTCTCCACGGTGGGGATACGGCTATAGGCCCCGTCCACCACCCGTTGGGCGGTCTCGAGGTCGGGGGCCGGTTGCCAGGCCAGGGCTGCGCCGAGGAGGCTCGAGCCGAGAAAAATAACCATCCACTTCATCACGTCACCTCAGGAAGATCATCTGACAGGCCAGCCCCGCCGATTGGATGCGCTCGGCGTCGGCCTTGGAAACCATCGCGTAGTCGTTGAACTTGGAGGAGGTGGCGAACTCCGAGGGCTTGGTAGCCTCCGCGCGCACCTTGAGGGTACGGGTGTACTGTCCGGAGGCGATCTCGGCCTCCTTCTCGAAGAACAAGGCGATGCTGGTTTTATTGACCAGGCTGGAGGAAATTCCCTTGACCGCTTCGGGGTTGGGCCAGACTTTCTTGCCGCTGGGGTCGAGCACCGCCGGGGAGGGGCTGGGGGAGAGGCGGGGGGAGAGCCCACGGGCGTCCACCACGACGGCGCAATCCGGCTGATCCTTGCCACCCGCTCTCCCCGCGGCGAACCCGTCCGTCTCGGCTCCCGGCTGGGCCACGGCAGCCCCCGGGGCGTTGGGGCCGTTCTGGCGGGCTTGCTCGCTGGGCTGTGGGGCCGGGGTGGTCTTGGGTGCCGGGCGGGTAGACTCGCCCCCGGCGGCCTCGGGGCCGTTTTGCGGCGCGGCGGGTTGGGGTTCCGCGACCGGAGCCGGGGTGGGGGCGGGGCTCGAGGGAGTCCGGCTCGAGGGTTGGGGGGCGGTATCCGGCGTGGGGGAGGGGCTACCTTCGCGCCCGAGGGGGTCGGGGGCGGCCACCGGATCGGCCTTGGTGCCCTGCGGGCGGTTTTCGGGGAGCGGGGCGCCCCCCGAGCGGGGCGAGGGGGCGGCGGGCTCGGCCTGGCCCGGAGCCGGGCTGACCACGCTCGAGCGCGGCTGCCCCTCGGGGGTGGGGGCGTTGCTCGCGCTACGCCCGCCGCCGACCTGGACCTCGGGCAAGGGGGCAGGACGGGCGGGCAGGTTGCCTTCGGGAGAGGGGGCGAGGGCCTGGCGGCGGGCCGGGTCGGTTTGCCCGCTCGCCGCGGCGTTTTCGCCCACCGGGGGGGGCCGGACCAGGCTGGGGTGCTCGAGCGGGCTGCTCTGCGGGGAGCTGGGTAAGACCTCGGGGCGGGCCTGGGGGGCCGGATTGGGCCGGGTGGCAACCTCCGGACGCGGGGAGAGCGCGGGGGCCGGTACGGGTTTCGGGGCGGGCTGGACCTCGGCCTTGGGTGGGGTGCTGGTCTGGACCTCGGGCTGGACGGTGCGGCTCCTGGCCTGCGGCGGGTCGGCCTTGGGTTGCGGGGTGGGTTCGGGGTCGGGGGCTCGAGTCTGAGCCACAGAGGGCGCGGAGGGTTTCGGTTTGGGCGTGGGCGTCGGGGACGGGCGCACCTCGGGTGGTCTGACCGCCGGGGGCTTGGGGCTAGGCGCAGACCGCACCGCCGAGGCCGGGGGAGGCGCTACGGTGATGCGGAGCGGGGGTGGGGCCGTGGGGCGCGGCGGGGGCAACAACCCCAGCCACACCCCCAGGGCCAGGTGGAACAGCAGCGCCGCCAGCATAGCCCGGCTGCGTTCGGCGTTCATTGGGGGTAGGAGTCGGGTCATTTCAGGGTAAGGTGGCGATCTCCAGCCGGGTTCCCCCTGCCGAGCGCACCAGGTTGATGAGCGAGACCACCCTCCCGTGGGTGGCGTCCTTGTCGGCCTCGAGCAGGACCGCGCGGTTGGGGCTCTTGAGGGCCTTGCGCAACTCCCCCTCGAGCGCCGCCGGGCTCACCACCCTGCCGTTCAGGGCCACCTGCCCGCTCTTGCTGAGGGCGATCACCAGCGGGGCCTGAGGATCGGCCTGGGCGGTGCTGGCCTGGGGCAAGTCCACCGGGAAGGCCCGGTCCGGGCGGTTTAGGTTGGCGGCCAGCATGAAGAAGATCACCAGGATCAGCACCACGTCCACCATCGGGGCGAAGTTGAACTCCACCGGCTCGAGGGTGCGCCGCCCTAGGCCCTCTCGGCGTCTCACGTGCCCTCCTTGGGGTTGGGGGTGGCCCGCACCAGGGTTTCTTCCACTCGGTCAGGTTCATAAAGCGGGGCTGGGGCTCCCCGCAGACGGCCCTCGCGGCGAAGCTGGGCCTCGGCGAGCCAAGCCGGGAGGGCCTCGCGCACTCGGTCGGCCTCGAGCAGCACCGACTCGGCCCGGCTGCGCAGGTAGTTGCGGGCCAGATAGGCCACGATCGCCACGATGAGCCCCGCTGCGGTGTTGACCAACGCCTCGCTGATCCCGGTGGAGAGCTGGCCGGGGGTGGGGTCGGGGGACTGGGCGAACACCAAGAACGAGCGGATCATCCCGATCACCGTGCCCAACAGCCCCAGCAGCGGGCCGATCTGGGCCGCTGTCCCTAAGCTACCCAGGGGCCGGAAAAGCCGGGTCTCCTCGTACTGCACGGCTTCGTTGAGGGCGGCTTCGGTTCCGCCGACTTCGGCCCGCTCGAGCCCCGCCCGCAGCACGTTCGCCACCGCGCTTTTCTCGCGCCGCACCTCGCGCAAGGCCCCGACCAGGTCGCCGTGCATGATCGCGGCGTGGACCCGGGTCAGGAGCAACCGGCTATCCCGGCCCAGGCGGAGGAGGACTTGCAGGTGCAGGAAGAACACGTAAACCACGTACAGCGAGAGCGCCAGGATGGCCCACAGCACCGGCCCGGCAGCTTGGATCAGCTGGAGGGGAGTCATTTGCATTTCTGTACCACGAGCTAAAGCCAGAGGGATGAGAGTTTTGTGATGTCGGCGGGCTCCGACCGGGGATTTAGCCTCGCGGTTTCGAGAAAAAAGCTCGAGCGCCTCGACGCCACTTTGTTGAAGGGGCCAGCGATCCGAGGAGTTTGGGGCTGATTGAGTCGTTCTAGACGCTGAATCCGGCGACCATCGGAAATGGCTTTGGGGTCTATGGGGTCTGCTTTGCCGCGCATCCATCTCTTAAGACGGAACCCCGTCCAAGAAGCCTCAGTAGGGCTATGACCCATCGCTCAAACCAGCCATCGCTCAAACCAGTTCGCGCAACGTACGGGCTCCCAGCCGGGCGCGCAGGGCCAAAAATAACTCCGCGGTGGCGAGCGCATCGGTTAGGGCGTGGTGGGCGGTATAGGGCGGCAGGCCCAGGAAGGCTCGAGCCTCCCCCAGATTCCCCGGTGGCGGCGCGGCGTGGGGCTCGAGCACCGCCCGTCGCTGGCCGAGCTTCTGGAGCAGCTTGAGGGTGTCTGCTACTTGCGGCTCGGGCCAACTCAGGCCGCAGCGGGCATAGGCGCGCTTCAAAAACGCCACGTCCACCGGGGCGTGATGGACCAGCAAGATCCCCGCCTCGAGCCGCCGCTGAACTTCGGTCAGGACCTGGCAAAGCTCAGGGGCTTGGCGCAGCTCGAAAGGGCGGATGTGGTGCGCCCGGAGCCCCTCGAGCGAGAGCGTGTCGAAACGCTCGGGCCGCACCAGGCTGTAAAAATGCTCCCCGTAGCGGATCGCGCCCCCCCGAATGGGGATCATGCCCACCGAGAGGATTTGATCCTCGGGCTTGAGCCCGCTGGTCTCGAGGTCCAGCGCCCAGTACACCGCCTCCTCCCAGGGCGGAGCCGGGGTGCGTCGCAACAGGTGCTTGAGCATGGCGATCGGTTTCATTCTAGGCGCGCCCCCTGAACCTCGTCACACTCGGTTCTTCCCCTCTTTAAGAGTTCGAGAGAGGGATGAGGCGAAGTGCCAGGGTGAGCGCTACCCCAGCTGATCGGTGTGAAAGCTGGCGCGGGTGGCTTCTTGGGCCTCGCGGATCGCCAGGAAAGCCTCGCGCAGGTGGCGGCGCTCGAGCGGGCTCAAGGTTTCCAGCCGTACTCGGTTCCCGGCGGGCTGACCTTTGCGGAAGGCCTCGAGCTGTTCGCGGAGCCGCAGACGGAGCAGGAAGGCAAAGGCTTCCGCGAGGGTCTGGGCGGTCACCTCGCCCAGCGTCCCGGCCTGGGCGGCGGCTTTCAGGCGCTCGAGGGTGCTCACCGCTTCAGAACCGGCGGCCAGGGCGTAGAGGCGGGCCAGGTTGACGATGGGGGCGATGCCGCTTTTCTTGAGGTCGAGCCCGGCCTCGTCCTGGCGGATCTGCCGGAAGAGGGTGAGGGGGGGGCGGAACTCGAGCGCCGAGCGGGCTAGTTGGGCCAGAAAGCGCCGGTTAAGACGGGCCTGCCACACTGCCTCGCGCAGCGGGGTGAGGTCGAGCGAGCCGTGTAATGGGCGGAAGTCGAAGAAGATGGCGCTCTCGAGCAGGGCCTGGGGGGTGGGCCGCTCGATCCAGCCTCGGAAAAGCTGGAGCCAATCGGCCAGCGACTTTTGCCACTGGGTGGCCATGTAGCCGCCCGGGCAGGGCGGGAACCCCGCAGCCAGCAAGCCGTTGACCACCAACTCGGCCAGCTGGGGGAAGTAATCGGCGGCTTGCGCAGAGGCCTGGGCATAGATCAGGGCGTTGTCCTGGTCGGTGAGGAGGGTCTGTTCCATCCGTCCCTCCGAGCCGAAGACGATCCAGGCATAGGGGGTGGGGGGTGGCCCCAGCTTCTGCTCGGCCAAGCGCAACAGCCGGCGCAGCAATAGATCGTTGAGGGCGCTCACCCCGCGCCCGATCTCCGCCGCGCCCAGCCCGCCTTTGAGCAGGTTTTCCACCACCCCGGCCAGCTCGAGCCCGTACCCCTGCAACTCCTGCGAACCTTCGGCGTGCTCGATCCGGCGGGCTAGGTAGAGCGGGCTTTTGACTTGCTGACGCAGAAAAACCGTGTCGGTGACGACCCCAGTGATCTGCCCTTGCTCGGTGAGGGGCAGGTGGTGGATGTCGTGGGCGATCATGAAGGCCAGCGCCTCGAAGAGCGAACTCGAGGCCGCCAGGGTCTTCACCGGGGCGCTCATCGCCCGCTCCACCGGGGTGTCGGGGGGCAGGCCCTCGGCCAGCACCCGGTTTCGCAGGTCGCGGTCGGTGACGATGCCCACCGGGTCGCCGGTCACCAGCACCGAGCTGATGCGGTTCTGGCGCATCAACTGGGCGGCCTGCTGTACGGTGGCGCTGCGCGGCACGAAAAAGGGCGGGCGCTCCGCGAGCTGGCCCACCGGCAGGGCCAGGTCCACCCCTTTGAGCTCGGTCGGTTCGGGCTGTACCGCCCGGCGCAGCCGCTCGGCCAGCCCCTGGGTAAAAAACTGGGCGAAGCCCGGATACTGTAGCAGTGTGCGCAAGACCTCGGCGGGCCAGCGGTAGGCCAAGAGGTCTTCCTCGACAGTCACGTCGAAGGCCGGGGGGTCCTGGCTCAGCAGCGAGGGGTAGCCGAAGAGATCGCCTTCCTCGAGCTGCATCGCCACCTTCCCGCCCCGCTCGAGCCGGACCGAGCCTTTGCGGATCAAGTAGAGGTGGGTGCTGCCCTTGCCGCCCTGCTCGAGCACCCGCGTTCCGGCGGGCAGATAAGCCACCTCGAGGCTTTTTTCCAGCGTTTGCAAGCCCTGAGGCGGGAGCTGGTCGAAGGGCGGACACAGCCGAATAAAATCCAACGGATCAGAGAACTTTTGGGTGTTCATGATGGATAAAACTCCCGCCTAGCCTGCTAGGCGGGGTGGGCATAAAGCAGGATCATCTCACCTAGTCACCTGCACCCAGGTGTACCCGACGCTCGACCTCGAGGAAGCGCTCCTCGGCTTCGCGTTCGCGGGAGAGCACCGAGACCAGCCATCCGGCCAGGAAGCCCAAGGGGATGGAGATAATGCCGGGGTTCTTCAAGGGGAAAATAGACGTTGCGTGCTTGAGGATATCTACCTGAACAGTAGGGGAAAGGTAGATGAGCAGCACCGCGGAGAGAGTACCCACTAAAATGGCGGCCACTGCCCCCGCTGTGGTAAAGCCCCGCCAGAATATGGAATACACCAAAGCTGGCAGGTTTCCGCTGGCGGCGATGGCGAAGGCTAAGCCCACGGTGAAGGCCACGTTCTGCCCCTTGAAAGCGATCCCCAGGAGGATGGCTACTATCCCCAGAACCAGGGTGGCGGTCCGGGCCACACGGAGCTGCTCCCCCTCGGAAACATGCCCTCGGCGTACCACGTTTACCCAGATGTCGTGGGAGAGCGCCGCCGCCCCGGAGAGGGTAAGGCCCGCCACCACCGCCAGGATAGTAGCAAAGGCCACCGCGGCGATAAATCCTAGGAAGGGGGTACCCCCTAAAGCCTCGGCTAGCAGGGGAGCCGCCATGTTCCCCCCCTTGTCGATGGCCCGGATGGCGTCCGGCCCCACCAGGGTCATCGCGCCAAAGCCCAGCACGAAAGTCACCAAGTAGAAAAACCCAATGAAGAGGGTGGCCCAGGTAACCGAGGTCCGAGCGGCCTTGGCGTCGGGCACGGTGTAAAAACGCATCAGGATGTGGGGCAGCCCAGCGGTGCCCAGCATAAGGGCCAGTCCTAGCGAGAGGGTGTCGATGGGGTTGGCTACCAGCCCCCCGGGGGCCAGGACTTTATCCCCCTGCTTGGTGGCGGCGTCCTGGAAGAGCGCCAAGGGGTTGAGTCCGTAGTGGAATAGCACCAGAAGGGCCAGCAGGAAAGCTCCACCCAGCAGCAGGACCGCTTTGACGATCTGTACCCAGGTGGTCGCTACCATGCCCCCGAAGAGCACATAGGCCAGCATCACCGCGCCCACGATGACCACGGCGACTTCGTAGGACAGGCCAAACATGAGTTTGATCAGGTTTCCTGCCCCCACCATCTGGGCGATGAGGTAGAGGGCTACCACTGCCAGGGTGCTCACCGCGGCTGCGCTCCGTACCGGCACCTGCCGCAACCGGTAGGCGACTACGTCGGCAAAGGTGTACTTGCCCAGGTTGCGCAGCGGCTCGGCGATCAGGAACATTACCACTGGCCAGCCCACCAAAAAGCCGATGGAGTAGATCAGCCCATCGAACCCCGAGAGGGCCACTAGGCCCGCGATCCCTAAAAAGCTGGCTGCCGACATGTAGTCCCCGGCCAGCGCCAGGCCGTTTTGGAAGCCGGAGATGCTGCGCCCCGCGGCGTAGAACTGCTCAGTGGTGCGGGTGCGGCGGGCGGCCCAGTAGGTGATGCCTAGGGTGATGGCGATGAAGATAAAAAAGAAGAGAATGGCAACGGGGTTGGTTTGTCCGAGCGTGGTCTGCATGGGTGTGTCCCTCCTTCAGTTCCTCATCCGCCGTATGGCCTCGTCGTACTCACGGTTGGCCCAGCGCACATAAATCCAATTGAGCACCCAGACCGCGACGATGACCAAGGCCCCCAACAGGATGCCCAGACTCAGCCCCGGCACCAGCTGGTGGCCCATAGCTCCTTTGGCGTAGGCCACCAGCAGGATGAAGCCAAAGTATATGACTATCATGGCCAAGGTGAGTTGCAGGGCAATTCGCCAGCGTTGGGTAGCGAGGGCCTCTAGTTGCTTATCCTTATCGGTCATAGCGTCCTCCTATGGATTGACACCAGAAACTAACCTAAAGAGCCTGTAAAACCGGGGTTAGGAGTTTTTGTTAGCGTATCGGGGGAAATATAGCACTCTATGGGTTAATACACAAGATTTCTTGAAATTGTGAATATATGCGAAAACTGTTTTTTCTTCAAAGCCCCTAAGGAAGCATGGTACTGATTGCTCTCGAGAGAAAACCTGGTCGAGCACTGCTAGGCCTCTTCTGACAATTACTCCACAAGGCCTTTACTCTTCGAGCGTCGAAAGATCCCCCGGGTCGCGTCCGAGTTCTTGGGCTTTAAGCAACCGCCGCAGGATCTTGCCCGATCGGGTCTTGGGCAGCTTGTCGAGGATCACCAGCTCGCCCGGCGTGGCAATGGGGCCGAGTTCGCGCCGGACGTGGGCGGCTATAGCGTCTACCAGGGCTTCGCTTTTCTGCTGCCCGGCCCTAAGCACCACAAAGGCCTTGATGCTCTCGCCCTTCAGGGGGTCGGGGACTCCGATCACCGCCGCCTCGGCCACCGCCGGGTGCGAGACTAGGGCGCTCTCCACGTCTGCCGTTCCGATGCGGTGCCCGGCCACGTTGAGCACGTCGTCAGCGCGGCCCAGCACGGTGAAGTAGCCGTCCTCGTCGCAGCCCGCCACATCCCCCGCGGCGTAGACCTCGCCGGGGATCTCGCGCCAGTACTGGGCGTAGCGCTCGGGGTTGCCCCAGACGGTGCGCATCATGTGGGGGAAGGGCCGTTTGAGCACGAGCAGCCCGCCCTGCCCCGGCGGGACCTCCTGGCCCTCGGGGTTGACGATGGCCGCTGCCACCCCTGGCAACGCCACGCCCGCCGCCCCCGGCTTGGCTGGATGGGTGAGGGGGGTTCCCAGGGTGGGGCCGCCGAGTTCGGTCTGCCACCAGTTGTCGGCCACGAAGGCCCGCCGCCCCGAGTCGGCCAGGTGTTCCCAGGCCCACTGCCAGGCCTCGGGGTTGAGGGGTTCCCCGGCTACCGCCAGCAGGCGCAGGCTCGAGAGGTCGGCCTTGCTCGGCCACTCCGGGCCGAACTTCATGAACATCCGTACCGCGGTGGGCGCCGTGAACATCACGTTGACCCGGTGGCGCTCAACCAGCTGCCACAGAATTCCCGGGTTGGGGTAGTCGGGAGCCCCCTCGCGCAGCACGCTGGTGAGCCCTTCCAACAGCGGGGCGTAGACGATGTAGGAGTGCCCCACGATCCAACCGATGTCCGAGGTGGACCAGAATACGTCGGTGTCCTTGGCATCGAAGAAGGTGCGCAGGTGATAGGTGGTTCCGATCATGTAGCCGCCATGGACGTGGACCACCCCCTTGGGCTTCCCCGTCGAACCCGAGGTGTAGAGGATAAACAGCGGGTGTTCGGCGTCTACGGGCACGGGCTCGGTGACCGGGGAGTGCGACCAGAGGAGTTCCTGGAAATCCCATTCGCGTTCGCCTAACTCGGCCCGGGTCCCCCGCTGGAACCAGATCAGGGCCTCGAGCGGCAGGTCCTCCACCGCCTGCTCCACGATGGAGCGCAGGTCCACTGCCTTGCCCCGCCGGTAACTGACGTCGCCGGCGATCACCACCTTGGCCCGGGTGTCCAGGATGCGCTCGCGCAGCGCTGAAACCCCCAGCCCGGCGTACACCACCGAGTGGATGGCCCCCAAACGGGTGCAGGCCAGCATGGCGATACAGCCCTCGAGCGTGAGCGGCATGTAGATGATCACCCGCTCCCCGGTCTGCACCCCTAGCCGGCGCAGGCCGGTGGCGAAGCGCGAGACCCGGTCTTGGAGTTCGCCGTAGGTCAGCTTTTGCTCGCTCCCGTCCTCCCCGATAAAGAGCAACGCCACCTGGTTGCGCTTGGGTCCTTGGGCGTGGCGGTCCACCGCGTTGTAGCAGACGTTGGTCTGGCCCCCGATGAACCAGCGGTGCTCGGGGAAGTTCCACTCGAGCACCTTCCCCCAGGGGGCATACCAGTGGAAGCGCCGGGCCCAGCCGCCCCAGAAGCCCTCGGGGTCTTGCAGGCTGCGGCGGTACTCCTCCGCGAAGTCCTGGAGGTTGGCTTGCTGGCGCAGCGCTTCGCCTGCCGGGAAGGTTTCTTTTTGCCGGAGGAGCTGCTTGATTTCCATGGTTCCTCCTAAAAAGCCGCTATTCCACAGATTCATTGCTCGAGCGTCGAGAGGTCGCCGGCGTCGGCTCCCAGCTCACGGGCCCTTAGAAGCCGGCGCAGGATCTTCCCGCTCTTGGTACGGGGCAGGCGGTCCAGAAACACCACCTCAGCGGGGACCGCGAGCGGCCCCAACTGGCGGCGCAGGTGGGCCGAGAGCTTCTGGGCCAACACCTCTTGCACCTCGGGGCTGGCCTCCTTGGAGCGCAGCACCACGTACACCTTGATGGCCTCGCCCTGCTCGGCGTCGGGCACGCCCACCGCGGCGGCTTCGGCCACCGCGGGGTGCGAGACCAGCACCCCCTCGATCTCAGCGGTGCCGATGCGCTGCTCCCCGGCCTTGATCACGTCGTCTGAGCGCCCCAAGAGGGTGATGTAGCCAGCCTGGTCGCGCACCGCCAAATCGCCGGTAGCGTAGCAGCCGGGGATCCGCTCCCACAGGGCGCGGTAGCCCTCGGGGTTGTTCCACAGCCCGCGCATAAAGTGGGGAAAGGGCTGGGGGAGTACCAGATGCCCTTTCTGGCCCGCCAGCAGCTCGTGGCCTTCGGCGTCCACCACTTTGGCCTCGACCCCCGGCAGGGGCAGACCCACCTCGCCGGGCCGGGTCGGTTCGCAAAGCGGCGTGGCCAGCGTGGGAGCCCCGGTCTCGGTCTGCCACCAGTTGTCTATGACGAAGGTTTTGAGGTAGGTGTGGGTCCACTGCCAGACCTCGGGGGCCAGGTACTCGCCCACCGAGGCCACCAGGCGCAGGCTTGAGAGGTCGGCCTGGGCCGCCCACTCCGGCCCATAGCGGCGCAAATTGCGCAGCCAGGAGGGGTTGGTCACCAGCACGTTCACCCCCAACTCGCCCAGCGTGCCGTAAAAGGCCGAGGGGTCGGGGTAGCCCAGCTTTTCCTCGCACAAGACGGTGGTGAGCCCCTCGATCAAGGGTGCGTAGAGCCCGTAGGCGTGCCCCACGATCCAGGAGAGATCGGCGGTGCTCCAAAGGGTTTCACCGTCCTTGAGGTCGAACAGTTGCCGCAGGTGGTAGGTGGTGCCTACCATGTACCCGCCGTGGACGTGGACCACCCCCTTGGGCTTCCCCGTCGAACCCGAGGTGTAGAGGATAAACAGCAGGTGTTCGCTGTCCAGCGGCTCGGCGGGGGCCAGGGTGCTCTCGGCCTCGAGCACGCTCCAGAACTCGGGGTGCCTGGGGGTGCTGCCCCGGCGGTGCCACAGCACCTCGGTCTCGAGTCCCTGCACGGCCTCCTCGACCATCCCGCTGAGCGAGACCGCCTGACCGGCCTGGTAAGCCCGGTCCGCCGCGATCAGGAGCTTGGCCCCCGTATCCTCCAGTCGCTCGCGCAGGGCCGCCGCCCCCAGCCCCGCCGGGACCAGCACGTGCACCGCCCCGATCCGAGCACAGGCCAGCATCGCCAGGGCCGCCTCGAGCCCGGTGGGCACGTACACCGCTACTCGGTCCTTGGCCTCGATCCCCAGCTTCTTCAAAGCCGAAGCCAGCCGGGCCGCCCGGTCCAGCAGTTCGCGGTAGGTGAGCTTGTGGATCTGCCCGTCCCCCGAGAGCGCCACCAGCGCCAGTTGGTTGCGCCGGGTGCTCGCCGCGTGGCGGTCGAGGGCGTTGTAGGCCAGGTTGGTCTTTCCGCCCACGAACCAGCGGTGAAAGGGCAGGTTCAACTCCTGGACTTTTCTCCACGGCTCGAACCAGTGGAAGCGCTCGGCCCACTCGGCCCAGAACCCCTCGGGGTCGCGTAGGCTGCGCCGGTAGGCGCTGCGGTAGTCTTGCAGGTTTGCCGCTTTGCGAAGGGATTCATTCGCCCACACCTCGGTGGGCTCGAGCGTCTTGGGGGTTTTGGCGGGCGAGGGTAAGGGGGTGGGCGGGGGGCTCGGGGGGTGCACGGCCTGGCTTGCGCCAGCCGAGCCCACCACCCGGTCAAAGCCGGGAAAGGACGTCTCCTGCACCGCCCGCAAGAGCCGGGTAAAGGCGTAGGGGAAGCGCCGCGAGGGCACCACCACCCCCAGCGACCCGATCACCTGGCCCTCCGAGAAAAGCGGCGCGGCCAGCCCGGAGAGGCCCAGGGCGTACTCCTCGAGTTCCACCGCGAAGCCCATCTGCCGCACCCGCTCCAGCTCCTCGCGCAGGGCCAGGGGGTCGGTGAGGGTGTAGGGGGTACGTGGGTGCAACTCCCCCACCTGCCGGGTCAGCTCGTCCTCCGGCAGAAAAGCCAAGACTGCCTTTCCCAGCGCGAAGGCATAAAAGGCCTCTTTGACTTGGCCCTCCAACCCCTCGGGCTTGGGCAGCCCTTGGCGGCCCCGGGTGACGAGTTCGAGCTTTCCCTCGGGGGTGAGCAAAGCCAGGTAGACCCGCTCCCGGGTGCGCAGGTAAAGCTCCTCGAGCGCGTCCTGCAACCGCTCGAAGTGCTCGGTTTTGGGGGCGGAGGCAGCGGGGGCCAGGGCGGTCTTGGAAACCCGGTAGCTGGCCCCCTCGCGTTCGGCGAAACCCTCTGCGACCAGGCTGGCCAGCAGGGCATAGGCCGTGGAGAGGCTCTTGCCCAACATCCGGGCCACCTCGCTAGCCTCGAGACCCTCCGGATGAGCGGCCAGGTAGGTCAGCACCCGCAAGGCCGCCTCCACCGTGCTGAGCCGTTTGCTACGCCCCATCGCGCCTCCGTGGGAATCACCCGCATCACCAGACGAAGCCAGGGCCGTGCCGATACGCTGATTCCGACGAGGTTATCATTACCCTCGGCTTAAGGCCGCGTCAAGAAATCCCCGCTTTCCGACATGCCGCGAAAAGCCCCAGTTCTTGAAGCAGGGGGCTCGGCTCCATAAGCTAGGGCTAAGTTGCGCTCCGCCCAGTCGAGTGGTGTACGGCCCGATAAACTCGTCGCGTGATTTCGCTTTAGCGCCCGTGGGGTTCGTAGAGCTGGAATGGGGAGATAACCGGGAGGGTAGATGATGGATCAGAACACGGATCGGATCGAGGCGGTGCTCAAGGAGGAGCGGGTTTTTCAGCCTTCTGAAGCTTTCAGACAGTCCGCGCTCATCTCAAAGCCCCAGGAGTACCAAGCTTTATACGAAGAGAGCCTCAGGGCTCCCGAAGCCTTCTGGGGCCGTATGGCAGGCGAGTTCCACTGGTTCGAGCCTTGGGAGAAGGTGCTCGAGTGGAAGGCCCCCAACGCCCAGTGGTTCGTGGGCGGAAAGACCAACCTGGCCTATAACGCCCTTGACCGCCAGCTCGAGACCCGCCGTAACAAGGCCGCCATCATCTTCGAGGGCGAGCCCGGCGACGCCCGGGTGCTCACCTA
>DASTSL010000025.1:0-11620 GCA_035760705.1 Meiothermus sp. | reverse complement strand
TGACCAGAGAGCGGGCTTTATTCGTCATCGCCATTTCGTTCCTCCTTTCGCTGCTTCCCCACTTCAGGGAAGCCCGAGCCTAAGGATGGTCCATGCGGTAGGTCGAGGCGTTGGCAAGGCCACTTAAGTGCCGGGATTAACAGCTCGGCTCATACTTGTTAGCCCTCTATCACGAGCGGCACAGCTAAGTGGCGCCGGGGTATAGGCCGCCCCCGGTTTTTGAGCGACGCAATCCCCGCATGGGCCATTATCCCTAGATCAGACATCTACAAGCTGGAGACGCTTAGCGGATCGAGAGGCTTTCTACCCACACCAGCTCGCAGGCCCCATTGCCGGTATCTTCGCGGGTCAGCGAGGTATTCCAATAAAATCCGTCGGGGGCCTTGGCGTTTACCAGATAACCCTGGATCCGCACGAGATTGCCCGGTTTGAGCCCTTTTAGCCGCCGCTCGATAAAGGGGTTGGCCGGGATCATGTGCATGTTGGCGCTCGAGCGCTCGATCTCCTCGCGGGGGATGGGGTATTCGGGGGTCTGCCAGAAGTAGAAGCGGTAGTCTTGCCAGAAGCGGATCCGCCGTAGCACCGCGGTATCGGACATGCGGCCCCAGCCCAGGGCCAGATCCACCGGGGCGATGCGGGCTCCGGCGTCGTCGTACACGTGCTTGAGAATCACCCGGGCCTCGAGTTCAAAACTCGCTACGGCGGTGAGGCTGACCCCGTTCTTTTCCAGCCGAAGAGGCTGGGGCAGCGCGGTCTGGACCGGGATACTCGGCGCGATCACACCCGGTGGGCGCTCGATGGGCCGGGCCGCGATGGAGCGCACCGCGAAAAACCCGCCCAGCCCCAACGCCACGATCACCCACAGCCAGCGCATGTTTTCAGGGTAGGGCCAAGATGCAAACGGGGCGGTGAAAATCTGGTGTAGGGGGGATTACTCCCCGCCCGTCAGCCAGTCCACGAAGGCATTCACCACGTCGCTATCCCCGATCAGTTCGGGGTTTTGCGCGGCGGCCTCGAAGAAGGCCCGCAACACCTTTTCTTCGGCCTTGCCCATCAAGTCGAGCACGGTCTGCCCGGCGTAGGGGCCTTGGGCCAGGGGTTTGCTCAGCTCTTGGAGTTCCTTTTGCCGCTGGGGGTCATCTTTGGCTTCACCGCGCAAGAACTGGGCCACCTGGCGCAGGGTGAAGGCGGTGCGCTCGAGCAGGATGCGATCCCCCTGTGGCCCCAGCATCTCCTTCTCGCCGAGCAGGGGTTCGTCGCCCAGGTCGCGGATCTGCAACCCGGCGGCGTAGAGGCGTCGGGACAGGCTGGGAGTCCCGGCGATCACGGTCAGGGAGAGCTTCTGGTCGCCGTAGAGCACCTCCAGGTAGTAGCGCCCCTCTTTGGGCAACGTCACCGCCGGGGCATTCTCGATCAGTTCGGCGGTCATGGGCCGGAAGGCGACCTCTTTGGTCTTCTCCAGCAGCACCCGGTCGTTCTCGTCGAGGAGCCGCGTCACCAGCGGGGCGCGGGCGAGGTAGGGCTTGCCCTCGAGCTTCACCACCGGGAACACCGCCTCTCCGGCGCGGAAAGGCCGGGCGTCGGAGCCTTCGGGCTGGAGGGTGAGCTTTTCCAGGGAAAGTCGGGTCTCGATCCGGATCCGGCTGGCTCGCTGGGCCGCCGGGGCCAGCGGGTGCTGGGGGTTGGCCTCGGCGAAGCGCTGGTAAAAGGCCCGGGCCTGGGCCAGATCGCCCGAGCGCTCCGAGAGATAGCCCTGCCAGTAGGCCAAAAGCGGGTTCTTGGCTTCCGCCAGGTCCTCCAGTGCGGCCTCGAACTCCTGCTCGTCGTCGAGTTGCAGGGCCTGGTCGTAGGCTTGCTTGGCCCCCCGCAGGTCGCCGTAGAGGGCTTTGGCGAGCCCCAGGTTGTAGGCCGGGGTGGGGCTGGGCTTCTCCGCGCCGCCCGCCTTGAGCGCCTTGCTGCTGGCCTGGATCGAGCGGGCCTTGTCCCCGGTGAGGTAATAGGCCCAGCCCAGGTTGATCCAGTAGAGGGGGTTTTGCGGCAGCAGAGTTTGCGCCTTGAGGAGCGCGTCACGGGCCTCGGCGGGCTTGTCCTCGTCGAAGGCAGCGAAGCTCACTTCCTCCCAGGCGATGGGAAGCTCCGGGGCGATCTGGGCCAGCTTGCGGGCGGTCTCGCGCCAGGCGTCTTGCCCCGCTGAGCGCTGGATCAAGAGGGCGGTGAGCCGTTCGTAGGCCAGGCCGTCGGCCAGCTTGCGGGCGGCCTCGAGCGCCTGGGGCCGCTTCTCCGACCCGAAATCGGCCAGGGCCTGGTAGGCCGGGGGCAGACGCCGCTGGGCCAGATTGGTCCAGAAATCCAGCAGCGACTTGGGCAGGGTGGCCCGCAAGTCGGGGGTGGGGGCCTTCCCCTGGCGGGTCTCGAGGGCCGAGTTGTATAGCCCGCCCAAAGCCGAACCCGTGATCACCGAGAGGTCGCCCTGGCTCATCTTTTGGTAGGTTTCCTCCAGGCTATAGTCAAGCCCAGGAAAGGGATGGGGTTTTAGCCCCAGCTTTAGCTCGAGCCAGCGCTGGGCCAGCTCGAGGCGGCTAAAGCGGGCCTTGCGGCTTTCCTGAGGGGTCGAGAGGTAGAGGGTGACCCAGCCGTCTTGGCCCACCTCGCCCACCACCAGCCAATCCGCCCCGCTCACCTCGCGGGCCAGCCGGGCTCCGCCCAGGCTCTCGATGCGCCCCGCCGCGAAGTCGTAGCTGTCCCGCCAGGGGAGGTCGGGGATGAGGAGCGCGGTGAGCGAAGGAGGAGCCACCTGTAAACCGTCGGCCAGGGCGTGGGCCACGGTCTGCCCACCCGGTCCGGCGAAGGGCAACACCAAGCCCTTGGGGTTTTGCGCGAGCGCCAGACCCAACAGGGCCAACATCCAGGCGAAAAGCCGGGGAAGACCAGACATGGGGTTATGGTAGCAGCCTTGGGGCGAGTCGAACGTCATACGTCCTACGTCGTAGGCCAGATGCTTTTGAGTATTTCGTGCCGCGCACGTTTACGCCCCCATCCCGGAAAACTGCCGCAACCCCTTGCGCCACAGCCAGCGGTTTAAGAGAAAGAAAAACAAGGCCCAGGCCGAGAGCACCAAAAATCCTTGCCCGATATTTACCGGCTGTCCGGCCAGGATGCTGGCCGGGAAGTAGACCAGATAGGGGAAGGGGGTGAGCAGGGCGACGTTTCGCACGGATTCGGGGAAGACCGAGAGGGGGGCCACCAACCCGGAGAGGAACAAGTACAAGATGAACCAGACCTCCTCGAGGCTGCTCGCCCGCTCGGTCCAGAAGGCCACCAGGGCGAAGGTGTACTGCATCAAAAACCGCATCGCGAAGCTGGCCACGGTGGCGACGAGCCCGAGCAAAATCCCGTCCCAACTCGGCGCGAAGAGGGCTCCCGGATAGAGCAGGAAGAAGACCATCAAGAGCAGCAAGGCGAAGGGCATCCGGGCTACCCGCTCGGAGAGGTGCGCTGCCACGTGATCCCAGACCGGGTCAATCGGACGCATCAGCTTGAAGGAGAGCCGCCCCTCCACCACGTCCCGCTCGAACTCCCAAATCACCCACACCACCGTGAGCTGTCGCACCAGAAAGACCATCAGAAAGTAGCGGGCGAACTCGTTCGGGGTGAGCCCGAAGCCCCCGCCCTGCGCGGCCTGGGTCCACACCCCCATCAGGATGATCGGGAGTAGCCCGGCGATGGCCCACAAGATCAGCTCGGCGCGGTACTCGAGCATGTAGGCGTAATAGACCTGGAGCAGGGTTCGGGTCTTGCGCCACACATCTTTTATCCTAGAGCTTTTTGCGTTTTCCTGCCGGATCACAAAAGCAAAATGAACCCCTCTCCCACGAGGAGAGAAGGGTAAAGGCTAGATCGCGATCGTCAGCCGCTCCTGGGCCTGGTTTTCCTGGGCTTTGCGCTGCTCGGCCTTCCAGCCCAGTTCCTTCGCCATCAGCTTGGCAACTTCGGGCAGGGCCTCTTCGGCGGCTTTGGTATCGAGGAAGGCCAAACGGGTGCGCCGGGCCAGCACGTCCATGGGGGTCTGGGCCAGCTCGTGGCGGGCAGCATAGACCACCTCGCTCTCGATATAGGGGTAGCCGGGAGCCAGCCGGAAGGTCTGGCCGATCTCGGCGACTTGGCTCGCCCGGCTGCCGTAAGAGCGGTGCAGGTGTCGGGCGACGTCGGGCTCGAGGCTATACTCCTGGGCCAGCTTCTGTGCCCCGTTGGGGTCGAAGCCCTGTCCGCCCACCAGCAACCTCTCATGGGTGCGGCTCGGCCCGGCTTGCAGGCCGAACTTTCGCACCGCGTAATTGACGCAGTCCAGGGCCATTTTTCGGTAAGTGGTCCACTTGCCTCCGGTGAGCGTGAGGAGCCCGCTGGGGCTCTCCTGGACGAGGTGGTCTCGAGCTAGTTTCGCGGTGTCGGCGGCCTGCGGTCTCGAGACCAGCGGCCTCAGCCCCGACCAAGCCGCCCGGACTTCCTCCCGGGCGATCTTGCCCAGATAGGGCTCGACTTGCCGCAGGATGTAGGCAATCTCCTCCTCGCGGGCCTGGGGATGCGCGGTGGGCTCGGCGGGGTCGTCGGTGGTGCCGACCAGGGTCTGCCCCAGCCAGGGCAGCACGAACACCACCCGCCCGTCCTCGGTGCGGGGGATCAGCAGTCCGGTATCGGGGGGGCTGTATTTTTTGTCGAGGATGATGTGGACCCCGGAACTCGCCTTTACCAGCTCGGGGGCGGCGGGGTCGTCGAGGTGGCGGATGCTGTCGG
This sequence comes from Meiothermus sp., assembly GCA_035760705.1. Lineage (GTDB taxonomy): Bacteria > Deinococcota > Deinococci > Deinococcales > Thermaceae > Allomeiothermus. The sequence goes on along the minus strand of DASTSL010000025.1, from coordinate 6,829 downwards.
AGAAAGGGCCGGTGGTGTTGACCACGACCTTCGCGTTCACCTCGAGCTCCTGCCCCCCGAGCCAGTCCCGCACCACCGCCCCGCTGAGCTTTCCATTTTTCTTCAGCAGCCCAGTGACCTCGGCGTAGTTGACCGCGACCGCACCCTCTTCCAGGGCCGTCAGGACGACCTCGAGGTTATACCGGGCGTCGTCGAACTGCCCGTCCTGGTAGGCCACCGAGCCCACCAGACCCCCGCTCCGCACCGCCGGGAAGCGCTGCAGGGTCTCCTGTGGGCTCAGGTAGCGGGACATCTCGAGCCGGGCGTTCCCCGCCAGCAGGTCGTAGAGCTTGAGCCCGGTCCAGTAATAGGGCACCTCCCACAGCTTGTAGAGCGGGGTGAGGAGCCACAAGGGGCGGGTCAGGTGCGGGGCCAGCTTGAGCAGCATGGACCGCTCGTGCAGGGCGTCGCGCACCAGGTTGAGCTGCACCCGGTCGAAGGTCTTGACCGCGATCTCGAGGTAGCGTACCCCGCCGTGGATGAGCTTGGTAGAGCGGCTGGAAGTTCCCTCGGAGAAGTCCAGCCGCTCCACCAGGGCCACTTTGAGCCCCCGCGTGGCCGCATCCAGGGCCACGCCCGCGCCGCTCGCCCCGCCACCGATGACCAGCAGGTCGAAGGTTTTGTTTTTGAGACGCTCGAGCAGAGCCGTCCGGTTCATTTTTTATAAATTACCGCAGATCGGGGGGGTTAGGCTCGGGTCAGTTATCCCTCTAAGTACGAGATCCGGTTTCGACCTTCGTCCCACTCTCAAAGACGCGCCCGATGACCTCTTCGACCGGGGGTTCGCGCACCTCGAGGTCGGCCACCGGGAGTTCCTTGAGGAGCTTGGAGATTTCCTCCACCAACACCTCCCGGCGCATCAGGAGGCGGGCCTGGTGCTCCTCGAGTTCGGCCACCTCGCCAAAGCGCTCGAGGGTTTCGCGGGAAACCGGGCGCTCGAGTTCGAGGCGCACCTCGCGGTAGGGAGCGAAGCGCTCCAAGAGGCCCTGCAAGCCGCCGTCGTAGATGAGCGAGCCCTGGTGGATCATCATCACCCGCTCGGCCAAGGCGGTGATGTCGGCCATGTAGTGGCTGGTGAGCAAAATCGTGGCCCCGTAGCGGCGGTTATACTCGCGCAAAAACTCGCGCACCGCGTTCTGGGCGTTCACATCGAGGCCCAACGTGGGCTCGTCGAGGAAGAGCACCTGTGGGCGGTGGAGGAGGGCGGCCAGGAGTTCGGCCTTCATCCGCTCGCCCAAGCTCAGCTTGCGCACCGGCTGGGTCAGCTTGCCCCCCAGCCCCAGCATCTCGGCCAGCTCCCCGACCCGCTTCTTCAGCTCAGCATCGGGGATCTCGTACACTGCCCCGTTGATGGCAAAGGAGTCCCCGGCGGGCAGGTCCCAGATGAGCTGTTGTTTGTTCCCCATTACCAGCGTAATCTTCTTGAGAAAATCGGTCTCGCGGCGGAAGGGGACGTGCCCGGCTACCTCGACCCGCCCGGCGGTGGGGTGAATCAGGCCGGTGAGCATCTTGAGCGTGGTGGTCTTGCCCGCCCCGTTGGGCCCCAGAAAGCCCACGATCTCGCCCGGTTCGATCTGGAAGGTCACCCCTTTGACCGCTTCGATCTGCTTGTATTTGCGCGCCAAAAAATGCCGCAGCGTGCCCGCCAGACCGGGGTCTTTGAGGGCGACCGGGTAGCTTTTGGCGAGGTTTTCCGCCGCGACGATAGCCACACGAACACTATAGAACGGGTGGGGGAAAAGAGGTTGGGGGATACCCCCTTGGGTTTGCAGCGACTCAAGCGACGATCTTCGAGTTCATCCAGTCTCGAAAGGGGGCTTTCTCGCCCTCCGTCCATTGGCTTGGTGAGGTCGTGCCCTAGCGAAGCATTCGGCATCCTGACTCCCCTTGCTTCCATCAGCGCATAGGGATCACTGGATGGACACTACCGAGGTCATTTCGAGGTTGGTGCAGAGCCCTTAAGGGATAGTTGGTCTCGAGTACGAACCCCTCAAACCCGCGAACATACTCAGGACAAAGCGTGGCTCTACCCCTACATCTGTAGCGCTTGGCGCCAAACCCTATACCCTGTCCTTATGGATTTGAGCAATCTCCGTTACGACTACACGAGGGGCGAACTCGACGAATCCGACGTTTCACCCGACCCCATCGAGCAGTTCGGGGTCTGGCTCGAGGCCGCTTTGGCCGCGAACCTGACCGAACCCTACGGCATGACGCTCTCCACAGTAGGGGAGAATCATCGTCCCAGCAGCCGGGTCGTGCTGCTACGGGGATTTTCCGCCGAGGGCTTTATCTTCTACACCAACTACCATAGCCGCAAAGGTCGCGAACTCGAGGCCCACCCCTACGCCGCCCTGAACTTCTGGTGGCCCCCGCTCGAGCGCCAGGTGCGCATCGAAGGTCGGGTAGAAAAAGTTTCTGCCGAAGAGTCCGACTTCTACTTCGCCAGCCGCCCCTACGAGAGCCAGGCGGCTTCGGCCTCGAGCCCGCAGAGCGAGCCGATCCCCTCGCGGGAGGCCCTGCTTTTTCGGATCGAACAAACCAAACGCCAGCACCCCGAGCGGGTTCCGAGGCCTCTACACTGGGGCGGCTACCGGCTTCAACCCGATTACTTCGAGTTCTGGCAGGGCCGCAAAAGCCGCATCCACGACCGGCTGGCCTACATGCTCGAGCCGGGCGGGGGCTGGAAGATTACGCGCTTAGCGCCATAACCCAAGGCGTCGTACGTCGTAGGTCATACGCCAAACAATCTTTTGACGTACGACGTACAGCGTATGACAGACTCTCAGCGTCTTACGCTAAGCTGTAACCGTGCGCTACTGGAAACTCCTCAACCGCTTCTGGGGGAGTGCCCTGGCGGCGGAACTGGAGTACCGGGGGAACTTCGCCCTGGCGGCCATCGCCGCGGTCGCGATGCTGGCCGGGAGTATCTTTAGCCTCTCGCTCTTGTACCAGGGCGGCTACCGTCCGGGGGGGTGGCGGTTCGAGGAAGCCTTGCTGGTGCTGGGGGGGTTTACGATCCTCGAGGGCTTCTCCAACACCTTCTTAGGCCCCAACCTCAACCGCATCGTCGAGCAAGTGCAAAAAGGGACCCTCGACTTCGTGCTCCTGAAACCGGTGGACAGCCAGTTCTGGCTCTCGACCCGCTTCTTCTCGCCCTGGGGCCTCCCCAACCTGCTGTTCGGGCTGGGGGTCTGGATCTATGCCGGGAGCCGCTTGGGGATGGGCCTTTCCGATTACCTCTTAGGGCTCGGGCTGCTCGGGGTGGCGAGCCTGCTGCTCTACAGCCTGTGGTTCATCCTGGGTTCGACCAGCATCTGGTTCGTCAAGATCTACAACGTCACTGAGGTGTTGCGCGGTCTCCTGGAAGCCGGGCGCTATCCCATCGGGGCCTACCCGGCGCTGTACCGCTTCTTCTTCACCTTCGTGGTCCCGGTGGCCTTTCTCACCACGGTTCCGGCGGAGGCTTCGCTGGGGCGGCTCGAGCGTCCAACCCTCCTCGTCGCCTTGGGCATCGCCCTTTTGGTGTTCGTCTTCGCCCGCTTCTTCTGGCGGCTGGCCCTGCGCAGCTATACCTCCGCGAGCAGCTGATGTGGCGGCTTGTGACCCAGATCCTCGCGCTACTGCTCCGCATCGCCCTCACGCTGCTGGGGTTGGCCGGGGTCGTCGTGCTGATCAACCTCAATATCCTCCTGGGGTTGGCTCTGGTGGGGTCGCTGGCGGTGGGGGTCTGGTATGTGTACCGGCGGGGCCACCTCGGTGGGGATCGCCGACCCTGAGGGGGGTAACCCTATAAACCCGGGGTGAGCCCTTTTTAACCTCATGCTCCGGCGTTAGAATTGCGGCGTGACCTGGGAGATTGCCATCATCCTGCTGCTCGCGTATTTGTTCGGCAGCATTCCGGCAGGGGCGCTGGTGGCCCGTGCCCGCGGGGTGGACATCCAGAAGGTCGGTTCGGGGAATATCGGGGCCACCAACGTCCTGCGCACCCTGGGACCCGGCCCGGCGGCGGTGGTAGCCTTCTTCGACGTGTTCAAGGGTGGGATCGCCCTCCTCATCGCCCGGCTGGCCGGATTAGACGGCATGGTGGCGGGCCTGGTGGCGGTGGCGGCGGTGCTGGGGCACAACTACTCGGTCCTGCTGCGCTTCTCCGGCGGCAAGGGGGTCGCTACCAGCTTTGGCACCCTGCTGGTGCTGGACCCGCTGGTGGCTCTGCTGACCCTGCCCATCGGGGTCGCCACCATGGCCCTGACCCGCTACGTCTCGGCGGGGAGCATGATCGGGGGGGTGGCCTCGGTGGTGATCGCCCTGGGGCTGGGACGGCCTTTCTGGGAGATCGTCACGCTGGTGCTGCTGGCCGGGTTAATCTTCTTCACCCACCGTGAGAACATCAAGCGGCTCCAGGCCGGGACCGAGCGCCGGTTGGGGGAGAAAAACGCAGCGGCCCCCAAGCCAGGGGCCGCCGGTTCCTAATTGCAGATAAGTGTGCCCGTGATACAAGCGCCCGGTTGCCCGGCGAAAGGGTGAATACCGGGTTGTTCAGCGGCGCGGCCTGGTCAGCCACCCCTCCGCCCACTATGGTTCTATCTTGAAGATACTTAGCTGATGGCTTATAGCGTTTGGCGATACGTCTTTACTCGAGCCGCAGCCTTCCCCGGGCCGCCGCCACCGCGAGTTCGTTCCCCAGGGATTGCTTGACCGCCTGGTAGGTTTCCTGCCAGTCGTTGTCGCTCAGGTCCTGGTTGGCGATGAGCCGGACCAGCAGGGCGTAGGGGTGGGTCCCGGCGGCCAGCGCCATAGTGGTGTCGTCGAGGTGCTCGGCCCCCTTCAGGGCCCGCAGCATCCCGATGGCCTCGAACTGGATCTCCGAGAGCGGCATGAACTCTTCCTTGCCGCCGTAGCTCAGACTGCCGACCTGCTCGAGCACGGTCATGGCCTTCTGGCGCTGGATTTCCATCTCGAGCTTTTGCTGGTGAGCCTCGAGCGCTTGCATCACCTTGGGGATGCTCCGCTCGAGGTCGCCCCCCACCAGCTTCTGCGCGCGCCGCCACCAGTCCTCGAAGGCATGGGCGGCCTGGGTGAGCTGTTGGGCGGCTTCCGCCGGGGCGGGAACCCCCTGGCCGAGCTGGGCCGCCACCTGGCGTAACCCCTCGGCCAACTCGTGCATCCGGCGCATGAGCCCTTGGCCCTCGTCCATCAGCGACGCTGCTTGGGACAACCCGGCGGTTAAGTCTTCGGAGGGAACCGTGACCATGTTTCCCACCATACCGCCAAGCTGTAATTTTCAAGGTTATTTTCTCACCAGACTCTATTCCCAGGTCGGAGCCTGGGATTTGCGTAGCCTCTCTGCCGGGGTTCGCCCAAGGGGCTCGAGGTCAAAAACTATCTTTAGCGTTTCCCCTTGTATCTGAAGGAGAGCTGGTATGGGGTTCATCCGGCATGGGGAGGGGGTTGACTGGTGAATGCTGAGCCCTGCACCTGGCTTCTAGACTTAGCGCCAAGCGCCGGGGTAAGGGTTTGACCCGGCCCGCCTTGACCAGCGTTCGGCGTTCAGCCGATCCCATCTTGCATTCTCCCTGCGCCCAAGCTTATAACCCCTCCTATGGCACTCGATCTGCTGGTGATTGCGCCGCATCCCGATGATGCCGAGTTGGGCTGTGGGGGAATGCTGGCCCGGGCCAAGGCCGAGGGCTATAGCACGGCCATCCTCGAGCTGACCCAGGGCGAGATGGGCACCAAGGGCACGGTGCAGGAACGGCTGGCCGAAGCCGAGGAAGCCGCCCGTATCCTGGGCCTCGATTACCGGGGCAACCTGGGTCTTCCCGACGGCGGCTTGGCGGACGTTCCCGAGCAGCGCCAGGCGCTGGGGCAAGCGCTGCGAAGGTTGCGCCCGCGGGTGTTGATCGCCCCCTGGTCCGCCGACCGCCACCCCGACCACGTGGCGGCTCATCACCTCAGCCTGAGCGCAGCCCATTTCGCCGGGCTGAGCCGGGCCGCGCTCGAGGGCGAGCCGCACAAGGTGCAGCGGCTTTTCTTCTACCCCGGCAACTACGCCGTGCCGCCCAGCCTGCTGGTAGACGTCTCGGCCCATATCGAGACCTGGCAGGCCGCGCTCTTGGCCCACAAGAGCCAGTTCTATGGCGAGGCCGCCTCCGAGACCGTGAGCCTGGCCGGGGTGGAGGCGAGGCGGGCTTTGCGCCGGGCCTGGGGCAATTACCTGGGCGTGGCCTACGCAGAACCGCTGGTGAGCCTCCAGCCGGTGCTGGGGGTGCCTTGGTAAAGAAAATCGCTCCCCTAGTGGGGAGCGGTTGGTGGGAGCGAACCTAGTGCGGTAGCCGTAACTTCTGCACTGGATAAGGGCGAGAAACGCTATAGGGGAGACGGTTTGTCATCCTAATGTTTGCAATATAAATGCAAACTGCCCTAGTGCGCCGCAGCAGGCGGCCCGGCCTGTCCACCTCGAGCCCCGAAGCCGCCCCCGCCCCGCAGTTCGTCGTTGGGCAGCAGCCCGATGAAGACCAGCGAGATCAGCACGAAGACCGCGGCGTAGAGGAAGATGTTTTTCTCGGCATTGGTGATGCCGTTGTTCAGCGCGTCGTGGAGCTTGGTCTTGGTCTGCTCGAGGTTAGCGACCACGGTCTGCGGCACTTCCACCAGGGCTTTTTGCTCGGCAGTGGCCAGGTTCTCCCGCACCGCCTGGATGGCTTTCTCCTCGGCGGTGGCCTGGGCTTTTCGCAGGTTCTCCACCACGGCCTTCACGGCCTGATCGGTGGCGCTGGCCTGGGCTTTG
>DASTSL010000024.1:0-49134 GCA_035760705.1 Meiothermus sp. | reverse complement strand
CAGCGGCTACGACCGCTTCTTCCACTACCACCCCTGGGACTATCACAACGTCGCCGCCGCGATGAGCTTCTTCAAATCGCTCTACGACGAGGGGGCCAAGAAAATCGCTATCCTCTACGAAGACGGTCCCTTCGGCTCCTCAGGCATCAAGACCTACCAGGAGCAACTGCAAAAAACCGGCTTTACCGTGCAGGCCGAACCCTTCAAGTCGGGCTCGGGGAACTTCACCGCGATCCTGACCCGCTTCAAGTCCTTCAAGCCGGACATCCTGTACTGGATCGGCTACGACGTGGACGCCCTGCCCATCGCCGCCCAGACCCGCCAGGTGGGCCTCGAGCCCAAGCTCATCTACGGCGCTCCCCCGGCCTGGCCCACCGGCTTCGAGAAAAATAACCTCTCCAACGACGTGGCTGGAATGACCGCCTGGCTGCCCTCGGTCGCCAACAACGAATCGCGCAAGTTCGTGAGCGCCTACCGCAAGAAATTCGGCGACATCACCGACGAGTACATGGCCCCCATGGGCTACACCATTGTGCTCTCCCTGGGCCGAGCCGTCGAGGCTGCCGGGAGCGCCGATAAGGACAAGATCGCCGAAGCGCTGGCCAAAGTGCAGATGGACACCCCCTTCGGCCCGCTCTCCTTCAAGCCCTCCGACACCGGCAAGACCAAGTACCAGGGCTTCAACCAGAGCATCTGGCTGCAATTCCAGTACCTCGAGGGCTCCCGCCGCCCGGTCTTCCCGGCCAACCGCGCCAGCCGTCCGCTACGGTTCCCGGGGAACTACTAATAGCTGAAGGCTGGAGGCTAAAGGTTTAAGCGCCTCCAGCTTCCCGCTTACTATGGAACTCCTCCTCCAGACCCTCATCAACGGCATCCTGGCCGCCGGGATCTATGCCCTGGTGGCCAGTGGCCTGGCCCTGGCGGTGGGTGTGGTCGGCATCGTCAACTTCGCCCACGGCGAGTTCTCGATGATCGGGGCCTTCGTCTCCTACTTGATGTTCACCCACTTCGGCCTCGACCCGGTGATCTCGCTGGGCATCGCCGCGCTGGTGGTCTTTTTGGTGGGGGCCGCCAGCTACTATGGCCTGATCCGCCCGATCCTCGCCGCGCCCGAACTCAACCAGATGCTCCTCACGTTCGGGCTCTCCGTTGCGTTGCAGAACGTCGCCTTGCTGGTTTTCGGCGCGGAGACCAGGGTGGTGAGCCCCCCCTACCAGGGCAGCACGATCAGCCTGGCCGGGCTCTCCTTCGGGGTTCCGCAATTCGCGGCGTTTTTGCTCTCGCTGGGCATCTTGGGCGGGCTCTACTGGTTTTTGGGCCGCACCCGCACCGGCTTCGCGGTGCGGGCGGTAGCGCAGAACCGGGTCGCGCCGGGGCTTTTGGGGATCGAGACCCAGCGGGTATATCTGCTGGCCTTCGGGCTCAGCGCGGCCATCGCAGGGGTGGCGGGGGTGATGCTCTCGGTGATGCTCTACGCCTCGCCCACGGTGGGCTTCGCCTACACCCTCAAGGCCTTCGCTATCATCGTTATGGCCGGGTTGGGGAACCTGCGCGGGGTGATCCCGGCGGCAATCATTCTGGCCCTGGCCGAAGCCTTCGTGAGCACTTACGTGCCCGGCGGCGGCGGCTGGGTGGAGGCGGTATTTTTCCTGGTGATCTTCGTGGCGCTCACCTGGCGGAGCTGGCGGGATGTGTTCGCCCGGAAAAGGACGGCGCAATGATCCTTGTCGGCGCCTTGCTCCTCCTGGCCCTGCTCCTGCCAGGGCTGCCGCTGGGCGAGTGGCGGGCGTTTTTGCTCGACACCGCGCAGTTCGCCTTTATCGTGACCGGGCTGGCCCTCTCCTGGGATTTGCTGGCCCGCACCGGTCAGCTCTCCCTGACGCACGGAGCGTTCTTCGGGCTGGGAGCTTACGCGGCTGCCCTGGCGACGCCAGCGTGGGGGACGATCCCCGCGCTGCTGGTGGGGATGGCCGTGGCGGCGCTCTCGAGCCTCCTGTTGGGCCTGGCCACCCTGCGTCTGCACGGGATGTACTTTGCCATCGCTACGCTGGCCTTCTCCGAAGTGATGCGCACCCTGGTACTCAAGTCGAACTTCACCGGGGGCTCCATCGGCCTGCCGGTGCAGCCTGCCTGGGGCGGTCAGTTCCCGCTGGGGGCCTATTATCTGGCAGTGGCGGTGCTGGTGATCTGCACCCTGGCCAGCCTGGGGGTGAGCCGGAGCCGCCTCAACTACGCGATGGCCGCCACCCGCCAGGGGGAGGCCGTGGCGAGGGTGCTGGGCGTGCCGGTGGTGCGGGTCAAGCTGCTGGTCTTCGCGATTTCGGCGGCGCTGGCCGGGCTCGCGGGCGGGGTGTACGGGATGAAAACCCTGTTCCTCACCCCCTACGACGCCTTCGGGCTGGCTCGAGCCGTCGAGGCCCTGGTGATCCCCATCTTTGGCGGGCTCTACACCACGGCGGGACCGCTGTTGGGTGGGATTCTGCTGGTGGGCCTCGAGACCTGGCTGCGGTTGCGGATCGGTGAGGGGTATCTGGTGGTGTACGGCGTGATCCTTATCCTGACCATCCTCTTCCTGCCCAAAGGGCTCGTCGGGCTCATCAAATCTCGCCCCAAACCCACCCAACCTGCCTCGAGCACGAAGGGAGAGCAGCATGGCTAGTCCGGTCATGCTCCAGCTTTCCGGCGTGACCAAGCGCTTCGGCGGGCTAGTGGCGGTCAATAACGTGAACCTCGAGGTGCGCCAGGGCGAGATCCTGGCGGTGATCGGGCCGAACGGGGCAGGCAAGAGCACCCTTTTGAACCTGATCAGCGGGCTCTACCCCACCGACTCCGGCTCGATGCGCTTTCTCGAGGCGGATATCACCCTCCTCCCGCCCGAGCAACGCGCCTGGCGGGGCCTGGGCCGGGCTTTTCAGATCGTGCAGCCCTTCCCCGAGATGACCGTGCGGGAAAACCTGTTGGTGGGCGGCATCTACGGCAAGCCGCGAACCCCCCTGAAAACCGCGCACAAAGTCGTGGAAGACGTGCTCAGGCTGACCGGCCTGGAGCCCAAAGCCGAGACCCCGGCGGGCGAACTGACCCTGCTCGAGGACAAGCGGCTGGAGATGGCTCGAGCCCTCTGCACCCAACCCAAGCTTCTCCTGCTCGACGAGGTGATGGCCGGGTTGCGGCCCGCCGAGGCGATGGAGGCAGTGGAATTGGTCAAGAAGGTACGCGCCAGCGGGGTCACGGTCTTGTTCATCGAACACCTGATGCCAGTAGTGCGGGCGCTGGCGGACCGGGTGGTGGTGATGGATTACGGCCAGGTGATCGCCGAGGGCCGTTACGACGAGGTGGCGCAGAACGCTAAGGTGCGCGAGGCGTATCTGGGGAGGAGCGCGTGAGAACGCTAAGTGCCGCAAGGCTATACATCCTACGCTGTACGCCGTATGCCATGCGTCGTACGCGATTTGGCGTACGGCGTATGACGGAGCCGCAAGGCTGGAGACCGACATGAAGCTCACCGTCACCGACCTCACCGCCGGGTACGCCAAGGCCCAGGTGCTCTTCGGGGTGAGCCTCGAGGTCGCGCAGGGCGAGTTGGTGGCGCTTTTGGGGGCCAACGGGGCGGGCAAGACCACCCTGCTCCGTACCGTCTCCGGGCTGATCCGGCCCTGGAGCGGGAGCGTCCGGTTGGACGGGCAAAGCCTGGCCGGGCTCTCGGCGGCCAAGCGGGCGCAGATGGGCTTGGGGCACGTTCCCGAGGGGCGGCAACTCTTCCCTTTGATGAGCGTCGAGGAGAATCTCTTGCTGGGGGCAGCGTTCTTAGCTTGGGAAGGTCGGCAGGAGGGCCTCGAGCGCATCTATGCCCTCTTCCCCCGGCTGCTCGAGCGCCGCAAACAGTTGGCCGGAACCATGTCGGGGGGCGAGCAGCAGATGCTCGCCATCGGGCGGGCTCTGATGGGGCGGCCCAAGCTTTTGATGGTGGACGAACCCAGCCTGGGACTCTCCCCCAAGCTGGCCGAGGAAGTGCTTTCCACGCTCTCCAGGGTCAAAGCCGAGGGCGTCGGCGTGCTCCTGGTCGAGCAGAACGTGGCCTTGAGCCTCGAGGTGGCCGACCGCGGCTACGTGATCGAGCACGGGAAGGTGGTGCTCAGCGGTTCGGCGCTCGAACTCGAGCGCGACGAAGGCGTGCAGAAGGCGTATTTGGCGCTGTAGCCCGGTAGGATAGAACCATGCAGCTTCAAGGGAAAACCGCACTCATCACCGGGGCCGGAAGCGGGATCGGCAAGGCCATCGCCGAGGTCTTTGCCCGCGAAGGCGCCAAGGTCATCCTCAATGACCTTTCCCCCAGCGGCGGCGAGGTCGCCCAGGTGCTGGGGGGAACCTTCATCCAGGCCGACCTCTCGAGCCAAAAAGCGGTCAAGGAGCTCGCTCGGAAGGCGCTCGAGCAAGGCCCCATCGACATCCTGGTCAACAACGCCGGGCTCCAGCGCATCAACCCGGTGGATGAATATCCCGAGGAGACCTGGAACCTGATGCTCCAGGTGCTCCTGACCGCACCCTTCCAGCTCATCAAATACACCCTGCCGGGGATGAAGGCCAGGCGTTGGGGCCGTATCCTCAACATCTCCTCGCTGCACGGCCTAGTGGCCAGCCCCTTCAAGTCGGCGTATATCTCGGCCAAGCACGGGTTGTTGGGCCTCACCAAGACGGTCGCGCTGGAGGTGGCCGAGTACGGGATCACCTGCAACGCGATCTGCCCAGCTTATGTCAAGACGGGAATCGTAGAGGCCCAGATCGCCGATCAGGCCCGCACCCTGCATATCCCCGAGGCCGAGGTGGTCGAGAAGGTGATGCTGGCCCCGGCGGCCATCAAACGCCTGATCGAGCCCTGGGAGGTGGCGGAGTACGCCTTATTCCTAGCCTCCGACAAGGCCGGGGCCATCACCGGGTCGGCTCAAGTCATCGATTTGGGCTGGACCGCTCGATAAGCATTCGCACCCGGCGTATAACTGTGGGCTTTCCCCACGGTTTTTTCTGCTGGCTCACCTTGGTAAAACCCCGCCCGGCTCGAGCCAAACCATCCCCTGACGCCTCCACGCTTTCTCTACCCAATAACCGAATAAAGGCCGCCACGAAAGGGCACATGAAAATTGCCATCGGACCTTTGGACTTCACGTCCTCGAGCGCCTCCCGGATCAGCTTGCTCCCCAGGCCCTTGCCCTCCATGTCCTCGTCCACCTCGGTGTGGGTGAACATCACCGCCCCGCTGATCGAGCGGTACTCGGCATAGGCGACCACTTTACCGTCCAGCCTGGCCTCGTAGCGCTGAAGGGCAGCATTATCTTCGATCAGTAAGCCTTCCATGTTGGAGCCATTATGCCCGGTGGGGCTCGAGCCTACCGCGGCCTCAGTAACATGTTTGTAACAGTAGCCCGGTAGGATGACTCAATTCAAAGTGAAGGAGTGTGCTATGGGTTCAATCCCGACATTGCCCGGCATCGAGTCCCGGATGGTTCAGACCCCGCGTATCCACCTGCACGTGCTGACGAGCGGCCCGGAGGACGGCATCCCGGTGCTCTTGATCCACGGGAACGCCTCCTCCTCGACCTACTGGGAAGAGAGCATGCTGGCCTTGCCCCAAGGCTTTCGCGCGATAGCCCCCGATTTGCGCGGCTACGGCGACACCGAGGACAAACTGGTGGATGCCACCCGAGGCTGTATGGACTGGGTGGACGACCTCCTGGGGCTGGCGGACACGCTGAGCATCCCAAAGTTCCACGTCGCCGGGCACAGCCTGGGCGGGAGCGTGATCTGGGCGATGCTCGCCACCGCGCCCCAGCGGGTGCTGAGCGCGACGGTGATCTGCCCCGGCTCGCCCTTCGGGTTTGGCGGTACGAAAGGGCTCGAGGGCACCCCTTGCGCCCCCGACTTCGCCGGTTCGGGCGGGGGGATCGTCAACCCCGAGTTCGCCCGGCTGATGGCCGAGAAGTACCGCGGCAGCGAACACCAAGCTTCGCCGCGCACGGTGATGAACAGCTTCTACTGGAAGCCGCCCTTCAAGCACCCGCGCGAGGAGGAATTGCTCTCGGGATTGCTCTCGGAGCGGATCGGGCCGGACAAGTATCCCGGGGACTTCGAGCCCTCGCCCCACTGGCCCAATGTGGCCCCGGGCAAGCTTGGCCCGGCCAACGCCATCTCACCCAAGTACATCGGGGACAGCGTGGAGCGGATGCTCTCGGCCAACCCCAAACCCCCCATCCTCTGGGTGCGCGGCTCGGATGACCAGATCGTGGGGGATTTCAGCCTCTTCAACATGGGCACCCTGGGCAAGCTCGGCGCGGTTCCCGGCTGGCCCGGCGACGAGGTGCACCCGCCCCAGCCGATGGTGGGGCAGACCCGGTACGTGCTCGAGCGCTACGCTGCGAATGGCGGTTATTTCCGCGAGGAGGTCATCGCCGACACCGGACACTCGCCGCACATGGAAAAACCCGAGGTCTTCGACCCGATTTTCCACGCCCACCTGAAGGCGGCGTCTTCGTAGAGCCAAACTCTCTTTCGATAAAGGAAAGCCAAGTCTCCCCCCTTGCGCGGGTAGGGGGTCGGAGGCGAAGCTTCCATGCGTGACGAGGAAGCTGATCTGCTATGCGGTCAAAAGGCATTCGCCTTCGGCTCATCCCCCCTCCCCCGGCGGAGAGGGAGCTAGTTCTCACATGATCTTCCCGGTTGGGTTATCCTTAGACCCAATCGGTGGCGTATTTTCGCGGCGATAGTTGGGAGGTTTTGGTGGCCTTGAAACCCGTCAAAAAGGGGTGGATGCCGGAGCTATGGGTCTCCAGGGTCCCGTTCGGAGTCGGGGAGCAAAAGCCCAACAACTTCCTCGAGGTCTTCCGGGCGGCCTGGGAGAACCGGGATAACCTCGAGTACGCCTACCGAATCCTGGGCGACGGCTGCTGTGACGGCTGCGCTTTGGGTACCTACGGGATGCGGGACTGGACCATCCGGGGGATCCACCTCTGCAACGTGCGGCTCAGGCTCTTGCGGCTCAACACGATGGGACCGCTGGATGGGAGGGTGCTCGAGGACGTCTCGAGCCTGGAGGGCAAAACCAGCGCCGAACTCCGCGAGCTGGGCCGTCTCCCCTACCCGATGCTGCGCAAGCGCGGCGACAAGGGGTTCACCCGAATCTCTTGGCTGGAAGCGCTGGATCGCGTCACCCTCCGCACCTTCCAGACCGAGCCCGACCGATTGGCTTTTTATCTAACCAGCCGGGGCATTCCCAACGAAACCTACTATCTGGCCCAGAAAGCGGTACGGGCGCTGGGCACCAACAACATCGACAACGCCGCCCGCGTCTGCCACAGCCCGAGCACCGTCGCGCTCAAGGAATCCCTGGGGGTGGCCGCGACCACGTGCAGCTACACCGACCTCATCGGCACCGACCTGATCGTGTTTTTTGGCTCGAACGTGGCGGTCAACCAGCCGGTGATGATGAAGTACCTCTACTACGCAAAAAAGGCCGGGACCAAGGTGGTGGTGGTGAATCCTTACCGCGAACCGGCGATGGAAAAGTACTGGGTTCCCTCCGACCCCGAGAGCGCCCTTTTCGGCACGAAGATCACCGACCGGTTTTTCCAGGTCGAGCCGGGGGGTGATATCGCCTTCATCCACGGGACGCTCAAGCACCTGATCGAGCAGGGTCAAGTCCAGAAGGAGTTCATCCAGGAGCACACTTCGGGATTCGACGAACTCCAGGACCTGCTGGCGAGAACCGCTTGGGAGAGCCTCGAGACCGCCTCCGGCCTCTCCCAAAGTGAGATGCACGCCTTCGCCCAGATGCTGAGGCAGGCCGACAGGGCCGTGCTGGTCTGGAGCATGGGCGTGACCCAACATTCCTTTGGCGAGGACACCGTGCGGGCGATCATCAATTTGGCGCTCTCGAGGGGCTATTTGGGCCGCGAAGGCTGCGGCCTGATGCCCATACGCGGGCACTCCGGGGTGCAGGGCGGGGCCGAGATGGGGGCTTATGCGACGGTGTTCCCCGGCGTGCTGCCGATCAGCCCGGAAAACGCGGCGCGCTTCAAGGAGCTGTGGGGCTTCGACGTACCCGACAAACCCGGCCTGACCGCGCCGGAGATGCTCGAGGCGGCAAACCGCGGCGAGCTAGACGTGCTGTGGAGCGTGGGCGGGAACTTCCTGGAGGTCCTGCCCGACCCCGAGCGGGTGCGCGAAGCCTTGAGCAAAGTTCCGCTGCGGGTTCACCAGGACATCGTGCTCTCGAGCCAGATGCTCGTGGAGGGCGAAGAAGTGATCCTGCTTCCCGCTACCACCCGCTACGAGATCAAAGGCGGCGTCACCGAGACCAGCACCGAGCGCCGGGTGATCTTCAGCCCGGAGATTCCTGGCCCCCGCATCCGCGAGGCCCGGCCCGAAGGAGAGGTGCTGCTCGAGGTCGTGGCTAGGGCCCGTCCCTGGCTGGCCGACAAGCTGAAGTTTGAGGGGATGGGTACGGTGCGGGCCGAGATCGCCAAGGCTATCCCGCTCTACGACGGCATCCAGAACCTCAAAGCCAAGGGTGACGCCTTCCAGTACGGCGGGGCACACCTCTGCCCGGACGGGGTCTGCCCCACCCCGGACGGGAAAGCCTACTTCAAGGCGGTGCCGCTCCCCGAGCGCCGGATCCCTACAGGAGCTTTGCGGCTCGTCACCCGGCGGGGAAAACAGTTCAACAGCATGGTTCACGAGGCCACCGACCCCATCAACGGGCTGCCCAGGGATGCCGTGCTGATGTCGGCCAGCGATGTCGCGAAGCTTGGGCTCGCTTCCGGCCAGAGCGTCGTGCTGAGCAACGAAAAGGGCAAGCTGACCTGCCGGGTCTTTGTCGGGGAGGTGAAGCAGGGAAGCGTACAGGTGCACTGGCCCGAGGGGAACGTACTCATCGGGGAGAAGCGCTCGCCTAAAGCCAAGATCCCCGGCTACAAAGACGCTTATGTCTTCATCAGCCCGGCTCGAGCCCCCATCTCCGCCGAGGAATCCCGCCTCGAGATCACGCCATGAGCAAGGTATCAGCCAAACCACGCGTCGGCAACAAAGTCAAGGTGCGTCGGCTCGAGGTCAGGCAAAATCAAACTCGCTGGGTCTCGGACGAACTGGCGGTGGAGGAACCGCTCGAGCTTCGCCTGGTTGCCGGGAATGAGCGGAAAACCGTCGCGGTGACGCTGCGCACCCCCGGCAATGATTTCGAGTTGGCGGCGGGATTCCTGTTCAGCGAGGGGGTTATCCAGCAGCGAAGCGAGATTAGGAGAATTGCGTACTGCGTGGACGAAGAGGCGGCGTTTTTTCGCGGCGATCGCCGGGTAGATCAGCGCTATAACATCGTCAGCGTGGAGCTTCGCAGCGAAGTCTTGCCCGAACTGCCCGCGCTCGAGCGCCACTTCTTCACCACCAGCGCCTGCGGGCTTTGTGGCAAGGCCAGCATCGAGTCGTTGTCGGCTCGAGGGCTGAGCCCGGTCTCGAGCGATTCCACGGTCCCGGCGGAAGTCTTACGAGGTCTACCGGAAAAGCTGCGAAAAGCCCAGCAACTCTTCGACCTGACCGGCGGGCTACACGCGGCGGGGTTGTTCGATCTCGAGGGTAATCTGATCCGGCTCCGCGAGGACATCGGGCGGCACAACGCGATGGACAAGCTGGTGGGCTGGGCGCTTTTGGAGGGCAAGCTTCCGCTCGCAAAGTGCATCGTCGTGGTGAGCGGGCGGGCCAGCTTCGAGCTGGTGCAGAAGGCCCTCACCGTGGGCATCCCGATCTTCGCTTCGGTCTCGGCTCCCAGCAACCTCGCGGTGGACCTGGCGGCCTCCTTTGGCATGACCCTGACGGGCTTCCTGCGCGGCGAACGTTTCAACGTTTACGCTCACCCCGAGCGGATTCTGCTAGTCTAGACTCAATGCCCCAAAGAGCGATCCGCTATCCGCTATCCACCAGCCGTCTCGAGCTCATCGCTTATCGCTTATCGCTCGTTGCGTTCAGCGTCCCCTGTTTCGCGGCGAAACGAGCGTCTCGGCGTTCGGCGTTTAGCGCTCCGGATGAGTCGTTTCGCCGACGGCAAGGAGGGGTGGAGCCATCATGAAAGCCTACCTCGGCGTCTACACCGCCCGCCTGGAGATGCCCTGGGTGCGGAGCCTCAAGGAGAAGCGGGCCCTGGTGAAGCCCGCGGTGGAGCGGCTGCGCTCGCGTTTCCCGGTCTCGGCGGCCCGGCTCGCGGGGCAAGACGACCACGGCTGGGAGGTGGTGGGTTTCACCGTGATGGGCTACGACGTGGTGTGGGTCGAGACTATCCTCCGCGAAGCCGCCGATTTCCTGGCTGCGCAGGCCGAGTACGAGGTGGTCGAGGAGAGCTGGAAGGTGGACGAGGTGAGCCTGGACGGGATCGTACCGCTCTGGGCGCAATAATAGTAAGCCCTCTCCCAGTGGGAGAGGGCGGCGCAATGCGCCGGGAGAGGGGCTTCTTAGACCTGAGGTGGGGTCGGGGTCTCGGTTTCGGTCTTGGGGGCTTCGGTGATTTCGGGCTCCTCGCGGACGACATCGAGCTTCACCTGCGCTACCAGTGCAGCCAGGGCACCGATCGCGGCCCAGATGGGGGCCGCCAGGGCGAAGACGCCGCCGCCCAGCACGCCCAAGGTCATGGGCATGGCGAGGAGTTCGTTGCCGTCTTTGGTGCGGATGATGACCCGCCGGGTGTTGCCCTCGGCCAGCAAATCCTTGACCTTATCCACGAGCTGGTTGCCCGCGACCTCGATTTCTTCGACCCAGGTGCGCTTCTTGGTCTCTGGCTCGGGGGTGGTTGTGGTTTGGGTGGTCTCGTTCTCTGGATTCATGCTTTCCCTCCTCCAACAGCTACCCTACTCCCGTTTTTACAGGACAAGATGAGGCCAGCGGTGCTCTCCACCGCTCGAGGCTAGGCTAAACCTTTGGCCGATGGTCCGACAGGTGCGAACGTCCTGAGAAAATCGCGACACGACAATGAAATTTCAAATATCCGGACGCAGGCGCATTTAGGGCGGTTAGCGTAAGTTCTGCACCGAATACGGGCCAGAAACCCTAGAGGGGATGCTTCTTCGCTATGCGGCGGGGCGGTTTGCTTTTAATGCCAACCGCTCTAGGGGATCGCTTCGACCGCCAACGCTGCCGAGCCCCCCGTGCCGTGGCAGATCGCGGCCAGGCCTCGGCGTTTGCCGTGGGTGTGCAGGGCGTGGATCAGGGTGGTAAGGATACGCGCCCCGCTGGCCCCGATGGGGTGACCGATGGCGATGGCCCCGCCGTGGATGTTGAGCTGCTCCATCGGCACGCCCAGCAGGCGGTGGAACAGGATATTGTTGAGCGCGAAGGCCTCGTTGTTCTCGAAGAGGTCGAAGTCGGAGATCCCCAGCTTCAGCCTGCCCAGCAACTTCTTCACCGCCGGGATGGGGGCCTCGGGGAAACGCCAGGGCTCGCCCGCCGCCCAGGCCGATCCCAGGATGCGGGCAATCGGTTTGAGGCCGTGCCGTTCCACGGCTTCGCTGCTGGCCAGCAACAGGGCCGCCGCCCCGTCGGAGATCTGCGAGGCGTTTCCGGCGGTGAGCACCCCGTCTTTCTTGAAAGCCGGGCGCAGCGAGCCCAACGACTCGAGCGTGGTCTCCGGGCGTACCCCTTCGTCCTTGTCCAAGACCTCTACGCCCTTGCGGGTCTTGATCTCGATGGGCACCATCTCCGCGCGGAAATACCCGGCTTCTTGGGCCTTGGCCGCCCGCAGGTTGGACTGCAAGGCCACCTCGTCGAGTTCGGCCCGGCTCACCCCGAACTCCGCCGCCAGCCGCTCGGTCTGGTCGCCCATGGCCTCCCCGGTGAAAGGGTCGGAGAGGCCATCCCGCTGGAGGATGTCCTGGAGTTGCTCGGGGGCCCCAGCCAGGTACTTGTAGCCCCAGCGAGCCCGGTGGGAGAGGTAAAACCCGGTCTGGGTCATGCTCTCCATCCCACCCACCAGCACCAACTCGGCATCCCCGTTTTTGATGGCGAGCGCCCCGTTGGCGGTAGCCTGCATCCCCGAGGCGCAGACCATGTCCACCGCGTAACCGTCCACGCTGGCCGGAATTCCGGCCTTGAAGGCGGCCTGGCGGGGCGGGAGTTGCCCGTGCCCGGCCCTCAGAACCTGGCCAAACACGTACAGGTCGAGGTCGGAGCCCTGGGCCTGGCCTCTTTGCAAAGCCGCCTTCATCACGTAGGCCCCCAGGTCAACCGGGGAGAAGTCTTTGAGCGCCCCGCCGAACTTGCCGATCGGGGTGCGGACCGCGGAAACCACGAACACTTCGCGCATGTTGCCTCCTTTGGCTCGAGCCTCGGCGGGCCGAGCAAAACCCTCAGCGCATTTCCCCATGCTACGGGATTTGGGAGCCGGGCGGAAGAAACGTAATGCCCAGTCGCGCTCAGTCGGCAGCCTGCTCGGTGGTCTGTTTTTTGGCTTTGCTCAGGGTGACTTCCAGGTCGCCGAAGTTCTGCTCCTGGCGCAGCTCTACCTCGCCCTGCTTCTTGGCCTCGAGCAGCGAAGCGAAGCCCACGGTCTGCTCGGCCCAGGTGGTAAAGGGAAGCTGGCGGAACAGGGCCCGGCGCACCCGCCACAAAAAGCCCCGCACCCGCTCCCAGGCCTCGCGCAGACCGAAGGTGTCGGGGTCCAGCACCAGCTCGACCCGGCGGGTGAAGGGGCGGGCAGCTTCCAGGAGGCGTTCGAGCGGCAGCTTGCGGAGCCGCCGGTCCTTGGGCAGCGGCGGTGGCGAGACCGGCAGGATGCGCTCGCGCTCGCGGGCCCGCCGCTCGAGGAAGGCCACCGCTTCTTCCAGGGCCACCAAGGTCTCCAGGAATCCGGCCCGCTCCTCGACTTCCTCCCAGACCTCCTCGGGGGTGGGGTCGGGGCGACGGGTGAGCGCGCGCAACTTGAAGAGCAGCAGCTCGGCCAGGATCGGGAGCAGCTCGCTGCGCTCCTGCAAAGCTCTTGCCTCGACCTGGGCGATGGCCTGCTCGACCAAGCGCAGCACCGGCAGCTCCGAGGCCAGCACGCGCCCGTTCTTGACCGCCTGGGTCAGCTCGAGGGCGCTCCCGGCGAAACCGGGGAACTCGAGGTGGATGAAAGTCGGGGGGGGAGAGCCGGGAACTGCGCTCACGCCCAAACAATAACCGAAAATGCCCGCATCCTGGCCGAGGGCGTACCCCCCGTCAGGTGCTACCCATCACCCGCCGGGGGGAAGATGGGCAGGTTCAGCCGGGCCAGGTCGGCATAATTGACCCGCCAACGCCCGTCCACGAAGGTCAAGCTGACCTGACCGCTGCGGCTCAGGCTCCCCGAACCGGAGCGGACGGTCGGGGTAAAGCGGAGGGTCGCGGTGTCGCCCCGGATCTGAACGTCGCGGGTCGTCAGGTCGAAACCGGTCAGGGCGGTGCTGCCGAATGCTGCCGGGGGATTTTGCAGGAAGCTCCGGCTCCACTGGGGGTCCTGGCACTTGAGCCCCTCGAGCACCTGCCGGAACGAGTTCCGCACCAAGTGGGCGCTTTACTGCCTCACATTGGGGCTCCCAGTCTGGCCCACAATTTGGCCCACCGCCTGGGCAGCCCAGTGGCAGGGCGGGATGTCCACGAAAGGCAAGGTGGGCTGGACCAAGCTTGCTCCGCCCAGGCAGGCTGCGATCAGGGTGAGTGCGACTTTCCGCATGACCCCAGGATAAAACCCGTGTGGATCAGGCCGGGTAAAAGACTCGTTAATTCCGTGTTTACATCCGCTGCTTACGCTGAGCCTGATCGTGAGATCGAGCGAAACACCCGATCCGCCCGACCGGGCGAAGGATATTCCCCCTATGCCGCGCCAGCCATTACGTTGGATGGTGTTCTCGGTAGGCTCCGCGCACCAGGGAACCATCCAAGCCCTGGTGGAGATCCTGGATGGCCTCGAGGGCGTCAGCCTAGCCCGCTACTACCCCGACACCGATATGTTCTATCTGGCCTACCGGCCCGACCGGGTAACCCGCGGCGAGGTCGAGGCACTGGCCCGCGACCTGGGCGTGAAGATCGGGAAGGCTTATCCCGCCTAGACGGCCTCAGACTCTACTTAATCTGCCGCTTGGAATCGAGCCGCAACAGCCCGATCTTCTCCCGCACCTCTTCCATGGTGGCCCAAGCGATCTGGCGAGCCCGGCGAGCCCCGTCCTCGAGACCGTCTAGCACGTAGTCGGGGTTTTGCCGTAGCCACTCGGCCCTTTCGCGGATGGGCCGGGTGGCTTTCAGGTACTGGTCGAAGAGGATCTGCTTGATGGCCAGCGTGCCGATTCCCGCCCGGCGGTGCTCCTCCTTGAGCACCTCGACCATCTCTTTGGGGGCGAAGTAGGGCAGGAACTTGAACACCACGCTGCGCTCGGGGTCGCCGGGGTCGGCCAGACGGATGCGAGCCGGGTCGTCGGGCAACAGGCGGATCTTCTCCCACACCGACTGGGGGTCTTCCAAGAGGCCGATGGTGTTCCCCACCGACTTGCTCATCTTGGCCTTGCCGTCAATGCCGGGGACCCGGGGGGCGTCGGGGTTCAGGTAGATGTCGGGCTCGGGGAAGGTCTCCCCGAAGAGGGTGTTGAAGCGGCGGGCGATCTCGCGGGCCAGCTCGAGGTGCTGGGCCTGGTCTTCCCCCACCGGCACGGTGTCGGCCTTGTAGATCAGGATGTCGGCGGCCTGCAAGACCGGGTACATCAGTAGCCCGGCCCCCACCGACTCGAGCTTGGCGGCCTTGTCCTTGTACTGAGTCATGCGCTGGAGGTCCCCTACGGGCGTGATGTTGGTGAAGACCCAGGAGAGTTCGGTGTGTTCGGGGACATGCGACTGGGCGAAGAGGATGACCTTGTCGGGGTCGAGCCCGGCAGCCATGTTGACCAGGGCGGCCTCGAAGGTGCGTTGGGCCAAAAGCTCCTTCTCGTAGGCCAGCGGGTTGGTCATGGCGTGATAGTCCACGATGCAGTAAATCGCGTCGCGGCCCAGCTTCTCCCCCAGGGCGACGTAGTTGACGATGGCCCCCAGCCAGTTCCCGATGTGGATTTCGCCGGTGGGCTGGAGACCTGAAAACACGCGTTTCATCAGACCAAGATACCAAATGTGGCCGTACGTCCAACGTCAAAGGCAATGGGCAATAGGCAATGAACTATTCACCGTACGGCCTCGAGCATGAACCACCGATGAGTTCCAAAGTGTGCCGTAGACCCCGACCCCCTAACACTTCATTCGCTAAAGTGTTTCAAGGAGGAATATCTATGCGACGCGGGCTGGTGTGGGGCCTGGTGGCCGTTTACTTGGCGTTGTGGGCGGTGGGCATCGAGGCACAGCGGCACGCACAGATTCCGCTGAGCGCGCAGCAGATCCAGGCCAGCCTCGACAAAGTGTACGAGCAGGCCCGCGCGGCGGCGGTGCGCATCGAGACCATCCCCGAGGGGATCGGCTCGGGGTTCTTCATCAGCAGTGACGGCTACGTGATGACCGCCTATCACGTGATCGAGGGGGCCGACCTGCTCAACGTGCGTACCTCCCGCGACGAGTTGCTGCGGGCCGAGGTGGTCGGCTACGACGAGCCTCGAGACCTGGCCATCATCAAGGTCAGCCCGAACCGGGCCGTACCTTTCCTCGAGCTGGAGACCAAACGGGCCTTACAACCCCGTGACCTGGTGCTCAACATCGGAAACTCCCGCGGCGATTTCATCGCCCCCCGACCGGGCAGGGTGACCCAATTAGACCGCACCCTCTCCCCCTTCTTCCCTGCCGGGTTGGTGGCTTCGACCATGCGGCTGGCGCCGGGGGATTCAGGCGGGCCGATCCTCAACGACCAGGGGAAGGTGGTGGCCATCGCGGTGGCGATTGGCCGCGACGAAAACGGCTTCTCGAGCTACGGGGCTCCGATTGTCGGGCTCGAGCAGCGCATCGGGGAACTCAAGGCAGGAGCCAAGCGGAGCTGGCCCTACGTGGGGCTGAACCTGGCCGAGCTGAGCGCACAGGACATCCAAGAACTCAACCTCGACGTGCCGCCCGGGGTGATCTTCTCGCGGGTACTCCCCGGTAGCGCCGCCGAGCGAGCCGGGCTCGAGCCCACCAGCCTGGCCATCACGCGCGGGGGGCAGGTGGTGGGCCAGGTAGGGGATATCATCCTCGAGATTGACGGGCGCAGGGTACTGACCGCCAACGAGTTCGCTGCCCTGGTACGGGCAAAAGAAGTCGGGGACAAAGTTACACTCACCGTCCGGCGGCCCAGCGGCAAGGTCGAGCAAATCCCCATCGTCCTAGGCCCCAACCCAAGTCAGGCCAGCCGATAAGCAGCCAAAAGCAAACTCCCCCAGTGGGGGAGTTTTTTGGTGCCGGGAACAGGACTTGAACCTGCACACCCTCGCGGGCACACGACCCTGAATCGTGCGCGTCTACCAATTCCGCCATCCCGGCAGGCGCAGACGCAAAGAAAATATTAGCGAGATGAGGCGGGTACGTCAAGAGACAATCAATGTCATACGTCTTACGCTCTACGCCGTACGTCAAAAACGGGTCAGCGGCTAGTGATCAACAACTTTTTCACTTGCCAGACCCAAGCCTTACTCGGCTTAAGACGTACGACGTTCGACGTAAGATCCCATCCTTGACGTTTGGTATACCAAACTTTATACTTCCCCTAATGCGCGGCATTCTGCAGATCCTAAGCCCCCGAACTCCGTGGGCCTGATCGCGTTATGACCCTGAGCCCCGGAGAACCTGCCCTCCGGGGTTTTTGCCGCGAAGACATACACTTCGAACTGAATAAAGGGGGACGAATGGGAAAAAGCTTGTACGAAAAAGTCTGGGAAGCCCACGCGGTGAGAACCCTGCCCAACGGGCAGACCCAGCTCTTCATCGACACCCACCTGATCCACGAGGTGACCTCTCCCCAGGCCTTCGGGATGCTCAAAGACCTGGGGCTTCGGGTGCGGTTCCCCGAGCGAACCTTCGCCACGGTGGACCACATCGTGCCGACCCATAGTCTGCTCGAGCCCTTCGCCGACCCCCAGGCCGACGAGATGATTCGTAAGCTGCGGGAGAACGTGAAGGAGTACGGCATCACCTTCTTCGACGTGACCAGTGGCCAACAGGGCATCGTCCACGTGATCGGCCCGGAGCAGGGTATCACCCAGCCGGGGATGACCATCGCCTGCGGCGACTCGCACACCTCCACCCACGGGGCGTTCGGGGCCATCGCCTTCGGCATCGGGACCACCCAGGTGCGGGACGTCTTGGCGACCCAAACGCTGGCCATGGGCAAGCTCAAGGTGCGCCGGATCAACGTGGAGGGGAAACTCCGCCCCGGCGTCTACGCCAAGGACGTGATCCTGCACATCATCAAGGTGCTGGGCGTGAACGGCGGGCTCGGTTACGCCTACGAGTACGGCGGCAGCGTCTTCGACAGCTTCAGCATGGAAGAGCGCATGACCGTCTGCAACATGAGCATCGAGGGCGGGGCCCGCTGCGGCTACGTCAACCCCGATCAGACCACCTTCGCCTACCTCGAGGGCCGCCCCTACGCCCCCAAGGGGGCCGAGTGGGAGCGGGCGGTGGAGCGCTGGAAGGCCCTGGCCTCCGACCCGGACGCCCACTACGACGATGTGGTAAATATCCAGGCCGAGGACATCGCCCCCACCGTGACCTGGGGCATCAACCCGGGGCAGGGTTGCGCCATCACCGACCGGGTGCCCGACCCCGCCCTCTACCCCGAGTCCGAGCGGGCCGGGCTGGAAGAAGCCCTCAAGCACATGCAGCTCAGGGCCGGCCAGCCCATCAAAGGGGTGAAGGTGGACGTGGCCTTTATCGGCAGCTGCACCAACGGGCGCATCTCCGACTTCCGCGAGGTAGCCAAGTACCTCAAGGGCCACAAGGTCGCCCCGGGGGTACGGGCCATCGCCGTGCCGGGCTCTCAGGTGGTCGCCAAGCAGTGCGAGGAGGAAGGGCTGGACAAGATCTTCATCGAGGCCGGTTTCGAGTGGCGTGGGGCGGGTTGCTCGATGTGCCTGGCGATGAACCCGGACAAGCTGATCGGCGACGAGCTGTGCGCCTCGAGTTCCAACCGCAACTTCAAGGGACGGCAGGGCTCGGCCACGGGCCGCACCGTGCTGATGAGCCCGGTGATGGTGGCGGCGGCGGCGGTGACTGGAAAAGTGAGCGATGCCAGAGAGGTCTTCGGCGTGGGAGAACTAGTGGGAGCGTAGTGCTACCCTGAGACTATGTTGAAAGATCGCACGACCAAAAAGTGGACGCTGGACGAGTACCACCGCTTGGGTGATGAGGGCTTCTTCAGCTCAGATGACCACGTGGAGTTGCCGGATGGGGAAATCGTCGAAATAAGTCCTGTAGGCGTTAAGCACAAAGCCTGTGTACGCCGCTTGACCAAGAAGTTTCCTAGGTTGATCGGTGATTCGGCCCTTCTGGAGGTTCAGCAGCCCCTCGTGGTAGGCGACGAAGAGTCCGTACCCGATTGGATTTACCGAGAACCCAAAGAGGGCAGCTACACCCAGGTTCGGGCGATCGAGCGCGGCGCTACCCTGGAGGTCCAACACCTACCCCAAGTGCGGCTCGCTGTTGAAGAGGTGCTGGGTTGAGATCATCTGCCCTTCGTATCGTCGGGGGCGTCGGCCTGGTGCTTTTGGGCGTGGTGGTCGCCGGTTTCGGGATTGCCCTCTCGGGCTTCGCCGGGCAGACCGTGCAGCCTCAAGGCTACGTGATCCTGGGCGGCGGTTTAGCCCTCTCGGGCCTGATGATCGTGGTGGGGATCGTGATTTTAATGAGCGTGTTCAAAGAGTAGGAGGAAAAGTGGCCCTCGAGAGAATCCAACAAGTCACCGGACGTGCCGTGCACGTCCCCGGCAACGACATCGACACCGACCGCATCACCCCGGCCCGCTATTTGAAGGTGGTGACTTTCGATGGGCTGGGAGAAGCGCTCTTCTACGACGAGCGCTTCAACCCGGACGGCTCACAGAAGCCCCACCCGCTCAACGACCCCCGCTTCAAAGGGGCCAGCATCCTGCTGGTGGGCGCGAACTTCGGCTGCGGCAGTAGCCGCGAGCACTCCCCCCAGGCCATCTACCGGGCCGGTTTCCGGGCCATCATCGGGGAGAGCTTCGCGGAGATCTTCTTCGGGAACTCGACCGCGCTCTCGATGCCCTGCGTGAGCGCGGGCAAGGCCGACATCGAGCGGCTGGCGGCCGAGGTGGAGAAGAACCCCGGGCTCGCGGTCACCGTGGACGTCGAACGGCTCGAGGTGCGCTACGGCGACCGATCCTTCAAGGTAAGCCTGCCCGAATCCGCCCAGAAAGCCCTGGTCTCGGGCCGCTGGGACCCCATCGCGGACCTGCTCGAGGCGGGGGACGCGCTCGAGGCGGCCTCGGCCCGGCTGCCCAAAGCAGTAAAAGGCTAGTGGCTAGAAAGGACTTACATGCCCAAAATCGCCCTACTCACCGGTGACGGCATCGGCCCCGAAGTAACCTATGCCGCAGTAGACGTGCTCAAGGCCGCCGACGCGGTGTTCGGTTTGAAGCTCGAGTTCGAGGCGTTCCCCTTCGGCGGGAACGCCATTGACGCTCATGGCGAGCCCTTCCCCGAGGTCACCCAGAAGGGCTGCCGCGAGGCCGACGCGATCCTGCTGGGGGCCATCGGCGGGCCCAAGTGGGACAACGTGCCCCGCCACCTGCGGGCCGAGACCGGGCTGCTCGCGCTGCGCAAGGCTCACGGGCTCTACGCCAACCTGCGCCCGGCCAAGGTGCTCCCCGGTCTCGAGCACCTCTCCCCGCTCAAGCCGGAGATCGCTAGGGGCGTGGACGTACTGGTGATCCGCGAGTTGACCGGGGGCATCTACTTCGGGCAACCGCGCGGGATGAACGAGGAGGAGGGCTGGAACACCGAGCGCTACTCCCGCCCCGAGGTTGAGCGGATCGCCCAGGTCGCCTTCGAGGCCGCCCGCAAACGGCGGGGGCTGGTGTGCAGCGTGGACAAGGCCAACGTGCTCGAGGTGGGCGAGTTCTGGCGCAAGGTGGTGGACCAGGTACACCAGGGTTATCCCGACGTGGGGCTCGAGCATCAGTACGTGGACGCGATGGCCATGCACCTAGTCACCAAGCCAGGGCGCTTCGACGTGGTGGTGACGGGAAATATCTTCGGGGATATCCTCTCGGACTTGGCCTCGGTGCTGCCGGGTTCGCTGGGTCTGTTGCCCTCGGCCAGCCTGGGCCAGAAGACCCCCCTCTTTGAGCCGGTGCACGGCTCGGCCCCGGACATCGCCGGGAAAGGCATCGCCAACCCCACCGCGGCGATTCTTTCCGCTGCCATGCTCCTCACCCACGGCCTGAACCGACCCGACGTGGCCAAAGTGGTCGAGGATGCCGTCACCCAGGCGCTCTCCACGAACCCCACCCCCGACCTGGGCGGCAAAGCCAGCACCGGCGAGTTCGCCCGGCAGGTGGTGGAGGGAGTGCAACGGGCAGAAGTACGGGCCTAAGGACCGAAGGACCGAAGGTCGGATGACCCTGGACTTCCTCCGCCGAATTGCCGTATACCCTAAACCATGAAGCTCAAAGGGCAAACCTTTATCATCACCGGAGCCAGCCGGGGGATCGGTGAAGCGCTGGCCATGGAGTTCGCCAAAGCCGGGGCCAACGTGGTCTTGGGGGCGCGGAACAAGGTAGCGCTCGAGATGGTGCGCGACGCGGTGAAAGAACTCGGGGTGCAGGCGGTAGCCGTGGCGGGAAGCGCGGCAGACGACGGGGTGGCCCAGCAGCTCGTCAAGGCTGCCAAGGTCATCGGGAATTTCGCCGGGTTCGTCCACAACGCGGGGATCTTGAACGGCGGCCCGCTCGTCCACGAGCTCCCCGAGGCCCAGTACGACGAGATTCTCGAGTCCAACCTCAAAGGCGGCTACCAACTGGCCCGCTACAGCTATCCCAACCTGCGGCGGCAGCAGGGGGGAATCGCGGTATTTCTGGGCTCCGGGGCCGCCGAGCACAACATCCCCGGCATGGGGGTCTATGGCGCGGCCAAGGCCGCCGAGGAGCACCTGGCGCGGCAACTGGCGCTCGAGGTTCCCGAAGTGACCTGCTTCATCTACCGCCCCGGCATCGTCGAGACCGACATGCAACGCCAACTCCGCGAAGCCGAAGGGGGTGGGGCCACCGCCTTGCGCCCGCTCTTCCAGGGCTACAAGACCCAAGGCCGGGTCCTCTCCCCCGAACAGTCCGCCCGCGCCCTGGTGCGCATCCTCGAGGGCGACCCAGGCAAGTTCCACGGTAAGATAGCCACGTATAACGATGCTTGACGCTAAACGCTGAACGCTAAACGCCCACCGCTAGAGAGCTTTTGGCGTTAGGCGTTCAGCTTTCAGCGCACCGGAGGTGCCATGCGCTCTGACCTGATCAAACAAGGCCCCCAGCAGGCCCCGGCCCGCTCGATGTTGCGGGCGGTGGGCGTTTCCGACGACGATTTCAAGATCCCCTGGGTGGGGATCGTCAACACCTGGACCGAAGGCATGCCCTGCAACTTCCACTTGCGCGACCTGGCCGCCGACCTCAAGGTGGGGGCCAAGGAGGCCGGGCTGCACTCTTTCGAGTTCGGCGCCCCGGCCATCTCCGACGGGATCAGCATGGGCACCATCGGGATGCGCGCCTCGCTCATCAGCCGCGAGGTGATCGCCGACTCCATCGAACTCATCGCCCAGGGCTACCTCTATGACGGAATGGTGGCGCTGGTAGCCTGCGACAAGACCAACCCCGGCGGGATGATGGGGGTGATCCGCGCCGACGTGCCGAGCCTGGTGCTCTATGGCGGCAGCATCGCCCCCGGAAGGCTCGGCAGCCAGCTCCAGACCATCGTCTCGGTGTTCGAGGCGGTGGGCCAGCACGCCGCGGGCAAGATTGACGACGCACGACTGGCCGAGGTCGAGCGCACCGCCATCCCCGGCCCCGGAGCCTGCGGCGGGCAGTACACCGCGAACACCATGGCCATGGTCATGGAAGTGCTGGGCTTCTCCCCCGTCGGCTACAACGCTATTCCCGCCATCGCCCCGGAGAAGAAAGCCGCCGGGCGGAGGGCGATGCACATCCTGGCCGACGCCATCCGGGAGAACCGCACGCCCAAGAGCTTCCTCACCCGGCAGTCCTTCGTCAACGCGATCGCCGCCGTAGCCGCCACGGGCGGCTCGACCAACGCGGTCTTGCACCTCCTGGCGATTGCCCGCGAGGCGGGGATCAAGCTCGAGCTGGACGACTTCGACACCATCTCCCGCAAGACCCCGGTGATCGCCGACATGCGCCCCTGGGGCACCTACACCGCCTGGGAGCTGTGGGAGGCCGGGGGCATCCCGCTCATCATCCGCCGCCTGATCGAAGGGGAGATGATCGACGGGAGCCAGATGACTGTGACCGGCCAGACCCTCTGGGAAGAGGTCAAGGACGCCGCCGAGACGCCGGGGCAACAGGTGGTGGTCCCGCGGGAGAAAGCCTTCAAGCCGGAGGGGGGGTTGCGCATCCTGCACGGCTCGCTGGCCCCCGAGGGGGCGGTCTTGAAGCTCGCCGGAACCGAGCGCAAGCAGTTCCGCGGACCGGCCCGGGTCTTCGATGGCGAGCAGAAGGCGATGAAAGCGGTGCTCGAGAAGCAGATCCGGCCCGGTGACGTGGTGGTGATCCGCTACGAAGGCCCCAAGGGAGCCCCCGGAATGCCCGAGATGCTCTCGGTGACGAGCGCATTGGTGGGCGAAGGGCTCGGCCCGGACGTAGCCCTGGTGACCGACGGGCGCTTCAGCGGCGGAACCAAGGGCCTGATGATCGGGCACGTGGCCCCGGAAGCCCAGATCGGCGGCCCGATCGCGCTCGTCGAGGAAGGGGACCTCATCTCGATTGACTGCGACGCGGGGAGGCTCGAGCTGGAGGTTTCCCCTCAGGTGTTGGAAGCGCGTAGGGCCAAGTGGAAGGCCCCCGAGCCGCATTACAAGAGCGGGCTATTCGCCAGGTATGCCAAACTGGTGAGCAGTGCGAAGTACGGGGCAGTGCTCGAGCAGTCCGAGTAACGGCTGAATCAAGCCGCGCCATTTCAATGCCACCTTCAGGACTGCGGGTCGAACTGGAAGACCCGCAGTTCTTGGTCGCAGCGACAGGCCTTAGCGATGCGCGCCGCCCACACGATGGCTTTGTCACGCGAAGGCAATTCCAGCACGACGAAACCGCCGTCGAGGATAGGCGCCCACGGATAGCCACCCGCTGCTACCGCGCCATCAGCGGAGAGGCGCACCGGTGGTACGCTTTCATCAATTCCGCCGCCAAAGACGTATACGCCGGTGGCTTTCGCCTCATTAATCACAGCATGCGCGTCGCATCCTACCGCCTCCCACTCACCCTTGGGCACAACCATCGCTGCACTGGGAAAAGAACAATGGGAAAAGAACAAGTAGTCCAAGAATAGGGCTCACCAGTGGAGCAGGACGCGGATGCAGATGAGGAGGGCAGCAAGGCGGCGAAGACCAGCAAGCCCCCAAGCTCGGCAGTCGCCCCCCTTTTGAGCAACACGTGGCTACCGCCCAGGCTCCCCTGGCTCAAGTCCAGCTTCCCGGCAGCCCCCAGCTTGCCCAGTATCTGCTGCCACAGCTCATCCCACAGCCCCTCCCGAGTCCAACGGTCATGCCAGTAGTGACACAGTGACACGTACTCCCCGCCGCGTAGCCTTCCACTTTAGGGATATCCCGCCACCGGCACCCTGTCTTCAGCCGGTACATGATCCCGCTCAGCACCTCCCAGTCCTGACCGCGCCTGCGCCCCTTGGCAGGTTGGGGTGGCAGCAACGGCGCGACCACCCTCCACTGCTCCTCGCTCAGTCGAGTGTCATCCACCCCTTCAACTTAGCCCATCCCTGCATTCTTGGACTCGTTGTTGTTTTTTTCGACACACTCGAGCAGCCACATGTGGCCAGCCAGGGTATCGAAGTTGACCCTCTGGCTTGAGAGCCGCGCCGCCAGTAACATCACAGCGGCCTCAAGAAAAATACCCCCTCCGCAAGCAGGATCAAGAAAGCTGGCGTTTTCAATGGGCTGGGCATCGGTATAACCGGCTTGCTCGAGAATAAATTGAACCAGATGGAGAGGGGTATAAACTTGCCCAGCAAGCCTCCGCTCATCAAGGGGAATACTTTCAAATACGCCGCTGCGAGATCGTGGGGGTCAATGCGAGTCTTAAGGTAGAGCATCCTGTTAACATCGTTCCTGCTAGTTTGTCCGGTGTCAACATAACGGAGAAGGAATGCCATTCAGCGCACTCATGTGGACGCACTCGAGCTTCTCCGAACTGTTCTTCGCGGCGATTTGGCGAACCCTCTTCTTTGCTGAGATAATCAAACTATGGTCCGCGTGATCCTCTTTGTGCTGGTGACGGCGCTGCTCTTGGTCGGTTGGCTGGCTTTACTGACCCGCATCAGCCCCCCACCCGCCTGAGCAAGCGCTCGGCGTATAGCGGGGCGTAGAAAAACCCGGCAGAGCCGAACCCGGTGAGGGCGAAGCCTTGGCCGGGGAGTTCCTTGAGGTAGTGCCGGTCAAGGCGGTAGCGCACCCCGCTCCAATGGCCGGTCACGGTGGGTCGGAAGCCCGCCAGCCGCTCCCCGTCGCGGAGGATGGCCTCGAGTTCCCCCTCGGTCGCCCCGTGCTCCGAGTAGGTTTTGGTGTCGGGCAGGTGGCTGCTCCCCACCACGTTCCCGGCGACATAGCCTCCGTACGAGCGAGCCTCGGCGAACCACTCTCGCACGAGCAGAACCGACCCGGCGGTGAAGCGGCCTCCCAAACTGACAAGGCTGGCTCCCTGGGCTCCCCCGGCGAAGACCAAGAGTTCCGCTTCAATCGTCCGGCCACCCTCGAG
The DNA here is from genome assembly GCA_035760705.1 of Meiothermus sp. Taxonomy (GTDB): domain Bacteria; phylum Deinococcota; class Deinococci; order Deinococcales; family Thermaceae; genus Allomeiothermus. Next base: position 24,209 of record DASTSL010000024.1, on the reverse strand, counting down.
CCGCAGGGTTTTCCCCTCGAACCCCTCGACCTTCGCCGGCACGACCTCGAGCCCATCCGCCAACCGCTCGAGCAAGGGGGCGCTTTCGAGCCAGAAAGCTTCGGGGAGATACAGGCCCTCTTTTTTCCATCGGTAGGCCGAGTACCGGCCCTCGAGCTTGGCTTCCCAGGCGTCGCGCTCGGCTTCGGGAACCGGGCGTAGAACTCCGGGGTGAACCTTGGCGAAGCAGGTGTAGAAGCGGTGGGCGAATTCCAACGCCTCCTCAGCCTCGGGCAAAATCGCTGCCCGCTGGCCCCGTACCGGGTTGACCAGGGCTACCGGAACCCGGCTGGCCCCGCCCGGTTCGCGGCTCACCACCAGGACTTTTCGGCCTGCCTGGTGCAGAAGCCGGGCCGCCGACAACCCGGCGATCCCGGCCCCGAGGACGGCGATCTCAGTGGATCTCGGTACGGTGGACATTACGCATGAGGTACCCGGCGAGTTCGGCCATGCCGGTGTACCACAAGCTCAGCGGGACGACCAGGCGATCGTTGGTAGAGATGGTCACCCCCAGCAGGTTGGTGCCCAGCTTGTGCTTCCAGACCTTGATGCTCGACTGGCGGATGTCCTCGACGGTGTAGACCCGGTGCAAGAGGCCGAAGAGGTGCACCGTGACGCGCTCGCCGTTGACCTCGAGCCAGGAGAACGCCGCGTGGATCAGCAACAGCCAGAACAAAGCGCTCCCCAGCCACAGCCCGATGTCCTGCCAAAGGGGGCGGGCGGTGGTGGCGATCATGTGCAGCCACGAGAGCATGAAGGCGGTGAGGGTGACCCTCAACCAAACCGGACGAAACACCGCGAAGTGCTCTCGTTTTTCCATACCCTTACTTTAGCAGCGTTTGTAAAAAAACAGTGTACGCTTGAGCAAGCGGATTCAGCCCCGCGAAACCGCGCTAAGCCCACTTTTCCAGCAAGATCACGGGCCGGATTTCGAAGCCTGGAATACCGCCCATTCATCCATGGTGCGCGGCACCCAGCAACAAGCCCCGAAAAGTGCTCGGCGGCTTGCTCGAGGGCTTGGGCCTAGTCCATGCTTCTCCCTCCCCAGGCCGCAATGTAGGCCAGATAGGGCCAAGCCGGACCCTCAAGCCCGGTTCGGGCTAGGATAAAAGAGGTAAGCGTCCCCCTCTTTCCGGCACAAACCCCGCTCGGCCAGGGCCTCGAGCGTCTCTCGCGCCAGGTCTGCCGGTAGACCCACGGCCTCGCTGAACTCGGCCACGCTGAGCTTTCCCCCCTTGCGCCAGGCGGTCTGCATGGCGATCCGTTCGCGGGCGGCGGGGTTCATGCGGCTTAGCTCGAGCCTGCCGTTCCAGCGATAAAACCAATAAGCCCCGATCATCCCGATCAAAGCAGAGACCACGAAGCCCAGGGCGTTCCAGCGAAACGTAGCCAAACTCAGGGCGAAGAGCGCCCCACCGATGCCTAAGGCGATAAGGAGACGCGGTTGCATGGGTCAATTATCCGTGAAGGTGCGAAGAGTGTGTGTCACCTCAGGGTTCTTGCTGAAGTCGCGGATAGCCGATAGCTACCCCGCAGATACGCCCCTATCCCGGCCAGCCCATCGGGGTGCCCCTACCAAAAGACGGGAGACCGTCTCGTAGCGTTTTGTGTTCGGCGCGACAAAACCGCCTCAAGCCATCATCAGCGGGATGGTGGCGGGCTCCTCCGCCCCCACCACCTCGCCAAAGAGCATGTGCGGCGTGGCCTGTTTGACCTCTACCTGATACAAGCCCGGGCGCGGGGCCTGGGAAGCCGGGACCAGAACCGGGTGGTTGCCCCGGCTGTGGCCCTCGGCGTAGCCGTCGTCCTTGGCGGTGCCGCGGACGAGGACCTCGAGCCTCCGCCCCACCCAGCGCTGGTTCTGCTTGTAGCTCCACTCCTTCTGCTTTTCGATGAGGCGCTGGAGCCGCTCAACCTTGACCTCGCGGGGCAAGTCCTGGAAGTGCTTATAGCTGGGCGTGCCGGGGCGCGGCGAGTAGATGAACATGTAAGCCGAGTCGTAGCCCACCTCGTCGTAAAGCGAGAGGGTTTCTTGGAAGTCCTCCTCGGTCTCGCCGGGGAAACCCACAATGATGTCGGTGGAGAGCACTACTTCGGGCATGGCCTCGCGGATGGCCCGGATACGGTCCAGATACCACTCGCGGCGGTACTCCCTCGCCATCCGGCGGAGCACTTTGTTCGACCCCGACTGCACCGGCAGGTGGATGTATTCACAGACCTGGGGGGTTTCGGCCATGGCCCGGATCACCTCGTCGGTGAAGTTGACCGGATGGCTGGTGGTGAACTTGATCCGGGGAATGCCCAGCTGCCCCACCATCCGCAGCAACTCGCCAAACTTGGGGAAGCCGGGCTGGTCGTTGCCGTAGGAGTTCACGTTCTGGCCCAGCAGGGTCACCTCGACCACCCCGGCAGCCTTGAGCTGCTCGATCTCCTGGAGAATCAAATCGGGGTGGCGCGAGACCTCCGGGCCCCGGGTGGTCGGGACGATGCAGTAGGTGCAGTGGTGGTTACAACCCCGGATGATGCTCACGAAAGCCGAGAGCTGCCCTTGGGGGGCCGGGGGCAGGTGGTGGGTGAGTTCTTCCCGGAAGGAGAGATCCCAGAAGCGGTGCCTGGCTTCAATGGCCTTGCCGATCTCGGTGAGAGCGCCGGGGCCAAGGAGCACGTCCACCGCGAACTTGCGGGCGATCTGCTGGCCCTCCTCGAGCTGGGCTAAGCAGCCCATCATGCCCACCATCAGGTCGCGTTTATCCTTCTCCTTGCGGAGTTCGCCCAAGAGCGAGCGCACCTTTTCGACCGGCTTGCCGCGCACCGCGCAGGTGTTGACCAGCACAAAGTCGGCTTCCTGCCAGGTGTCCACGAACTCCGCACCCAGCGACACCAGCTCGCTCTTGACGAGGTGGGTGTCGTACTCGTTCATCTGACAGCCATAGGTGATGATGTGGGTTTTCATGCGTACCTCAGGGCTTGCCGGAGGGATTCCGGGGCCACGCAACGTTCCCCAGTGTACCGGACGGGGAATGAATTGTCACACCGCGCGGCCCCTCACCGTTCACTCGCCGCTGAGCAGGAAAGCCGCCCAATACCAGGGGGCCAGCCCCCGCTGGCGCAGCTCCAGCTTGGCCTCCCGCAGAGCCTCGGCCTCCGGCTTCCCCGCCGTCCACAGTTGGTAAAAGCGCTCCATCAGCAGCCCGGTCTCCCGGTCAGGGACCTTCCACAAGCTGAGCACGATGCCCCGGACCCCGGCGGTCAGGAAGGCCTGGTTGAGCCCGGCCACCCCCTCTCCGGCCACCACGTCGCCCAGCCCGGTCTCGCAGGCCGACAAGACCACCAGTCGGGTTCCCCGGAGGTTGAGCGCGGCCAGTTGCAAAGCGGTCAGCAGGCCATACTGCTCCCCCGCCGCCACCGAGGCTTTGGCCCCGGCCAGGGCGATGCCCACCCGCAAGAGAGGATTGGGGATATCCGGGTCGTTGACGAAAAAGCCGTGGGTGGCCAGGTGGAGCACCCGCGGCGATTCCAGGCCGAAGAGGTTCTGCTCGTTGGCCGCCTCTCCCAGAAAAAGTCGGGTCTGAGCACCCAATAATGCGGCGACCACCTGGGCTTCGCCCTCGGTGCCGGGAAGCGCCGCGAAGTTGGCGTTGCGCAAGAGTTCGGTCAGGGAACGGCTGGGGCCGCTTCGGGCCCCGACGGGGGCCGCCAGGCCAAAGGACGGGTTACCGAAGACCGCCGCCGGGCCCGCCGCAACCGGGGAGGGGTTTAGCCGCAAGCGGATCAAATCCCGGCCTGTGGGGGTGTAGCGGATCACGTAGCGCTCGAGCAGCAAGCGGCTGCCATCGGACAACAGCTCGAAGGGCAGAAAGGCCAGCGGCCCGTCAGGGGAGATCACCAGGGTGTGGGCACGGCCCAGGCGGCCCTCCAGGGGCCGGATCAGCACCGCGTAGAGCGCTTGGCTCGCCGGGGCCAGCGCCTCGAAGGGTTTCCCGGCCTCAATCAGGGTGCGCATCGTCGCCACCTGAGCCGCGACTTCAGGGGTGGTCCCCAGGAGGTAAATGCCCACCTCTCCCCCCGCGTCGAGGGTCAGGGCGAAAAGGGTTTTATCGGTCCAGGCATAGTCCAAGTAGAGTTCGTCGGGGCGGAGTTGCCGGGCCAGGTCGGACCAGCGGATCCGCTGCAAGGCGAGCAGTTCAGCGAAAGCCTGGACCTTGCCGGAGAGGTCGCGCTCGAGGTGGGTCAGCGCTTCGGCCCGGGTGGCGATCTGGGCCTGGGCAGCACGAGCAGAAGCCTCGTCCTCGGGGGTGCGGGTGTAGAGTCCGGCCAGTTCGCGGCGAAGGTTGAGGTACTGCTCGAGCAGGGTTTTGAGTTCTGGGCTGGCCCCTTGTTGCAGCAAGGACAAGCCGTTCTCGAAGGCAAAGGCCGAACCCTTGAAGCTCAACCAGTTGTCCAGCACCTGTTGTTGCTGGGTCAGGCTGGCCCCAGGGAGCTGGCTGATGGCGCTCAGCATCCCCCAGGCGAAGGCCTGATTCTGGTTTTTGTAGCGGAGCTTGCCGGCGTTATCTAGGATCGAGAAAGCCAGCGCCTGCTGGGCGAAAAAGGCCGCGAACCCCTGCTGGTACCACTCGAGCGCCCGCTGGAACTCGTCCTGGCGCAGGTAGACGGTGCCCAGAGCGCTGTAGTTCACGGCGGTGTAGAAGTTCTCCGGGCCCAGTTTTTTGAAGATGGGGAGGGATTGGCTCATAAAACTCAGGGCTCGCGGGTAATCGCCCAGCTCGAGGTAGACGTTCCCCAGCTCCATGTCAACGGTGGCCACCCACAGGCTTTGGGGACCGAAGGCCCGGGCCAACACCGGCTGGGCCTTCTGCAGCAACTCCACCGCCCGGGCGTGGTCCTTGAGCGCGGCGTAGATTCGGCCCAGGCTGGTGTAGAGCAGCGCAGTCTTGGGGTGGGCGGGGCCGAGCGTGGATTCGTAGATGGTCTGGGCTCGGCCCAAGGCCTCGACAGCCCTGGGATAATCCCCCTGGCGCTGGTAAAGCTCCCCCAGGCTCTTCAAGACCTCGGCGGCCTCTGGGCTTTGGATCCCGTTCGCCCTCTCCCGGGCGGCCAGGGCTTTCTTTAAGTACTCGAGTTCGCCCGCCTGGTCGGCCATGAAGGCGTAGACGTAGGCTGCCTGCTCGTAAGCCGCGGCGGTGGCGGGGTCCAGGGAGCCCTGGGCCTTCTCGTAGATGCGCACCGCCTCCAGCGCATCCCGCAGCGCCTTCGGTAGGTCCCCCAGGCGGGTGTAGAGGAGGCTGGTCTTGGTCAGCAGCAGGGCGCTCGAGGGGTTGTCTGGCCCCAGCCCAGCGGCGAAGGCCCGGCCCGCTTGGTCGTAGAAGGCCACCGCGTTGGGGTAGTCGTTGGCGGCAGCGTAGAGGTCCCCCAGGCTGAGGTAGACCTGGCCAGTCATCGGGTGGTGGGGGCCCAGCGACTTCTCGAAGATCTGCCGGGCGGCCTGGAAGTGTTCGAGGGCCGGCGGGTACTGGTCGAGCACCGTGTAGATGAGCCCCAGCCATAAATGACCCGATCCGGTCAGGGGATGCTCCGGGCCGAACTGGGTCTGCTTGAGCGCGAGCGACTTGCTGAAGGCCTCGAGGGCCGCTGGGTAGTTGCCCCGGCTGAATTCCTGATAGCCCAGGTCATCCAACTCCTGGTAGGTCTGAGCTAAGGCTGAAAGTCCGAAGGCGATGAGCACCAACGCCCAATAAACTGCCCGCATGTCCCCTCCTGATTAGGCCCAGTCTACTGGGCCGCGCCGGGCCTGGCGATGCCCAGCCTGCCGCCGATCGAGTAGCATCAGGGTAAAGATGAAACCGGGCCTCCGCGAAACCTTGCTGCTCACCGCGCTGGCGGCTGCGTACTTTGTGGTGCTCAACTGGGCAGCCTCCTGCCGCTGTTTGGGCACCGTCTCGGACTCGCTGGCGGACCTGCAGGACAAGACCCTGGATCTGGTGAGCCGGCTCGAGTACCGCCGCGCGGGGCCGAATCCCCAGGGTTTTCCCCCGGTTCGGCTGGTCCAGATCGACGAGGTAGCGATGCACCAGCACAGCCCCGGAACCTACGTGTTCAATCGGGGCAGCCTGGCCCGGCTGCTGAGCGAGCTGGACCGGCAGAAGCCCCGGGCGGTGTTTGTGGACCTCGACCTGAGCCAGCCCACCAACGAACCCCAGGATGGCCCCCGGCTGTCGCGGGGAGATCAAGAACTGCTGGCCTTCCTGCGGCAGCCGCGCCGCTATCCTCTCCTCCTCACCACGGTGCGCTCCCCGGGGTCCACCTATCTGCTGGGCGAACCGCTCGAGGCCCTGCCCTGGATCTGCCTGGTCTCGCCCCTGGCGATCCGCGACGACGATCTGCGGGTGCGACGCATCCCCCGCGCGGTGGACCCCCGCAACCCCTACCCGGCCTCGGAAGCCCTGGCCCGCATCGCCCGGGGCGAGCCTTGCCCGCAGGTCCGCGAAGATCTGCCCCCCAACCTGTTCGCCAGCGCCTACGGGGGAATCGGTTCGCGCATGGTGTTCCGCGAGCTCGAGCTGTGGCGGGGGCTCCTCCCGGTGGGGGCTGGGGCGGTGCTGGGCGGCAAAACCCCCGGCCTGCTCGAAGACAGCCTGGTGTTGGTGGGCCGGGTGGACCCGGCGAGCCTCGACCAATACCCCACCCCGGTGGGTCTGCTACCGGGGGTGGTGATACACGCCAACGAACTCCTGACCCTTCTGACCTACGGGCGCAACGTGCAGGTGGTCAGCCCGCTGGTGGGGGTTCCGCTGGCCTTTGGCCTGACCCTCCTGGTGCTGCTGCTGACCCCGCTGCTCAGTCGACTTCTGCTGGGCGGGGCGAATCGGCTGCTGGCCCGCCTGCGAGGAGCCCAGCCCGAAAGCGTCCCCGCCAAGCTGGACTTCCTCGAGCGTCCCTTGATGTGGGGCGCGCTGTTTTTGGTCTCGGCCTGGATGTTGCACCGGTCGGGTGTATTCCTGGACTATATCTTTCCGATCATCGGCCTGGAACTCGCCCGGGTGACCCGCGAGCGCAAAGTATCTCGCCTGTTCACCCGCATCTTCCGCTGGGCATTACGAGCTTAGAAACGCTCAGGAGGGAGCATGAGGACATTTGCGAAGCGTATCGGGGTGCTGGCCTTGGTATTGATCACCGGTCTGGGCGTGGCCGACGAGGCCGCCGAACTGTGGCCCGAGGGGAAAGTCAAGGTGCAGTTCAAGGGCGAGGTCCGGGAGACTGATACCCCCCTCACCCTCTCGCTCGCTCCCGGCGACCAGCTGTGCGTCCTGCAAGGCCGGGCCCGCCTGGTGCGCAAGGAGGAGCGGAGGTTGGGGCCGGGCGAGTGTTTCCAGGTCCCAGCCCCGCGCTCGGTGGTGCAGAGCTTCACCGAGTTCGTCCGGGGCCTCTTCGCCCGGCCCCGCTCGGCCACCGCTACCATCCTGCAAAGCCGGGGCGGGGAGTGCGAGCAGGCCCCCGCAGTCCACCTGCCGCTGGGCTTCGCCCTGCCCCAGCTTCTGGTTCCGGCCTCGGGAAGACCCAACCCCAAGACCCTCAAGCTCCTGGATGCTGCCGGGGCAGAGGTCTACCGTCTCGAGTCCAGCGAGGACCGAGCGGTGTTCGCGGTCCCCGGCGAAGCGCTCGCCAAGGCCAGCCGTTTGCAGATCCTGAACTCGAGGGACCAGGTCCTGTATGCGGGCGATATCTTCCGGGTGGAGTTCGCCGAAGCCCTGCCGCAAGACCCGCGCGAGGCGGCGGTGGCCCTGCTGGCCACTGGGCTCACCGATTACGCCCACGCGGCGTACAGCTATCTGGTCCGGGCGGGGGCGAGCCAGGAGGCCAAAGCTCTGGAGGAGGAGATCCGGGTCAACTTCGCCTGCGGGTCGTAGGGGCATCTACAGCGGTCAGCGAAATCAGGTGATTTTTTCGGCCACAACACCCCGGCTAACCGATCCCTCGGTCAAATCTTTTCCCAGAACGCTATAAGTCGCGCCAGGGCAGCTTGGCGAGATATTGCGGCGACGAAGTTTCTGGCACAATTCTCTACGAGTATCGGCGGTCGGCATCCGGCAAATCAGCGATGGCTTAGCGGCGCCGGAGCCCCTGGCGGATCAACCGCATCAGGGTGGGCTCCTCCTCCTCGATCCCCTCGCGGAGCCGCACCGCCGCCACCACCGGCATCCAGGCCTGGAGTTCCTCCCAGTCGGCCTTGGGGGCGCTCCCCAAGTAGTGCTCGAGGTAGACCTGATAAAACCGCTTGCGCCGGGCCAGCAGTTCCCGCCGGGCCGGAAGGTTGGGGGGCAGGGCGCTATAGAGCAACAAAAGCCCGGTACGGGCCACGTCGGCCAGGGGGTTTCCCTGGACTGCGTTGGGCCAGTCGATGATCCAAGCGTTCTTGCCACTCAGGGCGATCTGGCCGTTCACCAGCACGTTATCGGGGTGAAAATCACCGTGGCACAGGGTGCTGCCATCCGGCAAGCCGCCGATGTGGGCCAGGAGGTCGTGTTTGAGGGCTTCGCTGAGCTTGCTGGCGCGGATACGCTGGACAAAACGCTCCCGCTGCGAGGGGAGCCACCCGCCCGCGGGCTGCCCCCGGGGGGCCGCAACCTGGTGGATGCGGCGGTGCAGTGAACCCAGCAGCCCTGCCGTGGCGAACAGTTGGTCCGGGTTCTGCCACACGTACTCGATCAACGAGACCCCGAAGATCCGCTCGTAGACGATCCCCCAGCGCCCCTCCATCTCGAGCAGGTCCTCGACCTTGGGCGAGGGCACTCCCGCCGCCCACACCTTGGCGGCGATATCGGCCTCGAGTTCCACGTCCTCGCGCGAGAACTCCGGCCAGAACAGCTTGAGCACGAAACTCTCGCCCCAGGCGTACACCTCGGCTTCACGGCCCTGGCCCAAGTGCAACATGCTTCTTCAGCATAGTGGTTTTCCGTGTCACAATCGCCTCAGGAAACGTTGCTGGCCCATCCTCCTACCGATCAAGCGGGTCGGGGATGGGTCTGACGCGTCCCCTCTGGCCCTGCCGCTGGGGGCAGCCAATCTCAGCACCGGGGAAATGCGAGCGGCCTCGAGCCCATGAAAAAGTCGGGGCCTTTCGCCCCGACCGATGTTGGCGCGATGGCCGCTAGGCCCACTTGACGAAGGCCACCTCGTGTGGCCCTGAGAGTTCGGGGTGAACCGCGATGGCCCGCACCCCGTAGACGTAGCTGCCGGGGCGGCGGGGCAGATAGCTGCCCTCGAAGATGAGGGCTTCGCGCTCGCGGCCCGAGGGCTGGAGCGGCAGCACTTCCAGGTCCCCGCTGCTGCGGCGCACCACCAGCTCCACCCGCAGGGTATCTTCGGGCAGGTTGGGGGCGCTCAGGAAGGCCCTGAGGTTGAGGCCCTTGCCATTGACCATCACGTCGCCGCGGTTCTCCACCCATAGCCGCACGTTGCCCCACCGGCTCTTGGTTTGGGTCTTCCAGGCCGCGATCTCCTTGAGCTGCGCCCCTTCTTGGGCGCTGAGGCGGGCCGAGCGCTGGGCCAGCGGGACGTAGTACTGGTTGACATAGTCGCGCACCATGCGGGCCGCCGAGAAGCGCGGCCCCACGCTCTTGATGCTCTCGCGCACCATGTTGAGCCAGCCCGAAGGGGTTCCTTCGGCCCCACGGGCGTAGAAGAGCGGCAGGATCTCGTACTCGAGGGTGTAGTAGAGCGCCTGGGCGTCGGCGGTGTCCTGGGCTTCGTCGGTAGCATAGTTGCGCTCGTCGCCGATCTGCCAGCCGTTGCGGGTGTTGAAGGCTTCGGCCCACCAGCCGTCCAGGATCGAGAAGTTGAGCGCCCCGTTGAGGGCGGCCTTCATGCCGGAGGTCCCGCTGGCCTCCATCGGGCGACGGGGGGTATTGAGCCAGATGTCCACCCCCTGCACCAGCGACCGGGCCAGACCCATGTCGTAGTTCTCCAGGAGGATCATCCGGTCCTCGAGCCCCAGCTCGCGGATTTTGGCGATGAGGTCTTTGATGAAGCCCTTGCCGGGGTCATCCTGGGGGTGGGCCTTACCTGCAAAGACAAACTGCACCGGGTAGGGGCCACGTAGGATGCGCACCAGCCGCTCAGGATCGGTGAAGAGGAGCACCGCCCGCTTGTAGGTGGCGAAGCGGCGGGCGAAGCCGATGGTGAGGGCGTTCGGGTCGAGGGCCTTTTCCGCTTCCCGCAGCCGGGCCGGAACCTCGCCGTTGCGTTTGCGCTGCTCGAAGAGCCGGGAGCGCACCTCGCGCACCAGGTTGGCCCGCAGGCTGTTGCGCACCCGCCAGAGGTCCTCCTCGCGCAGGTCCTCGGTGCGCCAAAGAGCCGGGTCCTCGACCCGCTCACGCCACTGCAAGGGGAAGTGCTGCCGGTAGAGCTGGAGCAGCTCGGGGTGCAGGAAGGTCCAGGTGTGTACCCCGTTGGTCACGTGGCCCACCGGCACCTCCTCCGGCTCGAGCCCCGGCCAGAGGTGGCGGAACATGTTGCGCGAGACCTCCCCGTGCAGTTGGGAGACCCCGTTGGCGGCCCGCGAAAGGGTCAGGGCCAGATTGGACATCGAGAAGACCGGGCCCCAGGACTTCTGCTCGAGGCCCAGCGCCATGAACTCGTCGCGGCTGATGCCGAGCTTGTCCCACCAGCCGCCCAGGTAGCGGTCCATCAGGTCCAGCGGGAAGGAATCGTGCCCGGCGGGAACCGGGGTGTGGGTGGTGAAGAGGGCCCCCGAGGCCGCCGCTTCCAAAGCTTCGGGGAAGGACTTGCCCGCCGCCACCAGCTCGCGCATCCGTTCCAGGCCCATGAAGGCTGCGTGCCCCTCGTTCATGTGCCAGACCGTGGGGGCCAGCCCCAAAGCCCGCAGCATCCGCACCCCGCCGATCCCCAGGATCATCTCCTGCTGGATGCGCATCTCCTGCCCCGGCACGTAGAGCCGGGCGGTGAGGTAGCGGTCGTCGGGGGTGTTCTCAGGCAGGTTGGTGCTCATCAGGTAGACCGGGATGGTGCCTACTTGGGCCTTGTAGGCCGTCACCCATACTGTGCGCCCGGGGAACTCCACCCCGATCCGCAGGGGTTTGCCCTCGCCGTCCTCCGCCGGGGTGAGCGGCAGTTCCTCGGGGTGCTGCTCGTCGTAGACCTCTTTTTGCTGCCCGTCGGGGGAGAGTTCCTGGCGGAAGTACCCTTGGTGGTAGAAAAGGCCAATTCCAACCAGGCTCAGCCCATGGTCGGAGGCGGCTTTGATGTGGTCCCCGGCCAGGATCCCCAAGCCCCCCGAGTAGATCGGCAGCGACTCGTGAAAACCGAACTCCATGGAGAAATAACCGATCAACGGCGTGGTGGATTTGGGGCGGCTCGAGAGGTATTTGCGGAAATTCTCGACCACCACCTCGACATGACCCAGATAGGAGGCGTCTTCGGCCAGGGTGGAGATCCGGTCGGGGTCGGTCTCGAGGAGTTGTTTGACCGGGTTTCCACGGAAGCGCTTCCAGTTGCCGGGATCGAGCTGTTCGAAGAGGCGCTGGGCCTCGGGGTTCCAACTCCACCAGAGGTTATAGGCCACCTCGCGCAATCCCTTGAGGGGCGCAGGCAAGGTAGGCATAGCGGTAATCCGTCCGAGTACATTCATAAGCCAAAGAGCATCTTACCATTGAGTATTTGCCGCGCTTCGCGAACCGACCGTAAGCTGCACCTGGGATGCCGTTAGCACAGCGCCCTAGACTGGCCTATGGGTGAAAAAATACCTAACGACTTACCTTTCTGAAGCCGTGCAAAACGCCCACGATCAGCTCGACCGGCGGGTCACAGGCTACCTGTCCGGTAAGGGGCTTGGTATAAGCTGCCGCAAAGGCTGTGCGTTTTGCTGCCACGCCCTAGTGACCCTCTCGCTGGCCGAGGCCGAATATCTGCGGAGCCATCTGAGCCCGAAGGTCCTCGAGCGCGTCCAGGGCGTAGGCCAGGAGCGATTGCAGCGGATTGCCCGCGAGAAATACACCCCCGACTTCGCTACCCGCTACTTCCTCGAGGCCCATCCCTGCCCGCTGCTCACCCAGGACGGGACCTGTTCGGCCTACGCGCACCGCCCTCTGGCCTGTCGCGGGGTGCTCACCGACCTCGAGGCCCGCTACTGCAAGCCAGGGGCTATCCCCGCGCTCAAAGGATCGGAGCGAAAAGCCTATCTGAGCCAGCTCAAGCCCCATCACGGCCCCGAGCATTACCTGAAAATCCCCTGGCGGGCCTCGGAGCAGGCCGCCCGGCAGCTCTGGCAACACGAGCAGGGGGCTCGAGGCTTTACCGTCATCGGGGAGTTGGCGAGCCTGGTGTACCTGCTGGGCCAAGCCGATTTCCGCAAGGCCCTACACGAGGGGCAAAAAGCCGTCCGGGACTATCTGAAAAGCCGGGGTGTGCTGGGCGGGGAGTGGGGATTGTGGGTGGGAAAAGCTAACGGCTAACCGCCTCCTCGAGCCGTTTGCGTTTTTATTCACTCCCCAACCTCCACCCCCACCTCTTCCCCTTCCGGTAAACGATACGCCCGCACCTGGCCCGACTCGATGGCGAAGATAACGTAGGGAACCCGCCAGTAGGCCTTGGATTTATCGGTGGGACTGGGCCGGGCCGGGCCGGTGGGGTGCGAGTGATAGATGGCCAGAACTTCCAGGCCCGCTGCCTCAAGCCCCTCGAGCGCCCGCAAAAGCTCTGCCGGGTCGGCCTCGTAGCTTTGATGGGGCCTGGGATCCACGTTCGGCAGCGGAAGGACCCGAGTCACCAAACCCAGACGGCCTGCCCAAAGACCTACCCCTTCGCGGGGGGACTCCGCCCGGAGGTGTCGCCAGGTGGACTCGAGCAGGGCTTTGGGAACACGCAGCATGGGGTTTAGTTTACCGGGCGCATCGCGCGGCTCAGGCGAAACGCTGAACGGCAAAAGCTCGCGGCTTGTGGCCCCTCGGGCAGCCAGAGAGCACGCGAGTAGTCAGGGGGTGCGCTAAGACCCTACCTCGGATGCTTCGATCGCTTCGACGGTGGGGAGCTTGAGCACGTCGCACAAAAAGTCCACCAGCGGGTTGAGGCGCTGGCAAGCCTGGCTGACCTTCCCTAAAAAATCCGCCGAGCACACCTCTTCCTCGCTGAACGCCACCCCGGCGATAAAGCTCTTGAGCTTGAGGTCCTCGACCAGCGGGTGGTAGGGGTCGAAACCCTTGGGGGAGCGTTTGAGCTTGTCCTCCTGGGAGAGCGGCGGGCCATCCTTTTTGAAGGCCATCCAGCGGCGGTCCCAGCGGGCGATGGCCTGGCGGATGCGCAGGGTGGGCTCGGCCTCGGGCAGCCAGATGCCCCCGGCGATGAAGCAATTGTCGGGCTCGAGGTGCAGATAAAACCCCGGCGCGTGAACGTCCCGGCCCAGGATATGGCGAAACTGGGCCGCGGCGTGGGTCTTGTAGGGGGTTTTGTCGTGGCTGAAACGGGTGTCGCGGTAGATGCGGAAGAGGCTCTTGGCCTCGGCGGTGAAGGCCGGGTTGATGCGCTCCAAATGCGGGGCGAAGTCCTCGATGAAGCGAATGAAAGGCTGTCGGACCTGCTCCTCGTAGCGGGATTTGTTGGCCTGGAACCAGGCCCGGTGGTTGTTGTAGCGCAGCTCGAGGAGGAAGTGGAAGAGTTCCGGAGAGAAATAAGTGTTCGCGGAATTGCTGGCCATCTTTCTTGCCATGGCGTAATCTTACCCCCCTCCAGGTCCGCCGGATCGGGGGTAGGCCCACATCTGGAACCCGCGGCCCCTACCACATTCCCATCAGTTCTGGGTAGGGACTGATGCTCCCGGCGTTGTGGGCTATACTGTACCCACGAAGGAGGTCTAAGAATGATTCGCACCCTAGCCCTAGTCGGGCATAGCGGCAGCGGCAAAACCACCCTCGGTGAAGCTTTATTGGTCTACACCGGGGGTAAGGACCGCATGGGCAAGGTCGAAGAGGGCAGCACCACCTCGGACTACACCCCGGAGGAGAAAACCCACGGGGTATCGGTTCGCACCGGCGTACTGCCCCTGGAGTACCAGGGGCACAAAATTTATCTGCTGGATGCCCCCGGTTATGCCGATTTCGTGGGGGAGATTCGTGGTTCGCTGGAGGCTGCTGACGCCGCGGTGGTGGCGGTCTCAGCGGAAGCCGGGGTGCAAATCGGCACCGAGCGGGCCTGGACGGTGGCCGAACGGCTGGGGGTGGCCCGCATGGTGGTGGTGACCAAGCTCGAAAAGGGCGGGGATTTCTTCGCTCTGCTCGAGGATTTGCGCTCCACGCTGGGGCACATCCTCCCGGCGCACCTGCCCATCTACGAGGGTGGGAAGTGGGTCGGGCTGGTGGACGTGCTGCGCGGGAAGGCTTACCGCTACACCGGCGGCAAACCTGAGGAGATCCCGGTTCCCGGCGATCAGAAAGAGGGGGTCGAGAAGTACCGCAACGAAGCCCGCGAAGCCATCATCGAGACCGACGAGGGTCTGTTGGAGAAATACCTGGGCGGCGAAGAGGTAGACGAAGAAGGGCTCTCCAAAGCCTTCCACGAGGCGGTGCGCAAGGGGCTGGTGTACCCGGTAGCGATCGGCTCCTCGGGGGCGATGATCGGGCTGGACTTGCTCTTGAACCTGTTCCTGGAAGCCCTGCCCTCTCCCACCGAGCGCTTCGGGGAGGGTCCTTGTCTGGGCAAGGTCTTCAAGGTGCAGGTGGACCCCTTCATCGGCCACGTAGCATTCACCCGGCTCTACCGGGGAACCCTCAAGCCGGGGGATACCCTGCAATCCGAGGGCGGGGCGGTCAAGCTGGGCCACCTCTACACCGCCAAGGGCAAGGATCTGGTGGAGCTCTCCGAGGCCCCCGCCGGGACCATCCTGGCCATCCCCAAGGCGGAAAGCCTGCACCGGGGGATGATCCTCTGGACCGGGAACCGCCCCGAGTCGGACGAGGTTCCTTTCGCCCGGCTCCCCGACCCCAACGTGATGATGGCCCTCTCCCTGGAGAACAAGGGCGACGAGGCCAAGCTCGGCGAGGCCCTGCGCAAGCTCTTGGAGGAGGACCCCAGCCTCAAGTTCGAGCGCAACCCCGAGACCAGCGAGATGCTCTTGTGGGGCCATGGTGACCTGCACCTCGAGACCGCCAAGGAACGCCTGGCCGACTACGGGGTGAAGGTCCAGCTCAAGCTGCCCAAGATCCCCTACCGCGAGACCATCCGCAAGGTGGCCGAGGGCCAAGGCAAGCACAAGAAACAAACCGGAGGCCACGGGCAGTACGGCGATGTCTGGCTACGGCTCGAGCCCGCCCCCGAGTACACCTTCGAGTGGCGCATCACCGGCGGGGTGATCCCTACTAAGTACCAGGAGTCCATCGAGGCGGGCATCCGCGAGGCCGCCAAACAGGGGGTGCTGGCCGGGTTCCCCGTGATCGGCTTCAAGGCCATCGTCTACCACGGCTCCTACCACGACGTGGACTCCTCCGACATGGCCTTCCAGACCGCCGGGTCGCTGGCTTTCAAAAACGTCGCCCCCCAAGCCCAGCCGGTGCTTTTGGAGCCGGTCTACAACCTCAGGGTGTTCGTGACCCAGGACCGGGTGGGGGACGTGCTCTCGGACCTTCAGAGCCGCCGGGGCCGGGTGCTGGGGATGGACCAAGACGGAGCTTTAGCGGTGGTACAAGCAGAAGTTCCTTTAGCGGAATTGCTCGAGTACAGCCGGGTCCTCTCCGGCATGACCCAGGGCACCGGGGCGTACAGCCTGGAGTTCTCCCACTACGCGGAGGTCCCGCCGCACCTAGCCCAGAAGGTGGTCGCCCAGCGGCAGCAGACGGCTTGAACAAGCCGTACGCCGTACGCCGAAGACCATCCCATTGCCGTGATGGGCAGCCCCCTCTCCCTTTATGAGGGGGGCTTTTTCTAGCGTTCGCCGTTCAGCACTCTCCTGGGTTCGCCCATCACCGCCAAGGGGCGAGCCGCCCCGTACACTAAAGGGGTTATGAAACTATTCCGCATCGGGCTCGTTCTCGCTCTACTGTTCTCCCCTGCCCTAAGCCAGAACCTGGTCAGCCTAGCCCCCCCGGGGGCCATCGCCGGGTTCGCGCTCAACGATCTCTCCAAAAGCCCCCAACTGCGCGGGGTCGCCCAGGACTGGGCCAGGAGCGGGCTCGAGGCCGAGTTGCGCCGCTCGGCCCGCGAATCCGCCCTCGACCCCGAGTTGCTGGGGCTCTTGAGCGGGGGGATCGCGGCAGCCTTCTATCCCACCGGGGACTTCTTCGTGATGGCCAAACCCACCGCCCAGGCCCTCCAGAGCCTACGCAAAGAACTGCGCAAGCCCAAAAACCGTAATGGCTGGCAGGTGGACACTCAGGACGGGGTGGTGACCGGGCTGAGCAAGGATCTGGCGCTGCTGGCCTCGCCCCCCGCCTTCGAGCGGTTTATCCGCAGCCAGCGCGGGCTCAAGGCCCCGGCGAGCGGGGACATCGTGTTTTGGGCAGAGGTGCCCAAGAACCTCGCCAACCAGCTCGAGCTTCCCCCCCGGGTGGGCCTCACGCTCTCCGCGGTGAAACGCCTCACCTTCTCGCTGAAGCTGACCCCCCAGGGGGTCAACCAGGAAACCCGCCTGGAATTCGTCCCCGGGGTGGACCCCCAGCTCACCGGTATCGCCTTGCCCAAGGATCGGCCCTGGGACTTGGGTGACTTCCCCCAGGGCATCTCCGCCAGCAGCAGCGTCGTGGACATCCCCGGCCTGGCCCGCTATCTGGGGGCTCTGTCCCGCGACCTGGACTTCAACCTCAACCTCGACCTCTCGGCCTTTGGCAAGCGGGTAGCGCAGGTAACCTTCAACACCCCCACCGGCCAGATGGCTGCCGCCCGCACCGATGCCCTGCCCCAGCTCGGGGATGCGCTGTTCTTCGTGGAGGTGTTGGACCCCTCCACCGCCGAGGCAAACTTGCTGGGGCTGTTGCAAAACGTGGCCGCGTTCGCCACCCCCGAGGGCAAGGGCGGGTTCAAGGTAGTGGGTAACGAGGGCGCTTTCAAAGCGGTGGAGGTCGGCATCCTGGGCCAGCTCTACTACCGCTTCGACGCCGACCGGCTGATCTTGGCTACCAGCAAAACCGCCCTCGAGGGTCTGGGTAACCCCACCTGGAAGGAGAACGCCCGCTTCCAGCAGGCCCGCCAGGCGATTCCTGCCAGCGCGGTCAGCTACGGCTTTAGCGACGCCGCCGCCACCCAGATCCCCAACGTCGAGGAGCTGTTGCAAAACACCTTACTGCCCGCCGGGAACCCGGCCCAGGCCCGCCGCGCCCGCGAGCTGAACAAGCGGATCGGAGACTTCATGGTGAGTGTGCTCAAGCGGTTTGGCGATGGGATCAGCTACGCCACCGTGGAGGGCAATACCCTGGTCAGCCGTTCCTTCTCCAACATCAAGTGGTAAACCATACTCATCCGTCACGCTTTGTGCCGACCCCTCTCCTCGGAGAGGGGATTTTACTCGAGCGCCAGCGAGGAGTGCCCCCGGGCCCCCCGCATAAAGGGATCAGAAAACGTCGTTGGTGATGACCTGCCCAAGCCTCCCCTCTTCGGGATTACCGGGTACGGCCCGCACCTGACGGACAGGGCCGCTGGGGTCCCGCCGCGTCAGGGTGAGATACTCGAGTTCGCCGTAGATGGGACGGCTTACGAACATAGCGGGGTTGCCTTAGCTATCAGCCATCCGCGACCTCAGCAAGAAGCCTACCGGCTAGCGCTCGTCGAACTCGGCCACTAAACGCAGGTAGCCGCCGTTATTGAAGCCGCCCTCGAGCCCCACGAAAAACTGCGGCGAGAGGTAGAGCAGGCTGCCGACAAAGACGTTGAGGCTCGAGGCCGCGCTGACCAAGTTATAGCCCAACTCCCCGCCCGCGTAGGGCACGAAGGGGATCAGGATGGCCCCGAAGCGGCCCGAGAGCGAGGGCGTAGCCCGGTTGGTGGGGATGAAGTCGAAGTTCAGCCGGGCCTGCCCGAAGACGTCCAGGTCGGCGAGCTTGTAGCGGGCGTCCACCCCGCCGCTGAGGTAGACCCGGGGGAAAAGCTGCGGCAGGATCCCCAAGCCCAGTTCGGCCCGGCCCACGCCCTGTACGCCTTCGGCTAAGCTCGAGCGGTACTCGGCGAAGGCGTTCGGCACGATCAGGATCAGGGGGTCGCTAAAGGGGATAGCCCGCAAGCTCAGCTTGGCCCCGACCTCGAGCTGCGGGCTGAGCTTCTGGCCGAACCCGGCCTCCCCCTCGGCCCCAAACCCGCCCCCGTCATAGCGCAAAGCCCCCCGCACCGAGAACCCCGCGGCCTGAGCCCAGCCGATCGCGACCAACAGCAGCGCCAACCCCATCGTCCAACGTCGCTTCATGCATTCCCTCCCGATAAGACCGCCCGATCACTCGGTTATCCTCATCTGCCGAATCCGGGGCAAGCTATCCTCGAGGTAGATGGCTTTCTTGGCTCCGCTCGTTCTGCTCGCCCTGCCGGTGGTGCTGGGCTTAGTGTACTGGCTCTACCGCCGCCGTCGCCCGCCCGAGCGTAAGGCGGCGGGGCTGTGGCTGTGGCAGAAGGCCAAACGCCAGGGGCGAGCCCGCCGCAGGCTGGACCTGCGCCTGCTGCTTTTGTTGCTCGCCGCGACCTTTACGCTGCTGGCCCTTGCGCGTCCCCAAGTCCGGCTCGACCGGCCCGGGCCGGTGGTGATCGTACTCGACGCCTCGGCCTCGATGGCCGCGAGCGACCTCACCCCGAGCCGGTTGGAAGCCGCCAAACAGCAGGTGCGCGAGCGGCTGGCCTCGAGCCCCAATGCCGTCCTGATCCGAGCCGGGGAACGCCCCCAAGCCTTCGGACCGGCCCTGGGGCGAACCCTCTTGGATGAGCTGGCGGGGATTCGGGCGGGGGACCCGGAGGCCGATCTTCAAGCCGCGATCGCCCTGGGCCGCCGGCTCCTGGCCGGCGCGCCGGTCCTGGTGGCCTCCGATGGCCCCGACTTAGGGACGGAAGGCTATCTGAACGTGGGAGGAAATGGCCAGAACGTGGGCATCACCGCGGTCGGGCCGGGGTTTTTGGCCCTGGCCAACAGCGGGCCGCGGCTGTGGGAGGGCCGGGTTAGGGTGAACGGACGGCTTTACCAGCTCAAGGTTCCCGCCGGGGGCTACGCCACGCTCGAGGTCCCCTCCCTCACCGTCCAGGCCCAAGTTTCCGGGAACGACGTCCTCGCCCTCGACAACCAGGCCTCCTTCAGCCGCCGGGCGGTACGGGTGGCCCTCTCGGAACCGGCCCCGGCCCTCGAGCGCCTGCTGGCCCTGCTCGGCACGGCTCGAGCCCCCGCCAACCCCGAGGTCCGCTTCGAGGTCGGTACGCCCAAGGGAACGCCCGGGATTTTCACTGTGTACTTCGCCCGCCAGGCCCAGGGGGAAGCCACCGTATTGGACCTCGAGCGCACCCTGCCCTACCTGCGCGGGGTGGAGTTGGTGGGTTTCCGGCTCCTGGTTCCGCCCAGGGCTCCGCAGGGCTGGCGGCCCCTACTCACCGGCGAGGGCGGGGAAATCCTGGGATGGTACAGCCCGAACGGGGTTTACCTGCCCCCCATTGCCGCCCTGCGCGACCTCCCGGCCTTCCCGGTGCTTCTTTATAACCTGATCGCCCCGCGCGGCGAGATCCGCCAGGGTCTGCTGAGCCCGCAGGAGACCTTGCTCCCCCGCCCAGCACCCAGCCGCCCCCTCCCGCCGACCTTCGTGCTCGAGCTGAGCCCCTGGTTGGCCCTGCTGGCGGCCCTTCTTCTCGCTGCCGAATACCTATGGTTCCAGCGCGGCTCGAGGGCGGATCCCACCGCCCCGTCTGCTCCCTCCGCGAGCGTTTAAGTGCCCGCCCACTGATTTTTCTTTGTCTGGGGCCCCCACTGGAAGCGTAGGTTCGCATGGGGACAACAGAATGGGGATAGCTGAACTCGTCCACGTTGCTCAGTTTCCCTGGGGTACTTAGCATGGGTCTATGGTTTTCCGCGACTTTGCCGAACCCGACTTCGCGGGGCTCGAGGCCTACGAAAAAGCCAAGCTGGGCGAGCAACCCCCCCACGTTTACCGCTGCACCCCCGCCGCCTTGCGATTTTTCAGCCGGAGCGGGCATTCGTTTATGGCCCTGGATGAGGGGCGAATCGTGGGTTTCGTCCTGGGGCAAGCCCTCTGGCAGGGGGACCAGGTGACGGTGCTCCTCACCCGCATCCAGGCCGACGCCCAGGAGGTCTACCAGGGTCTGCTGGGTGCAGTGGTCAAGTCGGCCTACGACGCCGGGGTCTACGAGGTGGCGTTGCACCTGGACCCCGCACATGCTGAGCTAAAGTCGGCGCTCGAGGCGCACTCCTTCGTGCTGGGGCCGAAGATCCTGGCGGTACGGGTGCTGGGGAGCCGGGGTCAGCGGGGAGAGGTGCGGGGTGTCTTAGAATAGACGCTGTTGATGAAGCAGCCTATCAAGCTTCGAACCTTCTAGCGAAAGGTGGTATCGGGATGAACCGGGTGTTGATCGGTGTTCGCGGGGTGGACCAGAAAGAGCAGATGGAGAAGATCGTCATCGCCCTGAGCAAGCTCGAGGGCGTGGGCAAGGCCGTCGCCACCAGCTTAGGCCAAGTCGAGGTGGAGTATGACGCCCACCGGCTCACCGTAATGGACCTGATCCGCACCGTGCGGGAGCAGGGGTTTTTGGCAGGGATGCTATAGCCTTGCATCAAAAGCCGCCAAAAGCGTACAATGGATTTTGTCTGAGGCAGGGCGCACCCGCCCGGGCAGGCAAACCAGCCCCTAAAACTCCAACGGCGCGTCCGTTTCCCCAAGTCTTTTTACCCAGAAGAAGCTCGGGTAAACTGGGGATATTTCGTGCTCGAGGCAACTAGCTAACCGCCACCCGCTTTCCCGGCTGGTTCATGCCCGATAAGACCCAGAAAGGAGCCTCTATGGCCTACAGAGATGAGTTCGGCGCACGCAAAACCCTTTCCACCCGGATGGGGACGGTGCACTACTACGACATTCAAGAGCTGGAGAAACAAGGCATCGCCGAGGTATCCAAGCTGCCCTTCTCGATCCGGGTGATGCTCGAGAGCCTACTGCGCAACGAGGATGGCTACAAAGTCACCAAGGACGACGTAGTGGCACTGGCGAAGTGGCAGCCCGACTCCAAAGAGATCAACGTACCCCTGATGCTCGCCCGGGTGATCCTGCAAGACTTCACCGGGGTTCCGGCAGTGGTGGATTTGGCTGCGATGCGCGATGCCATCGCCAAAAATGGTGGCGACCCCGAGCGGATCAACCCCACCGTGCCGGTGGATCTAGTGATTGACCACTCGGTGCAGGTGGACTTCTTCGGGACCAGCTACGCCTTCGCCCAGAACGTGGAACTCGAGTACGCTCGCAACGAAGAGCGCTACCGGCTCATCAAGTGGGGTCAAAACGCACTCAAGGGTTTCCGCGCGGTGCCGCCGGGAACCGGCATCGTCCACCAGGTGAACCTCGAGTACCTGGCCAGCGTGGTGATGAGCCAGAAGGATGAAGACGGCAAAGTCTACGCCTTTCCCGATTCGCTGGTCGGCACCGACTCCCACACCACCATGATCAACGGCCTGGGGGTGCTGGGCTGGGGCGTGGGCGGGATCGAGGCCGAGGCGGTGATGCTCGGTCAGCCCTACTACATGCTGGCCCCCAAGGTGATCGGCTTCAAGCTCTCCGGCGAGTTGCCCGAAGGGGCCACCGCCACCGACTTGGTGCTGCGTGTCACCGAGATGATCCGCAAGCACGGGGCGGTGGGCAAGTTCGTGGAGTTCTACGGCCCTGGCGTCTCCAAGCTGCCCCTGGCCGACCGCGCCACCATCGCCAACATGTCGCCGGAGTACGGCGCGACGATGGGCTTCTTCCCCATCGACGCGGAGACCCTGGCCTACCTCAAGCTCACCGGGCGCTCCGACGAACTGGTGGACCTGGTGGAGCAATACGCCAAGGCCACCGGCCTCTGGCGCACCGACGACGCGTTCCCCCTCTACAGCGAGTACCTGGAACTCGACCTCTCCACCGTGGAACCGGCCCTGGCCGGACCCAAGCGCCCGCAGGACCGGGTCAACCTGGGCGAGGTGAAGAAGAGCTTCCAGGAGCACCTCACCAAGGACGTGCGTGAGCGTGGCTTCGGACTCAAACCCGACCAGCTCGATAAAAAGGTGACGGTTCGGCGGGGCCGCGACGAGTTCGAGATCGGGCATGGCGCAGTGGTGATCGCGGCCATCACCAGTTGCACCAACACCTCCAACCCCTCGGTGATGCTGGGAGCCGGTCTCTTGGCGAAGAAGGCGGTGGAGGCGGGCCTCGAGACCCAGCCCTGGGTCAAGTCCAGCCTGGCCCCCGGCTCCAAAGTGGTGACCGAGTACCTGGATGCCGCCGGGCTCACCCCCTTCCTGGAAGCCCTCAAGTTCCACACCGTGGGCTACGGCTGCACCACCTGCATCGGGAACTCCGGCCCCTTGCCGGAGGAGATCTCCAAAGCGGTGAGGGAGGGCGACCTGGTGGTGGCGGCGGTGCTCTCGGGCAACCGCAACTTCGAGGGCCGGGTCAACCCCGACGTGAAGGCCAACTACCTGGCCTCGCCCATGCTAGTGGTGGCCTACGCCCTGGCGGGCCGCATGGACATCGACTTCACCAGCGAACCGCTGGGCTACGATCCCAACGGCAAGCCGGTCTTCCTCAAGGACATCTGGCCCAGCCAGGAGGAGATCAAGGCCACCGTCCACCGCACCCTCGACGCCGAGATGTTCCGCCGTGAGTATGCCAGCGTCTTCGAGGGCGACGAGCGCTGGAAGGCCCTCTCGGCCCCTACCGGCATGCTTTACCAGTTCGACCCGGCCTCCACCTACATCCAGAACCCGCCCTTCTTTGAAAACCTCACCGCCCTCCGCGAGATCAGCGACATCAAGGAGGCGCGGGCCTTGCTGGTGCTGGGCGACTCGATCACCACCGATCACATCTCCCCCGCCGGGAACATCGCCAAGAACTCCCCCGCCGCCCGCTACTTGATGGAGCACGGGGTAGAACCCGCCGACTTCAACAGCTATGGCTCGCGGCGCGGCAACCACGAGGTGATGATGCGCGGCACCTTCGCCAACATCCGCATCAAAAACCTGATGCTCGAGGGCGTAGAAGGCCCCTACACCAAGAAGCTTCCCGAGGGCGAGCAGATGTTCGTCTACGACGCGGCTATGCGTTACAAGGCTGAAGGCACCCCGCTGGTGGTGCTGGGCGGCAAGGAGTACGGCTCGGGCAGTAGCCGCGACTGGGCCGCCAAGGGCACCTTCCTGCTGGGCATCAAGGCGGTGATCGCCGAGAGCTTCGAGCGCATCCACCGCAGCAACCTGGTGGGCATGGGCGTGCTCCCGCTGGTCTTCCAGGAGGGCCAGAACGCTCAGACCCTGGGGCTCAGCGGCTACGAAACCTTCGACATCCTGGGTATCGAGGGCATCACCCCTGGCAAGGAGCTGACCGTGGTGGCGACCAAGCCCGACGGCACCGCGGTGAACTTCACCGTGAAGGCCCGGATCGATACCGCTGTGGAGGTGGACTACTACAAGAACGGGGGGATTCTCCAGACCGTGCTGAAGAACATGCTGGCGGAGAAGGCGAAGGCGTAAGGTAGTCAAACAGGGTGGGCTCTGGCGCAAAGTCGAGAGCCCACCCTGTTTTTTGGTTGGGGCTGTCCTAGATAAGGGTGGTCTAGGCACAGCTTTATGACGAACAGAAGGACAAAACTTGGCGACTGGAAAGTTCAGCGACTTTTGGCCCGCAGGCTGAAGCATGAAACACCGTTTGCGGGCGAGGTGGAGATGGACGAGTCGTACTTCGGCCGAGCCCGCAAGGGCAGGCGAGGCCGGGGCGCGGCGGGGAAGGTGGCGGTGTTCGGTATTCTCAAACGTGCGGGCAAGGTGTACACGGTAGTTCCCGACGACCTCAAGGCCAAGACCTAATGCCCATCATCCGGGAGAAAGTTGTGCCCGACTCCATTGTGTCCACCGACGGCTTAGTGTAACCCAAGTTGCCACCTACCCCATCTTCTCTGCCAACAGCCGGATGTTGTGCGCCAGGACAAAGGTGAGCACCTTCAGGACAAACCCCTCCTGC
>DASTSL010000023.1:0-9075 GCA_035760705.1 Meiothermus sp. | reverse complement strand
GTCCCAGACTTTGGGGCAGATCACCCACGTGTTACTCACCCGTCCGCCACTAGCCTGACCGAAATCAGGCCCGTTCGACTTGCATGTCTTAGGCACGCCGCCAGCGTTCACCCTGAGCCAGGATCAAACTCTCCGATAGTGAACGCGGTTTTTAACCGCATTAGTTACCCAAAGGATTGGGATTGTGGCTTTAGTGGTTCCTAACCTGTGCTTTCAAGATTCCCGCATCACCTTTAGGCGACGCAAAGAAGAGGGTATCAAAGGGGAGGGAATATGTCAAGGGGTAGGCGACAGGCTCGACCCTTCGTATAAAGGCTGCCTCGTGCACGGATAGCGGTCTTTCCGCAAGTTTCACCGAGGCCGCTCTCGAGGGTCGAGGGTTAGGATGAACGCTATGGACTTGCTGGTCATCGTGCCACACCCCGACGACGAGGTATTCGGGGCCGGAGGAACCCTCATCCAGTACGCTGAGCGGGGCCTCGAGACCGGTCTCATCACCCTGACCAAAGGCGAGACCGGGCGCACCCTGGGGCTTTGTGAGCCGGAGAAACTCGCCGAGGTGCGTACAGAAGAGCTGCGGCGTTCGGTAGAGGTGCTCAAAATAGGCCATTTCGAGCTTTATGGCTTCCCTAACGCGCGGCCTTTGGTGGTTCGGGAAGGCGAGGCTCGCGGGGCCGGGTTCATCACCACCGCCGGGGTAGGGGATCACCCCGAGATCGCCGATCTCCTGCTGTGGCGCTTGGAGGTGCTGCGCCCCCGCGCCATCATCACCTTCGCACCCAACGGCTCCAACCGTCACCCCGATCACGTGGCGACCCACCACTGGGTCAAACAGGCGGTGGAGCGTTCGGGCCGGAGGATTTCCCTCTTCTACTACGCCCCGCTCAAACCCCTGCCCGAGTTCGCCGAAGGCTGGCTGCCACCCACCCACATCCGCCAGATCCCCCTCGAGGTGCTCACCCGAAAGCTGCGGGCGATGGCCCAGCACAAGACCCAAGCGCTCTCGGTGCTGCAGTTCATGGACCGCTTCGCCGAGCGGCTTTACCTCGAGAGCTTTCACCTGGCCGGTTACGAGGGGCCTATCCAGGACGAACTGCTGTGGTACGCCAAGCCCTGACTTGTCCGGACAAGTTCTCCGCTTGACGCATCCCCTCTTTCGACCTAAAGCTCCTTAAGGTTTTAACCCCGTTTCTCTCATGTGGACCGATCTAAAACCGATCTAAAGTAGATCATGCGCCGATGGATCGTCGTGATTGGAGTGCTGCTGGGTCTGGCCTTGGCCCAGGGCTTCGGCTTCGTCTATTACATGGGGTTTACCTGGACTCCCCCCACCGACCTTACCGTGGTGCAGCAGGGTCACCCCGATACGGTGGTGAGGGGGGCCGAATTCTCGGGGCGGGATTTCACCTATCCCTGGTACTACGGGGTGCGGCTGTGGTACGGCGAAGCGGCAGGACTCCGTTATGAACTCGAGCTAATCCACCACAAGCTTTACTTCGAGGGCGCGGCAGAGAACGCCGATATCCTCGACCGGTTTACCGTCACCGACGGTTTCAACTACTTGCTTTTCAACCTGGCCTATCCGGTGGTCAACGGTCCAGTGCGGGTGGTGGGCCGGGTGGGGGCGGGGGTGATGCTTCCCCACCCCGAGACCGAGGTGCGCGGGCAAGCCTACGGCGTGGATGGCGATTGGCATTACTACCAGTTCGGCGGCTTCGGGGCCCAGGCGGGGATATCGGTAGAGCCGGTGGGCAGCGGGCCGATCGGTCTGACCGGGAACCTCGAGGGCAAGTTCACCCTCGCCTCGAGCAAGTTCACCATCGCTGAGGGCTACGCCCAGGGATTTTTCATGACCCTGCACGGGGTGTTCGGGCTGGGTCTACGTACCCCGTAGCATAAGTCGGATAACCGATAGGTTCTATTCCTCCACCCGGAGCTGACGCAGCGCTTCAAACAGCCCGATCCCCACCGACACCGCTAGGTTCAAAGAGCGCACCCCCCCCGGCATGGGGATGGTCACGCTCGAGAACTGCTCGAGCACCTCTTGCGGTAGCCCCCGGGTCTCGGGGCCGAAGAGCAGGTAGTCGTCGGGTTGGTAACGCACCCGGGCATAGTCCTGGGTGGCTTTGCTGCTGAACGCCCAGACCCTAGCCTGCCCTGCTCCTGGAGCCTGGACTTTTTCCCTGAAGGCTTCCCACGAGTCGTGCAGCACGTAATGAACGTGCTCCCAGTAGTCGAGCCCGGCCCGTTTGAGCCTGGGGTCGCCCCAGCGAAAACCCAGGGGCCGGATGAGGTGCAGCTCGGCCCCGGCTGCTGCGCAGGTGCGGGCGATGTTGCCCGCGTTCTGGGGGATCTCGGGTTGGTACAGCACCACCTTGAGCACCGCGTTAGGCTACCCTAAAGCCCCCAGAAACGGAACAGGCCGAGCTGTGCGGGCAGGCCAGCCCCCGGATATAATTTGCGCTTTTAGAGTTTCTGGGAGATATAAGCGTGTTAAGATTAAACGATGCCTAACTGGCTAGGCCCGGAACTGCTCCTTGCAGTTCTAGCTTTAGGCACCGGGGCTGTCCTGTGGCGGGAGGCCCGGTCGCGATCTTCATCAGCGCGGTCAGCATGATGGTGATCTTCGTGGTCTACACGGTAGAGCTCCACCAGGAGAATCATCCCGACTTCCTGCTGGCAGTGATCGCTCTGAGCAGTTTGATGTTCGCCACCTTCCTGGGGCTGGTGGTCAACTTGTATGGCTTCCAGGCCCAGGCTGAGGAGCGGCTGCGGCGCTGGATCAACTTGCTCGAGCGGCTCAACCTACTAAGCCCCAAACCCACCCAAACCCTGGTTCCCGCCAGGATCTTGGGTGAACTCCTGGAGGTGATGCGTACCCTATTTCCCGATGCGGTGGGGCTCGAGACCCGCCTCGCGGGTAACCAATAGGGCTTGGGTGAGGGGATCCGGGTCGGCTACCCCACCGAGCACGTCAAGGTCTTCCCGATGGAGAGCGAGACCGAGGCCCGGCTCTATTTTAGCGGCCCGGTCCACGACGAGCGCAGCCTGGAGGTGCTCTCGCCTTTGTTGGCGGAGAAGCTGCGCCAGGCCCAAGCGCTGCTCGAACTCCAGCACAAGGCCCACACCGACCCCCTCACCGGGCTCTTGAACCGTCGCGGACTCGAGCGGCAAACCCCCCGGCTGCTGGCCCAGGCCCGGCGGGAAAGCCGCCCGGTGACGCTGGCCCTCTTGGACCTCGACCACTTCAAGCGGGTCAACGACACCTACGGGCACGCCCGCGGCGACCAGGTGCTCCAGACCCTGGCCAACGTGCTGCGCAGTCATTTACGCTCGGAGGACCTGGCGGTGCGCTGGGGCGGCGAGGAGTTCGCCCTGCTCCTTTATGGAACCAAAACCGAGGAGGCCCACGCTGCCCTCGAGCGCATCCGCTCGGAGTTGCGCAACCTGGATGGTCTTTTGGAGTGGCCGCTGACCCTTTCGGCAGAGCTGGCCGGGGGACGGGTACCGGCGAGTGAGGTGGAGTTCGAGGGCTGGATCGGCCAGGCCGACCAAGCACTCATGCGGGCTAAGGAAGACGGGCGGGACCGGGTGAATCTGGCGGGTTTGTTTGGTGAATCGTAAACTTCTCGCAGAAGCCGCCTTTGCACGGACGCCATCGTGTTAAGCTCCGAGCAATCAGGTCTTGGGTCAGCGGGCAATCCGTCCACCCGTAAATACCTCAAGATTGCATTATAAAACTGGAGTGACGGCGGCAGTGTCTTCCTCGCCGGTGCGGATTCGGTAGACCTTCTCCACCGGCAGGACAAAGATCTTGCCGTCCCCTACCTCCCCGGTGTGGGCCGCGGCCATGATGGCCCGCACCGTGGGCCCCACGAAGGAATCCGAGACCCCGATCTCCAGCCGCACCTTCTCGTGCAGTTCCATCTTGACGGTGGTGCCCCGGTAGGTCTGCACCTCGTCGGTCTCGCCCCCGTGACCCTGCACGCGGCTGATGGAAAGCCCCCGCACCTCGGCCTTGAAAAGGGCCTCGAGCACCTCGTTGATCTTCTCGGGACGAACGATCGCTACGACCAGCTTCATGGCTTCTCCTGTCAATCTCCGGCCTGGGGCTTGGGTTTGAGGGCGGTTTGCGGCAGGTCGGCCACCAGAATCGCCCCCTCGCCACTGGTGTAAGCCTCTTCGCCGTGTTGGGTCACGTCCATGCCGGTAGCTTCTTCCTTGGTGGTCGCCTTGAGCGGGGTGAGGAGGCTCACCAGCTTGAGAAGCAAGAAGGTGCCCAAGCCGCTCACCAGCACCGCGGTTCCGGCGGCCAGGGCCTGCACCAGCACCTGGTTGAGATTGCCCGCTACTAGCCCGTCGAATACGCCGTTCACCGATTTTTGGGCGAAGACCCCGGTCAGGATGGCCCCGGTGATCCCCCCTACCCCGTGCCCGGCGAACACGTCCAGCGAATCGTCGAGCTTGCTCCGGGCCCGCCATAACAGCACGAAGTAGCTGGGGAAGGCCGCGATGGCTCCCAGCACGATGGCGAAACCCGGCGAGATGAAACCCGCTGCCGGGGTGATGGCGACCAGGCCGACCACGATGCCGGTCGCGGCCCCTACCGCGGTGACCTTGCCGGTACGGGTCAGGTCCAGCAGTGCCCACACCACCAGCGTGGCCATCGGGGCCAACATGGTGTTGACGAAGGCCAGGCTTCCGATGCTGTTGGCTGCCAAGGCGCTCCCGCCGTTGAAACCGAACCAGCCGAACCACAACAAGGCCGCACCCAAGAGCGCGAAGGGGACGTTGTGCGGCAACAGGGCCTGCCGACCGAAGTCTTTACGCGGGCCGAGCACCAACGCGGCGACCAGAGCTGCCACCCCCGCGTTGATGTGCACCACCGTCCCGCCGGCGAAGTCCCAGGCCCCCAGCTGGGCCAGAAAGCCCCCGCCCCAGACCATCTTGGCCATCACCGCGTAGACGGTAAAGCTCCAAACGGTGATGAAAAGCAAGTAAGCCGGGAAGCGCATCCGGTCGATGACCGCTCCCGAGATGAGCGCCGCGGTGATGATGCAAAAGGTCATCTGGAAGGCCATGTAGAGCAGGTGAGGGATGGTCAGGATGCTATCCACTACCGAGCCCTTGTTCTCGAGCCCTACGTTATGCAAAAGGGCCAGCGAGAGGTCGCCGATGAATTTGCTTCCCCCCGGCGACAAGGCCAGCGAGTAGCCGATCAGGGCCCAGGTTATGCCCACGAAGCCCAAGGCAGCAAAGCTCATCATCATGGTGTTGAGGGCGCTCTTGGCCCGCACCAACCCCCCATAGAAGAACGCCAGCCCCGGGGTCATCAACAACACCAGCGCGGTGGATATCAGCATCCAGGCGGTGTCCGCACCCGATAGCCGGGGGGCCTCGGCAAATGCCAACGAGCCCAGCGCGAGGGCTGCAAGCAGAGCTTTACTCCGAATAGCCATTTGATCCCCTCCTGGGCCTGAGCGTACAAAAGGGTTTGCATATTGTCAACATTATACTGAACATTTATCCATATCTTATTTAACGCCAAGCGCAATATTGCCACATAGTGTCGAACTGTCATCATAAATCTGACCTTTCGAAGCAATACAGTTGCACAGTTTGTCAAACGTAATAGCCTATACCCTATACCCCCGCTGGGGTTCTAGACTAGAAGGAGATGACCTCGAGACAGCGCCAACTGCTCTACTTGCTGGTGGAGACCTACATCCACACCCAGACCCCGGTGCCTTCGGGGATGCTGGCCGAGCGGATGGGGCTTTCCCCGGCGATGGCGCGTTATGAACTGATTGAACTCGAGGAGGCCGGGCTCATCACCAAGCCGCACGCCTCGGCGGGGCGAATCCCCACCCGACAGGGGTTTCAGACCTATGCCCTCTCGCTCTTGCCCCCCAACCCCTTGCCTCAAGCCACCCAGGACCGGCTGGCGCAGGTGATCGAGGGGGCCGGGGCCCGGCGGGAGGTGTTATTGGTACAAGTAGCCGCTCGGCTCTCCCGCTACCCGGCTTTGCTAAGGATCAAACCCCGCCGCGCCCCCCGGCTGCTCCAGGTCCACCTCTCGCTCTTGGGTGCCGGGCGGGTACTGGCGGTGGCAGTGCTCGAGGGGGGCCGGGTACGCGAAGCCCGCCTGGAGGTTTCATTCTCGCCCAGCGAGGCCCAACTCGCCGAGGCTGAAGGGCTCCTCAAGGGGCTATTCGCCGCCGAAGCCCTCCCCACCCCCTCCAACCCGGCCCTGAGCGACTTATTCGCGGCCTTGAGCCGGGCGTTCGCCCAAGGCGGCCTGGAGGAGTACCGCGAGGGCATGGGCCTGATCCTGAGCGAACCCGAGGCGCAAAACCCGGCCTTCGTGCGGCAGGCCATCGAACTCTTTGAGGCCCCCAAAGACGACCCGCTCACCCCGCCTGGCGGCGTGAACCTGCGGGTAGGGGAGGGCGGAGGGTTCTCGCTGGTACAGGCAGGGATCGGGATCGGCGAGGTGGTGGGCGAGCTGACCCTGCTCGGCCCGGTGCGGATGCGCTACGGCGAAGCCCTCTCGGTGGCGCACACCCTGGGGCGGGCGTACATGCGGGGTTAGACCCGGCTTGACCCCAGGAGAGAATCGCAGCAAGAGCCTGGGCCAAAGGAAGCGATCGAATAGGAACCTCGACCTCGCTCGCGCCGGGGTGAAGCTGCCCCTCAGCGCGGCTCGCGTTTTAGGCTTCCCGGCGGACCAAGCTCTCCAGCAGCCTTAGCGTGGTTTGGGCGGCTTCCTGAGCAGGAAGCTTGGCCAGGACCGGGCGAAGGGCCTCGAGCCCCGCTGCGAGCCGCCGCTCGGCCTCGGCCTGGGCGTAGGCCACCGCGCCGGTTTCCAGCAAACGCCGGTGCAGCCAGGCTACCTCCTCGGGGCTCTTGGTCTCGCGAGGCATTCGCAACAGCATCTCGGCCCGGATGCGCTCGGGCTCGCTGGCCTGAGACAGCCAGTGCAGCAGGATCAGGGTGCGCTTGCCTTCCCAGAGGTCTCCGGCGATCTCCTTGCCGTATTTGGCGGGGTCGCCCTCGAGGTTGAGCGCATCGTCCACGATCTGGAAACCGATCCCCAGGTTCAACCCGGCCTCGGTGTAGACCGCAGGTGGCTCCACCCCCGCACTGAAGGCCCCCAGCCGCAGGGGGGCCACGGCGGTGTAGTAGGCGGCCTTCTGCGCGCACATCAGCAAGTAGTCCTGCTCGGTGAGGTCGAAGCGGTGGGCCTGCATCCAGCTCATCTCGAGGTGCTGCCCCTGCGCGGTGAGGTCCACCACCCGCGCGAACTCGTCCAGCACCGCATAGGAGACCCGCGCCTCGATCAGCATGGCCCACATCCGGGCATGGAGTGCGTCCCCCGCGTTGAGGGCCAGCGGCATCCCGTAGAGGCGGTGCAGGGCGGGTCGGCCCCGGCGCTCCTCGGAGGCGTCCTCGATGTCATCGTGGATCAAGGCCCAGTTCTGAAACAGCTCGAGCGCCGCGGCCACCGGTAAAAGCTGCTCGAGTTGGGCCCCGTGGGCCAATCCGGCATACACCAGGAGCATCCCCCGCAGCATCTTGCCACCGCGCTCGGGGTAGTCGCGCAGAAGCCGGGCGTACTCGGCCAGCTCAGCCCTCCCGGCTTGCTCGGGGCGGGGTAGGGCCTCGAGCATCCGAGTCTGGATCTGGGTGCGGAGGTCGCTGGGGTTCACCCGTCCATGCTACCGGTCTAGGGGCTAGGGTCTAGACCCTAGCCCCTTTTTCCGCTTCCCCCCTCTGCCCTCGAGGGCTGGCATTTATATTCAATACTTTACATAATCTGCGCTTATCTGTAGCATATTATTTGCACTGGCGATTGGGCCTGGGCTAAGGGTGAGCATAGCCACTGAGCCTTTTTTGTCCTGAGGTTCTAGCGGTATACTGAACACCCATAGGAGGGAACAGATGGGAATTCTTGATCGCCTTTCCCGGCTCATTCGCGCCAATCTCAATGATCTGATCCGGCGGGCCGAAGACCCCGAGAAGATCATCGAACAAGCGCTCGAGGACATGCGGACGGCCCTGCGCGATGCCCGCGTGGAGGTCGCCGAGGCTATAGCCGAGTTGAAGAAGCTCGAGCGCGACCAGCAGAATTACAACGAACAGATCGCCGCCTGGGAGAACAAGGCCGCCGAGGCCCTCCGGGCCGGTAAGGAAGACCTGGCCCGCGAGGCCTTGCGGCGCAAAGCCCAGGCCCAGACGCTCTCCGATGGCTTCCTCCAACAGATCACCCAGCAGCGGAGCGTGGTGGATCAACTGATGACCCAGCTCAAAGCGCTGGAAGCCAAGATCCAGGAGGCTGAGAGCAAGAAGGCCTTGCTGAT
Organism: Meiothermus sp.; assembly: GCA_035760705.1. Lineage (GTDB taxonomy): Bacteria > Deinococcota > Deinococci > Deinococcales > Thermaceae > Allomeiothermus. The sequence continues at coordinate 715 of DASTSL010000023.1, read as the reverse complement.
CGCCCGCAAGAAGGGCGTGGAAGCCGCCGAGGCCGTGCGCCGCATGGACTCCAAGGTAGACACCCACGCCGCCGTGCAGGCCTTCGAGGAGATGGAAGACCGCATTCAGGCCATGGAGGACAAGCACGCGGCCTTCAGCGAGATGGATAAGAGCGACATCGACAAGCAACTCGAGGACCTGGGCTCCGACAAAGCCGTAGACGAAGACCTGGTCCGCCTCAAGAAACAGCTCGGGATGAGCTAAATAGAGCGGGGGAGATGGCGCAAAGCGCTAAAGGTGGGGGAGCAACCGACCCTCACCTTCTCCCTCACTCTCCCCCTCTCGCCCCATGATCGCGCTTCTCGACGTTTTGATCCTGATCGCTGTGGTAGCGGCGGTGCTGTATTTCCTGCGGCCCGGGGTGCCCTCCGCCGAAGCCGAGCGGCTCAATAAGGTGCTGAGCGAACTCCAGCGGCAGCGGCGGATGTTCAAGACGGCCCTGGCCAAGCCCCTCGACGAGGCCATCGCTTACGGCCTCGAGCTGCGTAAACTCCTCCCGCGCATCGCAGAGGTCGAGCGGCTGTTGCGCCGGGAGGGGCTCGAGACGTCCACGGTCCGGCGGCTCAAGGCCCACCGGGATGCGCTCGAGCAAACCTACGGGGAAGGGGTGCGGTTCCTCGAGAACTTCAGCGCGGAGTTGGTGCTGTGGCAGGGCCCGCAGATGCCGGGGGGCCT
>DASTSL010000022.1:0-5442 GCA_035760705.1 Meiothermus sp. | reverse complement strand
GTCCCAGACTTTGGGGCAGATCACCCACGTGTTACTCACCCGTCCGCCACTAGCCTGACCGAAATCAGGCCCGTTCGACTTGCATGTCTTAGGCACGCCGCCAGCGTTCACCCTGAGCCAGGATCAAACTCTCCGATAGTGGCTCACAGGATTACCTGTGTGGTTCAAAGGTAAGGGTTTTGTGGCTTGCTGATCTTCCTTTTCAAGGTTCGCCCGCTCTCGGTTTCCCTCAAGCAGCACCGAGTAGTGTAGCAACCCCTCCGGGTATTGTCAAGCCCCCTATGTCCCCGCGAAAAATCGGCTCCCGCACGCTGGATTTTTGGGGTCCTCGAGGATGGCTTGGGAGTGTTCACCCGGATCGGTGGGGGGATCACCGGGGGGATAAACTGCTGAGGATGCGTCGGCTGGGGCTAAGCGGTCTACTGGTGGTTCTAGGGCTTGTTAGCCCAGCCCAGGCCCAAAACGAGGTCTGGAACCCCATCAGCGGCGTGTATCTGCCGCCCGTGGGGCGCCCGCCGCTTTCGAGCTGCCAAATCGCCCTCGAGACCGCTATAGCCAACCACCTCTCCTATGACTCAGGGGCCTGGGGGGAGATCGCCGTGGACCTGGAGGAGATCCGCCTCACACCGCAGATTTACGCCCCCACCCCTTGGGGTGAGCTGAGCGTTCAGGTGCCGGTTCGGCTCTATTACGGGGGATTTCTCGACTACCTGCTGAACCCCATCCACGAGATGCTCCGCCTGCCGGTGAGCCCCCTCCCGCCACAGACCTATCTGTCCATGCGCCGCCAGGGGCAGCCCCCCCGCGAGATCACCGCCCCGGTGTTCGGGCTGGGCGACTTGGTGCTGGGTTGGGCCTTTACCGGGCCAGAGAAAAGCTGGGGGCGGGTCTCGCTGGCGATTCCGCTGGGGGACTCGAGCCGCTACTTGGGCTCGGGCGGTTTTCGGGCGGCGGTGGTGGTGGGTTGGGACGAGGAAACCTGGGGCCTCCTCGGGCAACTGGCCATCCCCTTCGGCCCACAGCCGGTCTTTGGCGACTTCGGCACCCGCCCCAGCCTGGGTCTGCGCGGCTGGACCCGGCTCCCCTGGGATCTGCCCGGGCGGCTCGAGCTTCAGGCCACCACCAGCCCCCTGCAAGTAGGGGGGGAGTTCGCCGCGGTAATCGTGGCGTTGCGCTATGTGCTGGACAAGTTTTCCTTTGGCGAGGACGTGACCCCCGCAGTGCCCGACGTGGCGCTCACCTGGAAGGAACAGTGGGGCTGCTTGTGGTGAGCGGGAAAAGTCTGGGGACGCTTGCGCGGCGGGGGGCCTTGAACCCGTAAGATAAAGCCTATGCGGCTGGTGCTGGTCCCTACGCCGATCGGGAACCTCGAGGACATCACCCTGCGGGCCTTGCGGGTGCTCAAGGAGGCCGAGATCGTGGCTTGCGAGGATACCCGCCGCACCGGGATCCTGCTCAAGCACTACGGCCTCAGCAAAAAGATGGTGCGGCTCGACCAGCACACCGTAAGCCGGGCCAAGGACTTGCTCGAGGGGTACGACTACGTGGCCTACGCCACCGACGCCGGAACCCCCGGCATCTCCGACCCCGGCGCTGAACTGGTGGCGCTGGCGGTAGGGGAGGGCTGGCAGGTCGAGGTGTTGCCCGGCCCTACCGCGCTCATCCCGGCCCTGGTGGCCTCGGGGATGCCCACCGCCCGCTTCGCCTTCGAGGGTTTCTTGCCGCAGAGAAGCTCCGAACGCAAAGCCCGGCTCGAGCAGGTCGCCGCAGGCCGCACGGTGGTGCTCTACGAGGCCCCCCACCGCTTGCAGGAGACCCTCAAGGACCTGGTGAAGCTGTATGGCCCCGAGCATCCGGTGGCGGTGGCCCGCGAACTCTCCAAGCTGCACGAGGAGATCTGGCGGGGAACCATCAAAGCCGCGCAGGAGCACTTCCAGGAGCCCAGGGGGGAGTTTGTGGTCGTGTTAGGGCCAAAGGCACAAGACGCTAAACGCGAAACGCAAAACCCTGAAGAACTGCTCGAGCACTTCAAAGGGAAAGGGCTCAGCGGAAAAGATCTGGTCAAGGCCTTGGTGGAAGCGGGAATTTCCCGCAATGAGGCCTATACCCTTGCACACAAAGCCGACGTGAGTGGGTAAACTGGCTTCATTTGGCGATGGGCGTCGAGCGTTTTGCGTTGAGCGACCGGAGGATAAATGAAGCGAATTGGAGTGTTCACCAGCGGGGGAGATGCCCCCGGTATGAATGCGGCGATCCGGGCAGTGGTGCGCATGGGGGCCGCCCACGGACTCGAGGTGATCGGGATTCGGCGGGGCTACGCGGGCATGATCGAAGGTGACTTCGTGTTGCTCGGCCCGCGCGACGTGGCCAACACCCTCCAGCGCGGCGGGACCATCCTGCTTACCGCCCGCAGCGCGGAGTTCAAAACCCCCGAGGGCCGAGCCAAGGCCGCGGAGAACCTCCGCCGGGCCGGGATTGACGGCCTAGTCTGCATTGGCGGGGACGGCAGCTACCGCGGCGCCCTCAAACTCCTCGAGGAGCACCACATCGCGGTGGTGGGGGCTCCCGGCACCATCGACAACGACCTCTATGGCACCGACTTCACCATCGGCTTCGACACCGCGGTGAACACCGCCCTCGACGCCATTGACCGCATCCGCGACACCGCCGCCAGCCACGAGCGGGTCTTCTTTATCGAGGTGATGGGGCGACACGCCGGGTTTATCGCGCTCGAGGTGGGCATCGCGGGCGGCGCGGAGGTCATCGTGCTCCCTGAAGACCCCATCCCGGCCCCGGTCTGTGCCGAGGTCATCAGCCAGTCCAGCGCCAAGGGCAAGCGCTCTTCGATCGTGGTGGTGGCCGAAGGCGGTTACGAGGGTGGGGCGGAGGCCTTGGCTCGAGATGTCAAAGCCTGCTCGGGCGTTGAGGCTCGGGTCACGGTGCTGGGCCACATCCAGCGGGGCGGCAGCCCCACCGCCATAGACCGGGTGCTGGCGAGCCGCTTGGGGGCAGGGTGTGTGGACGCCCTCCTGAGCGGAGCCAGCGGGGTAGCAGTGGGCGAGGTGGACGGCGAGATTCGCCTCACCCCGTTCAAGGAGGCCGTGGAGAAGCGCAAGGACATCAACCGCAAAAAGTACGAGCTGGCGAAAGTTTTAGCTTTGTAGTTGATATGTAACCCCCGTCTAGGATGGGAGGTACGGCTCCTGGGCAACGTCTATTGCCTCTTCGTGCGACTGGATCTTTCGGTCATTTAGCTTACCCCCGCAGGGCTGATTTTCTGCCAAACTAGCGGGGTATGAGCCAGAATCTCGAGACCGCCACCCTGGGCGGCGGGTGCTTTTGGTGTTTGGAAGCCGTCTACGACGAACTGCGGGGCGTGACCGACGTGGTTTCGGGGTACTCGGGCGGGCATGTGGAGAACCCCACCTACGAAGAGGTCTGCGGCAAAAAGACCGGCCACGCCGAGGTGGTCCAGGTGACCTTCGACCCCAGCGTGGTCTCGTACCGCGAACTCCTGGAGGTCTTTTTCACCATCCACGACCCCACCACTCTGAACCGCCAGGGCAACGATGTGGGGCCGCAGTACCGCTCGGTGATCTTCTATCACTCCCCCGAGCAAAAAGCCACCGCTCTTCAAGTGATCCGCGAGTTCGAGCAGGCCAAGGTTTGGGATAACCCCATCGTGACCGAGGTGACGTCCTTGGAGGAGTTCTACCCCGCTGAGGACTACCACCAGGAGTATTTCAAAAAGAACCCCTACCAGCCCTATTGCTCCTTCGTGGTGGCTCCCAAGGTCGCCAAGTTCCGCAAGCACTTCTTCGACAAGCTCAAGAAGAGCGCCACGGTCTGAGCGAAGCTGAGGGCTTGCGGAGACGGGTAATTACGGTAGCGGCGTCAGTCAAACTCTCTAGGGTTTGCACCCCGAGGAATACCCTCGGGGTGGCTGCATTGGGTGGATTGTCCGGCTCGAGCCAATCATCAGCGCAGATGGGGGAGGAGGATCTTGCGCATCACCGGTTGGCCGTTGGCCCAGTTGAAGAGGTTGTTGGCGAAGGGGCTCTCGGTGACGCCGCGTTGGATGGTCAGGGGCAAGCGTGCGGAAGGGTAACGCAGGGTTCCCGAGGAGGCCACGAACTCGGCGGGGAAGCTCACCCAGATCGCCAGGGCCAGCAAGATACCCCACACCAACCCTCCGGCGCTCCCGGCCAGGCCCTCGAGCAGCGGGCTCAGCCGGGGCAGGGAGAGGCTGCCCGCCAGATAAGCCCCGCCGAACCCGGCTAAGAGTGCGATCACCACCAGCACGGCCACCGGAACAGTTGCCGAGGGCAGGATCAGGGCGACGACGGCGTAACCTAGCGTGGCGACCAGCACCCCGATCATGAAGGGCAGCCCTTGCCGCACCCCAACGGCGATGGCCAGGGCCAGCGTGAGCAGGGAGAGCAGGTCGAGCCAGGTCAGCATGGCTGAAAAACAGTATACGAGAGCGCTTTAGCCAGGACGGATGCAGATGAACATAGGGGGCTCGTCGGGTCCCGCTGCCTTTATCCCAGCCAGGAGCGGGGAAGACCATTACCGCTCTTGGCTTGCTCTTCTAGCGCTACGCGCCAACCCCTCTCCCCATCTTAGACTCGAGTTTCCAGATACCCTGATTTTTGGATGGTTTGTAACACCGCTCGGATGACCTCGAGGTGATCGTCCTCGATCACCTCCTGAACCTCTTTGAAGGTCTCCCAGTAAAGCTGCAAAGCGGCGATGCCCCTTCGCTCGAAGGCTCCGGCTTTCCAGCCCACCGCCAGCCGGTGCGCCCTGGCCCAAGGCGACTCCGAACCCAGCTCCCGGTAGAGTTGCTCGAAGTAGCGGTTTTCGCTCTCGACGAGAAGCCTTCGGTGGACCGCCATCAGGGCGGCGGTGCCCAGCCCCAGCCCGAGCGTAGCGTAGATGACTTGGGAGGGGGTTCCCGCCTCGAGCCCACCCAGGATCTTGTGGACTTCCTCGGCGCTGGTCATGACTTCGTAGCTGACGAAGGCATCCGCGGCGGCCTGGAGGGGTTCCCAGCGGAATGCCTGGGCCTCCGCTTTGAGCTGCCGGAGATGGCCCTGGGGGTCGTGCAGGATCCGCATCTGGCGCATCCCCGGTACGGCCCAGATGGCGTGCTGGGGTTCGTGCAGCTCGGAGCGCTGGGTCTCCAGGGTGAGCTTCTTCAGGCTGACCAGGTGGCCCGAGCGGTGGCGCAGCGTGTAGCGCTGGGGCCGGGTAGGGGGCGGCTCGGGGACGAAAAAGTCCAGGTCAATGTCGCTAAAGGGTTTGCCCTGGCCGCGGGCGAAGCTTCCCACCAGCCCCACGCCGATACAGTCCGGCGGGGCGAACTCTTCGACCAGCGCAGCGAGAAAAGCATCGGTAAGCGATCTTCCCACCCCGCCATTTTAGAGCGGTTTTCAGATT
>DASTSL010000021.1:0-14428 GCA_035760705.1 Meiothermus sp. | reverse complement strand
AAGAGCACGTCCGGGCCGAAGGCCACGTGGTCAATGCCCACCAGGTCCACGCAGTACTCGAAGTGTTCCATGAAGCTCTCGATAGAGTGGCGGGGGTTCTTCTGGGTGATGGTGGTGTGGGGCGCGGCCTCGATGCCGATGACCCCGCCTTTGGCGGCGCAAGCTCTGATCACCTCGTCGGGCTTGAGACGGTTGGAGTTCCATAGCGCCCGGGCCCCGGCATGGGTGATGAAAACCGGCTTTTCGCTGAGTTCGATGGTGTCCAAGGAGGTGCGGTCGCCGGAGTGGGAGATGTCGATGGCGATCCCCAGCTTGTTCATCCGCTTGACCGCCTGGCGCCCGAAGACGGTGAGGCCGCCGTCGTTGGGCTCGCGTAAGCCCCCGCCGAGCTGGTTGCCCTCGCTGTAGGCGATCCCCAAGCAGCGCACCCCCAACCCGTAGAGGATGTCCAGCCGGTCGAGTTCGTTCTCGATCATGGCCGCGCCCTCGAGCGAGACCACGAAGGCGATCTGCCCGTTTTGCTTGGCCCGCACGATGTCCTCGGTGGTCGTCGCCAGCACCACCATGTCCTGGTGGGCGATATCCGAAAGGCGCATCCCGATGTCGTAGATGATGTCGTCCCACTTCCAGCCCGAGCGCGAGGTGATCATGGCGGTGCCGTTCATGAGGTTGTCAAAGACGCAGTCCAGACCGCTCACGCTGAGGCCCTCGTAGCCGGTCCAGTCGCGGCCCTGGCGGCGGAATTCGAAGAAATCGGAGAGGTTCTCGGGGGCCACGAAGCAGTGGTCGTGGAGCGAGATGATGAGGTGTTCTCGGAAGATGCGCCGGACCCGCTCCTCCTCTTGGGCACTTACCTCGACGGGTTGGCTGGGCACCCGGTTCAGCTCCTTGGCCAGGGGAAAGGGCTTGTAATCGACGCCGGGCTCGAGGTACTCGAAGGACTTGTATCCGCTATAGCGCTTTTTCTGCATGATTCACTCCCGTGAGGGGCACGATCCCCGGCAGAGGCAGGCCGTTCGCCGCGGCGAAGGCCGTGGCCTGGAGGGCCGCCCCGGCGATGAGGCCGCCCGCGCTCAAGTAGACGCTGGCGACCAGATGGTAGGGATGGCTGAGAAACTCGTCGTAGGCCCCGCTGAAGGCGGGCCAGGCTTCGGGCGGGATGGCTAGGGCTTGACGGGCCATCTCGAGCGCTCGAGCCAGCAGCTGCTTCACCCCGGCGAAGCCGAAGTCCTGGTTGGGTCGGGGTGCACTGTCGAGGAGGAAGGAGGCGGCCAAGCCCTCCCCGACCGGGCCGCTCGCCAGCCAGAGCCGCATCCGCTCGAGCACTTGCCGGGACTCCTGGAGGGCTGCCGTCCATAGCTCGGGGCCACTCTGCCCCAGGAAAGGCGGGGTGTTCGGCGGGAGGTGTCGCTGCAGCGGAGCCAGGCGCTCGAGCACCTCTTCCAGCTCGCGGACGGTACGGGTGGCCTCGGATAGCGTTTCGCGGCTGACCGTACCGGTCTTGGGGCTGACGCTTCCGTGCGCCCTGCCCGTCTTTAGGGCGTTGGCGAGCAGCCTCGAGGCGGGGAGCCAGCCCAGTTGCAGGGCGCTGGCCCCGAACTCCGGGTGCGAACCGAACAGGATGACCTGACCCGCGCCCACCGGTTGGTGGTAGGCGATGCGGGCGCCTCGGGCGATGGAGCGCTCGAGGGTAGTCTCGCCGCCGAGCCCCAGCGATCGCTCGAAGGGGGTGAAGGCCTCAGTTGCCCCCAGCACCTCCCCTGCCGCCCCCGGCACCGACGGGAAGAGGGGACCGTTGTAGTGGACGATCTCGAAGGGCTCGGAGAACCCCTCAAAGAGCGGGTGATCCTCCGGCCTGACCCGTATCCGGCCCGTTCCTGGCGAGTCCAGGCCCCACTCGCCCGTGGCGGCATTCAGCGGGGTCACCTCGCACATCTGAAATTGGGCCGCCGCCGGTAGGGCCTCGCGGTAGGGGTCGCTCATCCTGAGCGGGTGACAGGAGCCCGCGCAGGTGCCGATGTAGGTGCCCCCGGAATCGACCCAAGCGCGAACCTTGGCGACTCCCTCGGCTCCCAACGGCTCGAGTTGCCCGGCCATCGCTAGGAGCCCGCCGCCGGGGAAGATCACCGCGTCGAGACCGTCGAGGCCGCCCGCGGTGATCTCCTCCGCGTGGATCACCCCGGGCTGGCCCCCCCATAAGGCCAACAGGGCCAGGTGGTGCGCGGGGGCTCCGCCGGAGGCGTAGACGGCCACCCGCAGGTTCCTCAAGTGGGGAGGCCCCGAGTGTGTGGTCTCATTCCACCGGTTTGTCATTCTCTCCTCTCATACCGAGTCCGCCCGGATACCGTGCTCTTCTCCGCCTCGAGCCCTAATTTCTCGGGTCCAGCACGTCCCGCAGAGCGTTGCCCAAAACATTGAAGGCCAGCACCGTCACCGCGATGAAAAGCCCCGGCCAGATCGCTAGCATGGGGTTGGAGTAGAGGTAGGCCTGGGCGTTTTGCAACATGTTGCCCCAGGAGGCCAGCGGGGGCTGGATGCCCAGCCCCAGGTAGCTGAGGGCGGCCTCGGTGAGGATGGCCCAGCCCACCCCCAGGGTGGCCAGCACGACAGCTTGGGGCAGCACCTGGGGGAAGATGTGGCGGAACATGATGCGCGCGTGTGAGGCCCCCAGGGCGTGCATAGCCTCCACGAACTCCCGCCCGCGGTATTTGGCGAACTCCGCGTAGACCACCCGCGCCATCTGGGCCCAGAAGCCGATCCCTACCGTGACCACCACAGTCAGGGGGTGGTTGCCGAAGACCGTCACGATCACCAGCACCAAAAAGAAGCTGGGGATGGACATGAACACGTCCACCAGCCGCATCACCAGGGTCTCGGTCCAGCCCTTGAAGTAACCCGCCACGCCCCCGGCCAGGGTCCCGATGGTGAGCCCCACCAGCATCGAGAGCAGTCCCACCGCGAGCGAGACCCGCCCGCCGTAAAGCAGGCGGCTCAGCATGTCCCGCCCTAGCTCGTCGGTGCCGAGGGGGTGGGCCGGGCTCGAGGCGGCCAGGATATTGAGCGGGTCGGTGGCGTCCGGGGCTACCCGGTACAGGGCTGGGCCGAAAACCACCAAGAGGGCCAACAAGCAGATCGCCAGGAAAGCCCCCAGGCCCACCGGGTTGCGGCGGACCCGCAGCCAAAAACGGCTCCGCGGGCGGGAGGGGGCGGAAGAACTCTGGATGGCGCTATTCATGGCTGATCCTGGGGTCCACGGCGGCGTAGAGAACGTCCACCAGCAAGTTGACCACCACCACGATGGCTCCCACCAGCAATGTGACCCCCAGGATCACCGGGTAGTCACGCCCGTTGGCGGCCTCGATGGCGAGCCGGCCCAGCCCGGCCCAGCCAAAAACGCTCTCCACCACCACCGAGCCCGAGAAAAGCACGGTGGTGATAAGGCCCAGAATGGCGATTACCGGGACCAGGGCGTTCTTGAGGGTGTGTTTGAGCAACACCACCCGCTCCGAGACCCCCTTGGCCCGGGCGGTGCGCACGTAGTCTGAGGTGAGCACGTCCAGAAGGGCCGAGCGGGTGATGCGGATGACGTTAGGCATCAGGGTGAAGGCCAGCACTCCGGCGGGCATCGCTAAGTGGCGCAGCCGGTCCCAGAGCGAGAACTCCTGGCCCACCGTGAAGATGCCCGATGAGGGGAGCCACTTGAACTGCACCGCGAAGACGATGATGGCCACGATACCCAGCCAAAAGGCCGGGACCGACATCCCCACCGTGGCCAGGCTGCTGATCAGGTGGTCCGGCCAGCGGTTCTTGTAAAGCGCCGACAGCACGCCCAACGCCACCCCCAGTAGGGCCGTGAGGGCCAACGCGCTGAGGGCCAGTTGCAGGGTGTTGCCCATCCGTTGCACCAGCAGCGAGGAAACCGGGAGACCCTGGTTGTAGGATTTGCCCAGATCCCCCCGCAACACTCCGCCCAGCCAGTCGAAGTAGCGCACCAGCACCGGACGGTCCAGACCGTATTGTTTGAGCACGGCCTCGCGCTCCTCGGCGGTGCGGCCCAGGCTCACTGCCGAGGTGGGGCCGCCGGGGGCCAGGTTGATGAGCAAGAAGGTGACCGCCGAGATCAAAAACAGCACGACCACCCCTTGGAGGAGCCGGCGGACGATGTAAGCGGTCACCTTCAGATCCCCCTAGCGCTTGATGAACCACTCCGAGGAGTACTGGAAGGCCGCCGCGGTATTGATGTCGGCCATCCCGCCAACCCTTTCGTTGCGCACCGAGATGATGTCGGGGTACCACAAGTAGAGGTAGGGGAGTTGCTCGGCCAGCATGCGCTGCAAACGCCGGTAGGTGAGCACTTGCTCCTGGACCCCGGTGGCCTTGAGCCCCTCCTCGAGCAGCTTGTCTAGCTCGGGATTCTTGTAGTTGGGGATGTTGTTGCCCTTGTCGGCGGCGGCAGAGGCGTAGTAGGGAGTTACGTCGGGGGTGGGAGGGGTGCTCCACCAGGCCAGGGTGGCCTCGTACTGGCGGTTGACGAACATCTTCTGGATGTAGGCGTTCCACTCCATCACGTTGACGTTGGCCTTCACCCCAATGGCCTTCCAGTACTGCTGCACCAGCAGCGTGGCCGGCACCAGATAACCGAACTGCCCGGTGGGCATGTCGATCTCGAAGGGCCTGCCGTCTTTTTGCAGCACCCCGTCGGGGCCGGGCGTCCAGCCGGCCTGGGCCAGCAGTTGCTTGGCTTTCTCCGGGCTATAGGTGTATTGGGGTACGTCCTTGACATAAAAGGCCTTCTGCAAGGGGGCGATGGGGCCGGTGGCGATGGTCCCGTAGCCGCGCACCACCGAGTCAATCATGGCCTTGCGGTCAATGGCGTAGAGCAGGGCCTGGCGCACCCGCACGTCGCGGAAGCGGGGGTCGTTCTGGTTGAGCACCACGAAGTAGTAGAGGTTCTGGCTCTGGCGCAGCACTTGCAGCTTGGGGTTGCGCTCCACCCCGGCCAGCAGGGCGGGGTTAGAGACCCCCACGAAGTCCAGCTCTCCGGAGATGACCTGGGCCATCTGGGTGTTGGGATCGGGCACAATCTTGAACACGATCGAGTTGATCTTGGGCGTGCCGCCCCAATACTTGTCGTACCTGACTAGACGCACGTAGGAGCCCGGCACGAACTCAGCCACCCGGAAAGCCCCGGTGCCGATGGGGTTCTTCTTGTTAAAGCTGGCTACTTGTAGCGGGTTTTCGGCGTCACCCAAGACGTGCTTGGGCAGGATGCCGGCGTAATAGGCCAGGTAGTAGGGGAGCGAGGAGAAGGGCGCACTGAGCACGAAGCGCACCGTCGAGGGGTTGACCACCTCCACGTTCTTGACCTTGCTGAAGTTGCCGGCATTTTGCCCGCCCAGCTTCTTGTTGAGCACCACATCGTTGAAGGTGAAGGCCACGTCTTCGGCGGTGAAAGGCTTGCCGTCGTGCCAGGTCACCCCTTTACGCAGATTAAAGGTCCAGGAGAGCCCGTCTTGGGATACCTTCCAGCTCGTAGCCAGGCCGGGGGCTGGGCTCAGGTCCTTCTTGTTGTAGCGCACCAATTGATCGAAGACGATGGTGTTGATCAGGTTGGACTCCACCACCGCCCCTGGGGTCCAGGGGTTCAAGGTGGGGTCGGCGTTGGTCGCCAGGTTCAAGGTCGCGTTGGGGTCATAGTCCTGGGCCATCACCCCGCCCAGGCTGAGCACCCCCGCCAGCAACGCCGCGCTTATACCGCTAAACTTCCACCGTATACCTTTCGCCATAAGCCTCCTCCCCCTATCCGATGTAGCCCCTTCCCCTAAGCGGGGTAGCCGAGTTGCCTCGAGATGGCCCGGGCTACCTGGACAATGAGCTCACTGAAGTGACGGAGGGCCGCGTCGTCCACCCGGAACGCCGGCCCCCCTACGCTGATCCCGCCGGTCACCCTGCCGCTGTGGTCGAAGATCGCGGCTCCTACCCCGCGGGCAGCCAGGTCAAAGTCTCCGTCGCTCACCGAATATCCTTGCTCCCGGATTTGGGCCAGTTCCTGCCGCAGCTTGCCCGCTTCCATCACGGTGTGCTCGGTATAGCGCGGATAGCTCGCCAATCGGCTCAGGATGCGCTCTTGCTCGGTTTCGGGGAGATTGGCTAGGATGGCCTTTGGAACCGCCCCGGCGTGGAGCGGCACCGACTGACCCAGCACCGAGGCCACCCGGACCCGCTGGGCGCTGTCCCGCCGATCCACACATACTGCCAGTTCGCCTACCAGCACGAAGAGGTTAACCGACTCCCTGGTCTCGGCGGCTAGCCGGTCCATGAAGGGAGCGGCCACGTCCACCAGCGACGCCGGCTGGCTGTCCGCGGAGGCGGCGGCCAGCACCCCCAGGATCGGGGTGAGCGAAAAACGCCCGTCGGCATCGGTGCGTAAGAAACCGGCCTCTTCCAGGGTTTTCAAGGAGCGGTACACCTGGTTCTTCTCCAGGCCCATCCGCTGCGTCACCTCGGTCAGCGTGAAGCGGTGCGGTGGGGCAGCGAACGCGAGCAGCACCTGGAGGGTGCGGTAGGAGGAATTCATCACGTACTGGTTCTGGCTTTGATTCACCATGTGGGAACCTTTCACAATATGAAACTTTATTAGAAGGTATTACGGCTCTGTCCATCTGTCAAGCCGGGCCCTGAAGTCCCGCGCGGATGAGGCTTTACTCAAGTGTGTGCCTGACGTCATCCCATGCAACTTTGGGGCATACAGCGGCCATCCGCTTACGGCCACTGTGGGGCCTAGCCTCGACCGGTTCATTTTTTGTGAAGACTGCTATTGGGCTACTTGCCATCCTCTGCTCCCTGGACTAAAACGCAAACCGCCTTAGGCCCCCTCGAGTCGAACCCTTATCTCCTCGAGAGCCCCGTCGTGAACGGTTCGCCCATCCACCTCGACCCATAGGCGTTTTCCCGAAAACCGGACGTTCAGCTCGTGTCCCCTCACCGACACGCCCTCGAGCGCGAATTCCACCCCGAAAGGAAAGGGGTCAATCGCGATCCCGCCCTCGCCCACCTCGAGCCCGCACAGGTAGCGCACCAGCAAATCCACCACGTAGGAGTGCATGTAGTCGTCAATGCCGCGGTAGCGGCTCGCTTGGCCGGTCTCGGGGTGGTAGTGCTCGAAGCAGTTGGGCCTGACGAGGTCGTGGTCTTCGTAGAGCATGTGCACGAAGCGGGTGATGAAAAGGGCGGTGGTCGGGCGCAACGAGGGATCCAGGCGGCTGGCGTTGCCCAGCACGTCGGCGGTGTGGGAGTTGGTCATTGGCCAGGTGCGCCCGTTCCAGGGGCAGTTGTGGCGTTTGCCCTTCCACTCGGGGAAGGGGCTATAGTAGGGGTCTTGCTTCGAGCTCGAGGGCACCGGGTAGCGCGTCCAGAACTCCTCCGGGTTGAGCAGATGGCGGCGCAGCCCCTCCAGGTGCTCCGGCCCGCTGAGATCAGTGAGATAGGGGTAGAAGGAGGTGACGCTCAGGGTCTCGGTTTGCCGCCCGTCCGGGGCCAGGTCATAGAAGGCTTGCCGCTCAGGGTTCCAGCAGCGCCCCTGCAAGGCCCGCCGGGTCTGGCGGGCTGCTTCCTCCCACCCCGCGGCCTCTTCCGGGGCCACCTGCCGGGCCAGCCGGGAGAGGGTCTGGAACAACCGGTACACATAGACGCTGGCGTCCACCCCCTTGAGTCGGGCTTTCATGTCCTGCCAGAGGTCGGCGGTCTCGTCGGCGGCGAAGTAGCGGCTCATGTACTCCTGGCCGCTCTCCCACTGGTTGACAATGTCGAAAAGGCCCGAGCCTTCCCGGTCACGCTGAGTCTGGAAATAGTGGGCGTAGCGGCTCAGAGCCCGGTAGACCCGGCCCACCTCGGCGTAGGGGTGAACGGCCTGCAAAGCCGCGAAGGCCCCGCCCCAGTCGGCGTGGTAGATCTCCTCAGGGGACTTCCAATCCAGGTAAAGGTGGGCGGGAAAGGTTCCCGCTTGGGTCTGGTGGTCGAGCAGGGTCTCGAGGATGCCCCACGCCAGTTCTGGGTCACGCATCCAGCGCACCTCGCGCAGGTGCACCTGCATCGAGTAGCTGATGGGCAGCCGGAAGTAGCCGATCCCCTCGCATACCACCGGGTGCTGGTAATTGCCCTGTTGGACCCGGATGGTGCTCTGCCGCAGGCCGTACCAGCGGTAGTAGTAGTACTTCTCCAGGTAGGGATCGGAGCAGGCGAACTTGGGGATCTGCTCGAAATAATCCCGCCAGGCCCGCTCAGCCTCGGCGGCGGGGTCGGGGAGGTGTGCGCCCTGCTCGGCCTGGTCGAGGGCGGTTTGGGGGTCGGGGTGCAGGCTCGCCGCCACGCTCAGGCTAAGGCTCCCGTAGGGGGGCAGGGCCAACTCGCGCTCGAGCCCCAGATAGACCAGCCCGTTCAGGTCCAACCCGGAGAGCTTCTCCTCGTTCGGAAGCCCTGCCGCACCTATCTTTTCGTAGAAGGGGGTGAGGGCGAAGCGGGGGTGGTTGGCGGTGGACTGGGAGAGGTTGGCGCTATAGGAGCGAGATCCCTCCAGGGCCAGGGCCAGGGTCAGCTCGAGGCGGCGCTGGCGCGAGCCCACCACCTCGCGCGATAGCCCGAGGGTGCTCCCCCGGCGCAGGTAGCGGAAGGGCCGGGATACCTCAGCGGCGATCCCCCGGCCCGCTTCACCCTGTTTGGGGTTGGGGTTCTCCACGGTGGGCTGAGCGCTCCAGGCGACGAGGCGCAACCGGAGCGGCTCACCGCCCAGGTTCTCCACCCTTACCCTGGAGACCAGCGCGTCAAAATCGGTCAAAACCTTGGTCTCTTGCAGCTGCAGGCCGGGGGCGATGTAGGTCTGCACCACCCGGTCGGGCCGCCAGCTCCGAGCCTCGAAACGTAGCGGGATCTCCCGCCCGTGCTCGTCCAGAAGCGCAAACGTGAAGACCGGCTCCAGCGGGAAATGCAGGTAGTGCACCGGGTCCCAAAAACCGGGCCGCTCGTCGTGGAGCGGGAAGGGCGGAGCATAGAGCAAGGCCCGCCCGCCCGAGACATACCATTTGTCGGGGCGCTCGAGCAGGGCCAGCGGGTCGGGGAAGTTCATCCCGGCCTCGTCGGGCCGCGCCGCCAACCGGCTCACCCCTTCACGCTCCCCAGCGCGATCCCCTCCACGAAGTAGCGCTGGGCCATCAGATAGACCACGATCACCGGGAGCATCACCACCACCGCCGCCGCCATCAGCAAGGGCCAGTTGGGCTGGACGAACTGGGGAACCGCCGACTGGAAATAGGCCAGGCCCAGCTCGAGAGTCCGCATCTGCGGGTTCCGCACGATCAGGAGCGGCCACAGCAGATCGGTCCAGGTTCCCAGGAAGGCGAACACCCCCAAGGTGGCCAGCGAGGGGCCGTTCATGGGCAAAAAGACCCGGCTATAGATGGTGAACTCGCTGGCTCCGTCGATGCGGGCCGCGTCGATGAGTTCCTGGGGGACCGTGAGAAAGGCCTGCCGCAGCAGGAAGATGCCGTAGGCGCTCGAGAGGCCAGGGGCGATGAGCCCCCAGTAGGTGTTGACCCAGCCGAGCTGGAACACCAGCAAGTACAAGGGGATCAGGGTCACCTGGAAAGGCACCATCATGGTCGCCAGGTACAGCACGAAGAGGGTATCCCGGCCCATGAAGTTGAGCCGGGCGAAGGCGTAAGCGGCCAGCGAGCACACGAAAAGCTGCCCGATCACCACCGCCACCGTGACCACGAGGGTGTTGAGAAAGTACCGTCCGAAGGGGACCAGGGTGAAAAGCTGGGTGTAGTTCTCCCACACCGGCCTGGCCGGGAGCAGGCTAGGAGGGAACTGGAAAGCCTCCTGCTGGGTCTTGAGGCTGGTGAGGAGCATCCACAAGAAGGGGGCGGTCATCATGAGCGCCACCGCGCAGAGCATGGCGAAGGCCAGGATGTGCAGGGGCAGCAGGTAGGGGTTCTTCCTCATCGTCCGTACATCCCCCCCAGGTTGCGGCGCATGTAGTAGAGCTGAATCAGCGTCGCCACGAAGATAAAGACGAACAGCACCCAGGCTAAGGCCGAGGCGTAGCCGAAGTCGAAGTTGACGAAGGCTCGTTCGTAGATGCGGTACACCGCCACGTCGGTGGAGCCCAAAGGCCCGCCCTTGGTGAGCACGAAGACCGGGGTGAAGACCTGGAACGAGCCGATCACCCCGGTGATCAGCATGAAAAAGGTGGTGGGGGCCAGCATCGGCAACGTCACGAAGCGGAACTGTTGCACTCGGTTGGCGCCGTCCACGATGGCCGCCTCGTACAACTCCTTGGGGATGGCCTGGAGCCCCGCCAGCCAGATCACCATCTGGAACCCGAGCCCCTTCCACACCGTGATCAGGATCAGGGCCAAGAGCGCGGTGCGGGGGTCGCTCAGCCAGTCCGGGCCGTCAATCCCCACCAGGGAAAGGGCGTAGTTGAGCAGACCCAGTCTTCCGTCCAAGATCCACAGCCACACCACCGAGACCGCCACCCAGGAGGTGATCACCGGCAGGAAGAACATGGCCCGGAAGGCGTAGATGCCGGGGATCTTCTGGTTCATCACGATGGCCACCAACAGGCTCAGCACCATGCCCAACGGCACCGAGACAAAGGTGTAGACCAGGGTGTTCCACACCGCGTTCCACCAGCGGGTATCGCCGAACATGAATTGGTAATTCTCCAGGCCCACGAAGGGGATATTCCGGGTGGTGAGGCCCCGCCAATCGTGAAAGGAGAGCCACAGGCTGAACCCTAGCGGGATCAGGAAGAACACCAGCAAGTGCAAGAGCGAGGGCAACACGAACACGTACCCCTCGCGCTGGTTCCAGCGTCCCCAGAAGGCCCTCCACCCGGTTTTTGCGGCTGCGAACACGGCACCCCCTAAAGAACGGGCGGCGGGGCTGTCCCCGCCGCCGATTTCGCGATTAGCGTCCGCGCGAGAGTTCGCGGTTGATCTCCTGCACGGCCTTGGCGACCTCGGCCTTGACCTCACCCCCAGCCAGGATGCGCTCCATCATGGACTCGAGCACCGTCTCCACCGCCGGGTAGGCCGCGTAGCGGGCCCCGTAGGGAGCACGGGCATAGCGCACCTGGTTGAAGAAGGCCCGTTCGACGGCGGGCTGCGGCGCTTTGGAGATGGCGTTGGCGGCCACCGACTGGTTGCCGGAGATGGCGATGCCGGTGAGCACCTTGGTGTTTTGGTAGGAGGGGCCAGTAGCGGCCTCGATGAACTTGCAGGTGGCGGTGAGCTTCTCGGGCGAGATGTTGGCCGGGATCACGAACCCCGACTCGTACATCACCGTGACGGGCCGGGTCTTGTAGGGGTTGCCCATCACCGCCACCCGAGCGGGCTGGTAGTTCTTGTTGCTGCGTAGCCCCACCAACTCCCAGTGTCCGCGGGGGAAGATCGCCACCTTGCCCTGCAAGAAGAGATCGAGGAAGCCCACGTTGGCCTGGAGTGCGTCGAGGGCGCTGGGGGTGGGGGAGACGTAATAGCGCAGCATCAGGTCGCGCAGGAAGGTGATGGCCTCGAGCGAAGCGGGCGAATCGAGGTAGCCCGAAGCGGTCTTGCCGTCGGGGGAGATCACGTCGCCGCCGTTGCTCCACAGCCAGTACACCCACTCGAAGGGGAACTTGCGCACCCGGAATCCGTACTGTTCGATGTTGTTACGGTCGAAGGCAGGATCCAGGGCGTTCTTGCCGTTCTTATCCAGGGTGAGCCGCCGGGTGAGGTTCAGAAATTCGTCCCAGGTGAGGTTTTCCTTGTTGGGGATGGGCACGTTGGCCTTCTTGAAGGCCTCGGGGTTGTAGTACATCACCATCGGGGTGAAGTCGTTAGGCACCCCGTAGGTCTTGCCCTTCTCGAGCCCCTGGTGCAACGCCAACACGTTGGGGAAGAAGCGGCTGAAGTTGAAGGAGGGCACCGCCTGGCGGCAGCGCTCCATGTCCAGAAGCTGCCCCGACCCAGCCACCTTGGCCAGGCTCGAGCCGTCCTGGCTCCATACGTCCGGCGCGGTGCCGGAGGCCAGGGCGGTGAGGATATAGGTATCGAAGTCGGGGGGGGTCTCGAGGGCGTTCACCTTCACCCCGGGGTTGGCGGCCTCGAACTGGCGGATAAACTCCTGGTAGGCCTTGTCTAAGGGAGTGCCGGCCTCGTTGGGCGGTACTTTAAAGCCGATGACGTTGAGCGTCACCTGCTGCTGGGCCAGCCCTATGCCCAACCCGGCCACGCTGGCGGCCAATACACCACGGATCCACGGTCTTCTCATGCCTGCCTCCTCCAAGGGTGGGATTCACTGGTGGTAAAGCTGTTTGACAGGTCGTGTTTGAACGTATGCTAGCACCCGTTTCTATCTGGCGCAATAGCCGATCCGTCGAGCCCCTTGAGAGGTGGTCACGGGCAGGCTGGAAGACACCTATCGCCTATCGCCAAAAAATTTCGATACGCAACCCTTAGAGATAGCCTCCCCTGGCTCCCAGGTTGTTGCGGAACACCGTCCCCACGGTATCCGACTCGCGCAGGTCGGCCTCTACGTTGGCCTTGAGGATGTTCTCCTGGATGAGCGTGTCCCGTACCCGAAAGAGTTCGATGCCCAGCCGGTTGTCCTGGATGTGGTTGCCGCTGATGCGGTGGTCGTAGGGGAGGGGAACTTCCTGGGGGACTTCCCGCGCCAGAGGCCGGATGCCGTGATCCTGGAGGGCGGCGATGCGGATGGCCTTGTCGTTGTGGAGGAAGGTGTTTGATTCGATCTGCCAGTCGTGGCTGGTGAGGGATTCGGGGTAGAGCCGGGCAAAGTCGGGGTGGTGGGTGCTCCACAGCAGGAGCCCGTGACCGTTGCCCTGGAAGGTGTTGCCCACGACCCGCATGTGGTGGGCGTTCTCCACCCCCAGCCCGGCCATGCGATTCAAAACGACCCGGTTCTCCTCGACCACCGTATCCCAGGAGAACCCCAGCCAGAAGCCATAATTGCCTCGGTCGGCGAAGTTCTTGCGGAAGACGTTGCCCCGGCAGAAGGTGGCCTCGAAGGCGATGTTGGGCGAGAGCGAGGCGTCGTTTTCCTCGAAGAGATTGTCGTCGCAGCCCTGCTTCTGAAAATCCGGGGTGAGACCCGCCAGGAAAAACCCGTCCCCGCCGAGCCGGGCAGTGTTGCGGCGGAAGACGTTGCGCGAGGAGCCCATCACCGCCAGAAACCCGGCGGCGTCGGCCCCCACGTGGCCGAAGTGCAGCCCACCCTCACGGGGCTCGAAGCGGCAGCAGTAATCCGCCCCGTTGTCCTCGAACACCGAGTCCGAGGTGTCGTAGAGGTGAAAGCCGAAGCCGCTCGAGTAGTGCGCCTGGTTCCCCTGCACCTCGAGACCGCGGCAGTGGTAACTGAGGAGCCCGTTTTGTTGGTGCTGGAGGTCATTTCGCACGATCCGGCTCTCCCGTACCCGCACCAGCAGGATGGCCCCGCCGTAGGGGTCGGCGGCGGGTTTCCAGATGTCCAGGAAGACGGTGTTGGCCTCGAGTTCGTGGGTGTGGCGGACCCGGTTGGCTTCGAGCAAAAGCCCCCGGCAGTCCTCGGCCCGGATGCCGTGGCGGTACGCGGCCAGGTCGAGGTTGCGCAGGGTCACCCCGTCCATGCCCCGAAGCTGCACCCCCACCCCTTCGCGGTCTCGCCCCACCAAGAGCGCCCCGCCCCCATCCACCTGGAGGTTCGAGCGGGCCACGGTGATTCCCTGGGGCAAGAAGTAGGTGCCCCGCTCGAGCCGGGTGTCCTCCTCGATGACCATGCCGTCGTGGGGAACGACCGTCTTCACGGCTGCTCCCGGATGGGGTTTTCAAGGTAAACCGACATAGGGCCTCCGGTTGTGCTATGGTATGGCTGTCTGACCACAGACTACCCAAAGCCCTCTGCTCCGGTCAACCCTGCTCGAGGTGAAGCCGTGGAACCCCTAAAGATCGGCATTCTGGGCCTTCACGAAGGCGCTACGTTGCTCAAGGCGCTGGGGGTCACCTCTGCCGCTTCGGTGGTGCCGGACCCCCTCGAGCGCGTTCCCCGGGCCCGGGTGCTCATGGCCTGCGACCTCGACCCCAAAAAGCTCGAGGAGTGCCGCCCGCTTCGCCCCGAGGTGACCTATACCCGCGATTACCGGGAGATGCTGGAAAACCCCGACCTCGAGGATGGCCTCTACGCCCTGTGCTTGATGGAAGCCACCCGGCGCTCGGCCCGGCAGGGGGGAGTGCCCCTCAAGCTAGCCCCCCTCTTAGAGGAGGTGGGGCTTGCGGCCTGATGAACTTGTAGTCACAGCCCACCCTACACCCCTGGGCAGACCCCGCGAACGTCAGGGAAAAGGGCTAAGCGGTGCGCAGCTAGCGCTTTGCGCCATGCCCCCTACTGGCTT
>DASTSL010000020.1:0-27733 GCA_035760705.1 Meiothermus sp. | reverse complement strand
GGAGCGGATGCTATCCCGCCAGGGAAAGCCCAACAGCGAACTCTTCGGTAGAGCGCTACGGCAACACACCGGGCTTTCCCCTGCTTCCGAGGCCCTCTTGCAAGCGGCCACAAAGCGCCTGGCCCTCACCGCCCGCTCCTATGACCGCATCCTGCGGGTGGCCCGCACCATCGCCGACCTGGCAGCCTCGGAGTGCATCCAGGAAGCTCACCTGGCCGAAGCCCTGACCTACCGGCGGAACCTGATGTAAGCCGGAAAGTTCGGATGATACGAATTCCCCGCGGGTTATGCTCTGTCTCCTCGATTCTTAAGGGTACGAATCTTGATGGCTAACAACCACCAGGCATAAGTGCGTTTAGGGAAGACAATTTGGAAATACGATCATTTCACTAGCTGTGTTGATTGACAAAGCTGGATTGAAGGTGTACGATTTGCTTACAAAAACGATTTCGGAAACGTTTTTATAACGTCCCAAACGGATCATCGTAGTGATGGGTGCTTATGAACGAACGGGTTTCTATTCAGGATGTGGCTCAGCTAGCAGGCGTGGCTGTTAGTACGGTCTCAAGGGTGCTCAATAACTACCCGGATGTGTCAGAACAAACACGGGCCAAGGTGGAGCAAGCTATCCAACACCTGGGCTACCGTCCGAGTAATGCCGCACGTATTTTTCGCACCGGTAGAACCCAGTCCGTGGCGGTGATTTTGCCGATGATCGGTACCGACTTTTATAACCGTCTCATCAACGGCATTGATCAAGCCTTAGCCATGCACGACTACGACGCAGGTCTATTCCCCTTGCTAAGTCCTCGCCGCCTCGAGCGTTATCGTAACCCCTCAGCCCCGCCATACCACGCAGATGGTCTAATTCTGGCTTCCCTTAACCCTGATCGGCTCTTCGAAGGCGGGAAGCTTCCGGCTGATTTACCCGCAGTTTTGGTAGATATTGCCCACCCCGCCTACGACAGTGTAACCGTGGATCATGTTAGGGGAGGGTATCTCGCTGGTAAACACCTCCTTGAGCGCCCCGCCCCCACCTTCGTAGTCATGATTGAGGAACGCTTTGATACCCCTTTCGCCAGCGGGGTTTTCCGAGATCGCCTCAAGGGCTTCCAACAAGCCTTGGAGGAAGACTCAGTAAAGTTACCCCAGGAACACATCATCACTGTCGAGTTCAGCTGGGATGGTGGACGCTTGGCTGCTAAAGAGCTGCTCAAACGATTGGACGGCCCAGCCAATATATTTGCCACCTGTGACCTGCTGGCGCAGGGCCTGATGGATGAATTTGCCCATAAAGGCCTCCCGGTTGGCAGTGAGGTGCGCCTGATGGGCTACGATGATCAGCCTTGGGCGGAAGTTTATGGTCTATCTACCATACGACAGCCAATTGAGTCTATGGGTGGTCTGGCAGCTAATCTGCTCCTCAAGCGTATCAAACGGCCTCCAAGCGATGTGACCCACCGCTTGCTAAACCCTCGCCTGGTAGTACGAAACTCCACTGGTCAAAGGAGGATATCAACCTAAACCAAAACTTGCAAATAGTGCGGCCTCAAGTAAAGGTTTGTTTACCAGAAGCAGGTAGAACATGGCAAAAAAGAGAGCGTGGTTGCTGACGTTACCGGCTGTTCTACTAAGTATCTTGCTCTGGGGATGTAACTCTCCAGTAACTTCACAACCAAATGTAGGAGAGAGCAATAAGGGGGTTCAAAAACAGGTCACTTATGAACCCTTCAACGAGGATGACATCGTTTATATGGTCCTGACCGACCGATTTAACGACGGCAACTCTGCGAACAACAATCAAGGGTTCAACGAGTACCGACCTGGTAACCTCAAGTTCTATCAGGGTGGGGATTGGCAGGGCCTGATCAACCAGTTCAATTACATCAAGAATCTTGGCGTCACAGCTATCTGGATCTCCCCGGTTTCTGACGATCAGGATGTGAGCAAGGACGGTGGTGAGGCTGGGTATCACGGCTACTTCACCTATAACTACAACGC
Organism: Meiothermus sp.; assembly: GCA_035760705.1. Classification (GTDB taxonomy): domain Bacteria; phylum Deinococcota; class Deinococci; order Deinococcales; family Thermaceae; genus Allomeiothermus. The sequence goes on along the minus strand of DASTSL010000020.1, from coordinate 25,732 downwards.
GCCGAACCCCCATTTTGGCAACACCGCTAAGCTACAGGAATTCGCCAATCTGGCCCATGCCAACGGTATCGCTGTGATCCTCGACGTGGTTCCCAATCACACCGGCGACTTCCTTGACCCCCAGGCCACCGCGTATAACCCGCCCAATAATGCCCCGGCAGCTCCGTTCAACAACCCCAACTGGTACCACCATAACGGCAATATCACAGATTGGAACAATCAGTACCAGGTCGAGAATTACGACTTGGGCGGCCTTGACGACCTCGACCAGTCCAACCCGAACGCCAAGGCGGCTATTATCAGCGCGTACCAGAATTGGTTTAACACGGCGGGGTTCGACGCGGCACGGGTGGACGTGGCGCGCGGGATGCCCAAATGGTTCCTGCAGGAGTTCGAACAAGCCCTGGGCAAACCCACTTTCGGGGAGGTTTTTGAAGGCAGCGTGGACTACGTCGCCGACTATCAGCGCTACGAGTGGGGCGTGCTGGACTTCCCCCTGTTCTTCACCATCCGCGACGTCTTCGCCTACGACCAGAGCATGAACAAGCTCGGTGACTTATTTGCGCAGGATTACAAGTACCAGAACCCACTGCGACTGGTGACCTTTATCGACAACCACGATCGCGACCGCTTCCTCACCGTAGCTGACGACGACTGGCGTCGCCTGCGCCTGGCGCTGAGCTTCATCTTCGCCGCGCGCGGCATCCCGGATGTTTACTACGGAACCGAGCAGGCCTACTACGGCGATGGCCGGCCTAAGGAATGGTCGGGGATCGCCAACGAGCACAACCGCGAGATGCTCAGTAGTTACAACCAGAACCACAACATCTACAAGCACATCCAGCGCCTCACCCAAATCCGCAAAGACTACATTGCCCTTCGGCGCGGCACCCAGCGGGAGATGTGGAAGGATAACCAAGTATACGCCTTCTCCCGGCGCGTCGATTCCAGCGGGGCCGAGGCGATCGCGGCATTCACCAATGCCTGGAATCCACAAACCCGCACCATCCCCCTGCGTGCGGAAAGCACTCTGACGGTGGGAACCGTGCTCACCAACCTGCTCGACACCAGCCAGACGGTCACGGTGCAATCCGGCGGGGTGACAGGGAAGCAGATCGCCGTGACGCTGGGGGCCAAACAGGCTGCGATCTTCGTGCCCGGAAGCGTTACTCCCTTCAGCCCACCAACCACCACCCTGACTAGGGTCAATGTTCGCTACAACGTCGGCTGGGGAAACTCAATCTTCATCCGTGGCAGCCAGTATCCCCTGTGGTGGGACATGGGCCGAGGCGCGCACAACGAGGGGCCCGACCTGTGGACCTGGCAGACCGAACGCATCCCGGCGGGCACTTGCGTGCAGTATAAGCCGCTCATTAACGACACCACCTGGTCTCAGGGCGGTAATTACACCGTCTGCGGCGGCCAAACAGTCGAGATCTACCCGACGTTCTAGCTCGGTCAAGGAGGTATGTATGAAAGCACACTGGCTCAAGGCAATCGCAACCATCGCCGTCGCGCTCCTTAGCGTGGGCACGGCCCAGAAACTCACCTTCTGGCACTACTGGGACGGAGCCAACGGGCAGGTTCTGCAGGGCCTCATCGAGCGCTACCAGAAGGAGCACCCCGGTGTCACCATCGAGGCGGTGTTCGTGCCCGGAGGCGAGCTACTGACCAAGCTGCAGACCGCCATCACTGCCCGGCAGACCCCCACCATGGCTATCTCCGACCTGGTGGCCATGCCCCTGCTCACCCGCAGCGGCGCCCTGGCCCCACTCGATGACTACATTCGCCAGAGCAATCTCAACCTCGCCGACTACTTCCCCGGTCCCCTGGTCTACGGACTCTACCAGGGCAAGCGCTACAGCCTGCCAGTGAGCGCTTCCAACCTCGGGCTGTTCTGGAACAAGAACCTCTTCCGGGCTGCCGGGCTCGACCCCAACCGTCCCCCGCGCAACTGGGATGAGCTTTTGAAATATGCCAAGCAGATCAAGGAAAAAACCGGCAAATGGGGGATTGAGCTCTTCACCCAGGGTGGGGAGGGCACTACCTGGCAGACCCAGGTCTACTTCTGGGGTGCGGGGGCCGAGTTCCTGAACGCCAACAACACCGCCCCGGCCTTCAATTCGGCCCAGGGCGTGCAGGCCCTACAGTTCCTGGTGGATCTGGTGCAGAAGGAGAAGGTGGCCCCTGTGGCCCCATGGGGCCTCTTCGGACGCGGCGAGGCCGCGATGGTGATGGACGGCTCGTGGATGACGCAGTTCTTCCCGCAGCAGGTGAACTTTGAGCTCGGGGCCGCTGCCTTCCCCTTCGCCCCGGGCGGGCGCCCGGCTACCAACATGGGCGGCGAGCAGATCTTCATCTTCCAGAATGCCGATGCGGCCACGGCCAAGGCGGCCTGGGACTTCATCAACTGGTTCAGCAGCACGCCCGTGCAGGTGGAGTGGGATCGTGGCACTGGCTTCCTGCCAGTACGCCGCTCGGTGGCCAACGACCCGGCTTACCGGGCCTGGGTGAGCAACGCCCGCCCCCTCATGCGCCCCTTCGTGGACTCGATGGCCTTTGCCAGGCCCCGTCCGCCTGTGGCTCGTTATCCCCAGATCTCGGACATCTTCGCCAAGTACGTGCAGGAAGCCCTGTTGGGGCGGCTGAGCCCCAAGGATGCGCTCGAGCGCGCCGCACAGGAAGTCGCGCCATTGCTGCGCTAGGGCAAAGGGGGACTTGATGAATGGGGTACGCCTTCAGCCAACCAGCATTGTTATCCACCGAGGTTGGAGGCGTACCCTGGGCGAGTTACCGACAGCCCTGCTCTTCCTGCTGCCCACGATAGCCGTGCTGGGTACCTTTAACTTCTACCCGGCCCTCTACTCGCTGTACCTCTCGTTGTTTGAGTGGAATGGGCTTTCCCCGCACCGTGAATTTGTGGGTTTGGCCAACTACACCCGGCTGCTGGCCTCTGGAGAGTTCTGGAACTCGCTCCGGGTCACCCTGCTCTACGCGGGCGGGGTGACCCTGTTGGCGCTGGCCCTCGGCCTTTTAGTTGCCGTGCTGCTCAATCAGCCCATTCGGGGGCAAGCCCTGTATCGGGTGCTCTACTTCTTGCCGGTGATTACCCCCACTGTGGCCAGCGGAGTGGTGTGGAAGTATTTGTTCGACCCCACCCAGGGGGTGGTGAATCGGGGGCTCGCGGAGGTGGGCCTCGAGGGGCCTTCCTGGCTCAGCGATCCCTCCTGGGCCCTGGCGGCTGTGGTCGTGGTGGGGGTATGGAAGCGGGTGGGCTTCAACATGGTGGTCTACCTGGCGGCTCTGCAGGGCATCCCAAAGACCTACTACGAAGCTGCCCAACTAGATGGGGCGGACTCCTGGCAGCAGTTCCGCTATATCACGCTACCTCTACTGGCCCCAACCACTTTCTTCCTGGTGGTTACAGCGCTGATTGATGCCTTCCAGGTCTTTGATCTGGTCTATGTGATGACCTCGGGCGGACCCTTGGGGAGCACCGATGTGCTGGGCTACTACCTCTACCGGCAGGGCTTTCGCTATAGCGAGCTGGGATTCGCCTCGGCGGTGGCCTACGTGATGTTTGCCCTGATCTTCGTGGTTACGGTGATCCAGTTCCGCTTGACTCGAGGAGGACAAGGCGATGTCTAAGGCTTGGAAAGCCGTGCTGACCCACCTGTTACTGGCGGGTGGGGCTTTCCTCTCGGCCATGCCCTTTTTGTGGATGCTCACCACCGCGCTCAAGCCTGAGAGCGCGTTGTACCAGCCACCCCTGCTGTTCCCGGTGCACTTCGAGTGGGAAAACTTTGCTAAGGCCTGGCAGGCCGCGCCCTTTCCCCGCTTCTTCCTCAACAGTGCAGTGATGACGGCGGGGATCGTCATCGCCCAGACCCTCTTCTCGGCCATGGCCGGCTACGCCTTCGCCCGGATGCGCTTCGCAGGGCGCGACCTGCTGTTCTTCGGGGTACTGGGCACCATGATGATTCCCTTCCCTGTGACGCTCATCCCCAGCTTCCTGGTGGTGAACGCTCTGGGCTGGATTGACACCTACAACGCCCTGATCATCCCGCGTGCGGTCTCGGCTTTTGCCATCTTCCTCTTCCGCCAGTTCTTCCTCTCGCTGCCCAGGGAGCTCGAGGAAGCCGCCCTGATGGACGGGGCCGGGCGCCTGACCATCTTTTTCCGCATCGTGCTGCCCCTGTCCACCCCGGTGATCGCGGCCAGCGCGATCTTCTCTTTCCTCTTTGCCTGGAACGATATCCTCTGGCCGCTGATCGTGACGAACTCACCGGACATGCGCACTGTGCAGGTGGGCCTAGCCATGTTCCAGGGGCAGTACGGGGTGTTCTGGACGCTCTTGAGCGCCGCCGCCACCATCGTCACCTTGCCCGCTGTCCTGGCCTTCCTCGCCGCGCAGCGGCAGTTCATCGCCGGCATCACCAACACCGGTCTCAAGGAGTAGCGCCGTGCAGATCCCCGACTGGGTTAAGGACGCCATCTTTTACCAGATCTTCCCCGAACGCTTCAAGAACGGCAACCCAGCCAACGATCCACCCGGCACTGAGCCCTGGGGCACAGCCCCCACCCGCGACAACTTCTTCGGGGGGGATCTCGAGGGTGTTATCAACGGCCTGGACTACATCGCAGACCTGGGGTGCAACGCGCTCTACCTGACCCCCATCTTCAAGGCCGCCACCAACCACAAGTACGACACCTACGACTATTTTCAGATTGATCCCCACTTCGGCGACGACGCCACCTTTGACCGACTAGTAGCCGAGGTCAAGAAGCGCGGCATGCGGCTGGTGCTCGACGGGGTGTTCAACCACTGCGGCATGGGCTTTGCGCCCTTCAGGGACGTGCTCGAGAAGGGCGAGCGCTCACCCTACCGCGGCTGGTTCACGCCCTATAGCTTCCCCCTGCGGCCGGAGCTACCCAACTACGCCACCTGTGGCGGGGTGGGCTGGCTACCCCGGCTTAACACCCGTAACCCCGAGGTCGAAGCATTTGTGCATGAGGTGGTGCTGTATTGGCTGGGGCGAGGCATTGACGGCTGGCGCATGGACGTGCCCTACGAGGTCGAGACCAGCTTCTGGCGGCGGCTCAGATCGACGGTGAAGACACGCTACCCCGAAGCCTACCTGGTAGCCGAGGAGTGGCGCGATCCATGGTCTTTCTTGCAAGGTGACACTTTCGACGGGGTAATGCACTACCGATTGCGGGAGCTGCTCTTCGACTTCTTCCTCAAGAACGCCCTGGCCGCCGACAGCTTCGCCCGCGCCCTCACCCTGCTGCGCGAGCGGCTGCCCGAGGGTTCGGAGTGGGGGATGCTGACCCTCCTGGGCAGCCACGACACCCCCCGCGTCCTCACCGAGTGTGGCGGCGACCGCGAGGCCGTGCAGCTCCTCTTCACCTTCCTCCTCACCTACCCAGGTGCCCCAATGCTTTACTACGGGGATGAAAACGGTATGGAGGGCGGTAACGACCCCGACTGCCGCCGATCGATGATCTGGGAGCCAGAGGGTTGGAAGCCAGAGATTCGGGCCAGCGTGCGCCAACTGCTGGCCCTACGCCGGGCGCACCCCGTGCTGCGGCGGGGTACCTTCGAGGTGGCCTATGCCGAGGATCGGGTGTTCAGCTTTTACCGAGCCCTAGGGAATGAGCGGGTGCTGGTAGTGCTCAACAACACCCGGGTGCCCCGCGAGCTTGCCCTACCGGTGAGCTTTTCCGAGGGAACTCACCTCATTGATGCCCTGAGCCACCAAGCATTCACCGTAGAGAACGGGTGTGTTCGCCTGGCCCCGCTGGAGCCCCGACAGGCGTGGGTGTTGCTCGAGGCTGGGCGTCTGGGCTCCGATGCCACTTCAACCCTGGGCCGCTGAACGGCTCCGTCAGCGTAAAAACTTGCCTTCAGAAGCTTGCCGGGGTGCTTTTCATCCCCTTTTCATACTGGAAACCTAGAGTAGCCGAGCGCCTTGTGGGGCTTCAACCGTCCCTTTTCAAGGCAGACCTGTAACAAAGGAGAGCACTCCATCGTGGAAAGCCCTGGTAGTTGCCGAATTAAGCCCGCCCCTGGGGGTTTCCACTTGGCTGTGTAGCCCATGTTCCAAGCAACCTCCGGGGCCTGATCCAAACCAAGGAGGTTGCAATGTGTTCGTCCATTCCCAAACCCCACCGTTATCCCCTGGGAGGGTCCAGGTGAACCGGATCTTTCCCACCCCGGAATCAGTACGCCCCCATCGTTCCTTTTCGCGCTGGGACTTTCTGGTTATCCCTGGCCTGATAGCCCTGTTTATGCTGGTGGAGCTGGGGCTCAAAGGGGTGGCTGTACCTTTTGGCCCCAACACCCCCAACCTCGCCGTCTCGCTCGATCCGGCCAATCTGCCCTACTACGGCCTGCGCACGCTCTTGCGCATGGCGGTGGCCCTGCTCTTTTCATTCGGCTTCACCTTGATCTATGCCACTATCGCAGCTCGAGTGCGCGGGGCCGAGCGGATCATGATCCCGATTCTTGACTTTTTGCAGTCGCTTCCCATTCTGGGCTTTCTGACTGCAACCACCGCCATGTTTTTGGGGTTGTTTCGCGGTAGCTTGCTGGGTTTGGAAGCTGCGGCGGTTTTCGCCATTTTTACCTCACAGGTCTGGAACATGACCTTTAGCTTCTACGCCTCCCTCACCACCCAGCCCAAAGAGCTGCAGGATGCAGCCCTGATGCTCCGGCTCTCCCCCTGGCAGCGCTTCTGGAAACTCGACGTGCCCTATGCCATGCCCGGGCTGGTGTGGAACACCATGATGTCGGTCTCCGGCGGCTGGTTTTTTGTGGTGGCTTCCGAGGTGATTAGCGTGGTGGGGCGGGATCATCCCCAGTTCTTACCCGGCGTGGGCTCATACGTGGCCCTGGCCATTCAACAAGCCGATGTCCGAGCTATGGTGTATGCAGGCATCACGGTATTGGTGCTGGTGCTACTCTATGACCAGCTTTTCTTCCGACCGCTGGTGGCCTGGAGCGAGAAGTTCAAGATTGAACTCTCGCAGGGACAAGACATCCCCCACTCCTGGGTCTTGACCGCCTTGCAACGGGCCCGATTTGCAGGACGCATCGCGCGGCTGCCGGTACCCCTATGGGAGTGGCTATGGCTCAAGACCGCACTTAAGAACCGGCCGATTCGGGTGAGGGAACCCCGCCCGCTCAGCACCAGAAAGCGGCTCCTGGGGTGGAGTTCTACCGTGTTGATTGCCGGAGTTGCCCTCGCCTCGCTAGGGTATCTTTGGGTTTTCTTGTTCGGGCCAGGCCTGGGATTCGCTCATGGGCGCCTCCTGCAGCCCAACCTCAACCTCAATCCTGACTTTAGCCCCAGCATGGCCCAGAGCTTTGAGCACTTAGGAGCACACCCTTCGCCAGAAAACGCGGTCTGGCTTTCGGAGGTCTGCCGTATCTCGAGCAATGGGCGCTCAATCAACCCTGAACTGGACAAGCTCCTCGAGGAGTACCGCCTCGAGCCCACCGAATGGGCCCCGCGCTGCACGGGGCCGCTGGCCCCTCCGGGCAAGGTTTCGCTGCCGGAGGTGCTCCAAGTCCTCAAGCTTGGGGGCTTTACGGCCCTGCGGGTTACCCTGCTTGTGCTGATCGCCATGCTGATTTGGGTGCCGATGGGGGTCTGGATTGGACTGCGGCCTAGGGTTGCTGGCTGGGTCCAGCCCCTGGCCCAATTTGGCGCGGCCTTCCCAGCCAATCTGCTGTTTCCCATCTTCGTGATCCTGATCAACCATTTCCGGCTCAACCCCGAGGTCTGGACAGCTCCGCTGATGGTGCTAGGAAGCCAGTGGTACATCCTCTTCAATGTGGTGGCTGGAGCCGTGGCCCTTCCCTCCGACCTCAAAGAGGCCGCCCGGGTAAGCGGCTTGAGGGGTTGGAACTGGTGGCGCCGCCTGGCTCTGCCCGCCATTTTTCCAGCGTTTGTCACCGGCGGTATCACCGCTACCGGTGGAAGCTGGAACGCCAGCATCGTGGCTGAGGTGGTGAGTTGGGGCAGTATTACCCTCACCGCCACCGGTCTGGGAGCCTATATTGCCCACTGGAGCACCGGCGAGTTCAACCCCCATGTAGGGCTAGGCATGCTGATCATGGGCTTGATGGTGCTGGCCTACAACAGGCTGGTTTGGCGGTCCTTATACCGGATGGCCGAGGAACGTTACAAGCTGGCCTAGCCCATCTCGCCAAAGGAATCCCCCATGACCCCTCCCCCCAAGAATCAACCCATTCTCAGCGCCCAGCACCTCTTTAAGTTCTTTGTGAGCCCGGAGGGAAGGCCCTTTACTGTCCTCGAGGATATCAATCTTGAGCTGCACGAGGGCGAGATCGTAGCCCTGTTGGGTCGCAGCGGTTCAGGCAAGAGCACCCTGCTACGCAGCCTGCTGGGCTTAATTCCACCCAGCAGCGGCGAGGTGCGCTATCGTGGCCAACCGGTAACCGGGCCCATGCCAGGCATGGCCTTGGTGTTTCAGAGCTTTGCCCTCTTTCCCTGGCTAACCGTACAGCAAAACGTAGAGCTGGGCCTCGAGGCTATGGGGATCCCGACAGCCGAACGCCGGCGGCGGGCCCTGGATGCTATCAAACTGATCGGACTCGACGGTTTCGAGTCGGCTTTCCCTAAAGAGCTCTCGGGTGGAATGCGGCAACGGGTGGGGTTTGCTCGAGCCCTGGTCACCAACCCTGACGTGCTGTTTATGGACGAGCCCTTCAGCGCCCTGGACGTGCTCACCTCAGAAACCCTGCGCTCGGAGCTGCTCGACCTGTGGAACGAGCAACGGATCCCCACTAAAAGCATCCTGATCGTGACCCACAACATCGAGGAGGCTGCCTTGATGGCTGACCGCATCCTGATCCTCTCAGCCAATCCGGGGCGCATGCGCTCCGAAATCCAGGTGCCTCATCCCCGGCTCGGTGACCGCAATCACCCGGCCTTCAAGGAGCTGGTCGAGCAGATCTACCGCATCATGACCACCCCCGCCAGTGGAGCTGCGGTTCCTGCAGCTCCGGCCGAACCCCGCAGCCTTGGTTACCGGCTTCCGGCAGCTAGCGCCGAGGCTTTGGTCGCCTTGTTGGAGCGCGTTGAGGAGGGACCCGATTATGGGCGGGAAGACCTACCCCGCCTGGCCGATGAGATGCAGCTCGAGGTAGACGATCTTTTCCCCCTGGTCGACGCCGCTGCTCTTTTGGGCCTGGCCGAGGTTAAAGAGGGCGACATACAGCTCACTCCCCAGGGGCACCTCTTTGTGGAGCAAGATGGAGACGCGCGAAAAAAGATCTTCGCCGCTCGCTTAAGGGAGCAAATCCCGCTGATTGCCCATATCCTGCGGGTATTGGAAACCCGCCTCGGGCGGAGAGCCCCGGAAAATCGCTTCCTGCAGGAGCTCGAGGACTATATGTCCACCGAGGACGCCGAGGCTGTCTTGGCCACAGCCATTGACTGGGGTCGCTATGCCGAGCTGTTTGAGTACGACTATAACGCCGGGGTTCTCTCCATGGAAGAGCCTCTCCAAATCAGCCGTTGATTACGGTCCAAACAGGTTAGGAGTTACGCAGTTGAGTGGGCATTCTTCTGTGTGCTACGAGATAGTGCTCACCCAACCTTTTCCAAAGGGGGCCAGCAGGAAAATCGCCAGGCCCACACCGAAGCTGGCCGGGCTGGGGTTGGCTTCCAGGGCGTAGGCGGCCATCAGCGAGAGGCCGCCTGCCATGAACAGATGGGCCAGCAAAAGCCCCCCCGAAAACATCCAGGCCCTGGGGTTCTTGAGGGTGCCGCTGCTGATCCAGACGTTGAGGGCCAGCAGGCTCACAAACCACAGCAGGGCCGTGCCCAACACGGTCTGCCAGACCGCCAGCAGCCAGAGGGGCGCTGCGATCGCCAGCGCTGTCAGGGCTTTGCGCCACTTGAAGCGCCCCAGCATCTACAAAACCGCTACCGGGGCCGGCAGGCCCGCCGAGGGAATGCCCAGAACAAGGTATCGTCAGGCGTACATAGCTATCTCGATTCTCGCAGGAAAAGCGGAGGTTTCAGACCTCCTCAGGGCCCGGTGTCGCAACTCCCGTCGGAGCGCCGCCAGGGCTTGGGGCAGAGCCGGGGGTCCAGCGCGGAGAGAAGCGGGTAGGGGGGGAGTCGCTGGTAGTTGGGCTGGTCGATGTTGACCTCGTACTGCTCCATCAGGGCGATCTCCGCCGGGTCGGTGACCTCCTCCACCCGCCAGCCCTCGCCGTACTCGCAGTGCACCCCGCCGGGCTGGGTGGAGTCCGGCCAGGCCCCGAAGCCCTTGTTGTAGGCCCGGAACCAGCGCCCCTCCCAGGCCTGGGGGTACTGGCCGTTGTTCAGGCTCTTGCTGATCAAGACCGCGCTGTGGGTCTTGGGGCTGGGGTCGAAGGTGGTGGGGTTGTTGAAGTTCATCCCCGGGCCCACCGGCCCCAGGGTGACGTCCCCATAGCCGCCCTCTGCCGGGCGGCCCATGAACTGCCCGTCGAACCAGCTGTAGCTCACCAGGAAGTTGTACTTCCCCGGCGTCACCGAGTGGCTCCCGGCCATCTGCCAGAAGTGGCCCCAGAGCCCCTGCCGGAGGGTGTACCCCGGCGGGCTCCAGTCCTGCCTTACGCAGACCTGGAAGGCCCCGCCCACGCTCACGTCGCGCAGGTAGCCGGAGATCGAGGGGTCGGTGGGGATCTTGTCCCCCCAGGGGAAGCTCTCGAGCACCTCGAAGGCCACCGGGCCGTCGGGGTAGACCAGCCGGGGCGGGAAGCCCCTGTCGTCCACCCTGAAGTGGTACACCCAGCGGAAGCGCCGCCCGCCGTAGACTTTGTTCCAGGAGAGGTCCTGGGCCCAGACCTCGAGGCGGCCCTGGCGCAGGCGGAGCTCGGCGGGGTGGAGGTAAAAAGGCTGCGAGGAAGTCCCGGGGTTCAGCTGGGTCAGGTAGTCCCGCCAGCTTCCGTCCTCCGGGCCCACGTAGATCTGGGCCCCGAGGTTGGGGTCGGTCTGCTGGAACTTCAGGTCGAAGCCCTCGAAGGAGAGCGAGAGCGGCCCCTGCGCGGGGGGGTCCTGCACCGGCGGGGGCGGGGGCGCTGAAGCGGGCTTCTGGTTGCAGGCCGCTCCCAACAGGAGCAGCGCCAGGAGGGGAATCAGGCGTCGCATGTCTTCAGTTTAACCGCTCTTTGAGGGTGGGGCTGGGGAAAATGAGAACCCGCCCCGCTGGGGGCAGATTCCCTATCGGGACCGGCTGCGCCGGTACGCCTGGGGGCAGATTCCCTATCGGGACGGGCCATGCCCGTACGCCTAGGGGCAGTTCGCCACGCACTCGAAGGTGTCGCTGAGGCTGAGGGTCGGGCTGGGGACGCTGTACTGCACGCTGTACTGGCTCAGCTTCTCCCCGTTGGGCCCGCTGGAGACGCTCTGGCCCACGGAGGTGGCGGGGAAGCCCCAGCGGGGGATGACGTAGACCGGACCCGGCGGGCTGGCCGAGGTGCGGCGGTAGGTGGCCCAGGCCGAACCACACGAACCGGGGTTGTCGGGGTCTGCCTGAAGACAGAGCCGCACCTCGTCAAAAGGGGCGTCAAAGCGCAGGACGCCATCCCTGTCTTTGCGGATTTGCCACATCCGGTCCACCTGGTAGGGGTTGAGGCTCAGGGACAGGTTGGGATGTCGGTCATCGGGAAGGCTGCCAAAGGCTACCGTATACGGGCCATTGGGGGGCTGGTATTCCTGCGCCGGTTGACCGGGAGCGATGGTGGGGCTGGCCGCATACAGACCAAACCCCTGCGGCGAAGTGAATTCCCACCTGGAAGGCAGCCCCTGCCGCCATCAGGAGCAGAGTTGGATCAGCCTCAAACACCTTCGAAGGAAAGCGCAAAGTCATGGCTCAAGGAAGCCCCCCCGGCTGAGGCCCTAGCTGCTCAATCCGACGCTGGCGCGGCTTGCATCCCGGTCTTGGCGTTGGCCTCGCTCCCTTCGGGCACCACCCGCCTCAAGAAGAACGTCAGCACCAAGCCCACCACCGCGATCCCCGCCGCCAGCGCGAAAGCCGCGTGCAACCCGGCGATCTGGGCTGCTTCCGGGGCAGCCACCGCATGCAGGCTGGCCGCCCGGCCCATCATGACCGTGACGAGCAAAGCCGTGCCCATCGCCCCCGCGACCATCTGCAAGGTGCTCATGACCGCGCTACCGTGTGAGTAGAGGTGGCCGGGCAAGGGGTTGAGACCGCTCGTCATGACCGGGGTGAAGAGGAGTGCCAGCCCCAAGCTCAGGATCAGGTGCAGGCCCAGCAACATCCCCACCGGGGTAGCCGCGGTGACGTCGGTGAATCCCAAGAGGGTCAGGGTGAGAAGCGCCGCCCCGCTGCTGGCGAGCGCCCGCGGGCCGTAGCGGTCGAAGAGCCTCCCCACCGTGGGGGCCGCCAGGCCCATCAGCAGGCCGCCAGGGAGCAGCAGCAGGCCGGTCTCGAGCGAGCCCAGCCCCCGGATGCTCTGGAGGTAGATGGGCAGCAGGATGGCCCCTCCAAAGAGGGCCATCATCGCGATAACGATGATGGTCAGGCTCAGCGAAAACATCGGGTAGCCAAAGACCCGCAGGTCGAGCAGGGCGGCGCCGCGGCGCCCCAGGGCGAGCTGCCGCAGGGCAAAGACGGCCAAGCTCAGCCCGCCCACCCCCAAGGTGGCGAGGGCTCGAGGGTTACTCCAGCCGCCGGGCTCGCCGGCGCTGCTGAAGCCGTAGACCAGCCCGCCAAACCCCACCGCCGACAGCACCACCGAGGGCAGGTCGAGGGTGGTGGGGCGGGTCTCGCCCACGTTGACCAGCCGCCGCGCCCCGTAGACCAGCACCAGCAGAGCCACCGGCACCACGAACAAAAACAGGAAGCGCCAGGGCATCACCTCGAGGATCAGCCCGGAGAGGGTTGGCCCGATGGCCGGGGCCACCGAGATCACGATGCTGACCCGACCCATGACCGCGCCGCGACTGGCGGGGGGCACCAGGGCCAGGATGGTGGTGATCAAGAGCGGGAGCATGAGGGCGCTCCCCGAAGCCTGGATGATCCGCCCGGCCAGCAGCAGGGGAAAGCCGGGGGCCAACCCGGCGATCAGGGTGCCGAGGCTAAATAATCCCATCGCGGCCAGAAAGACGGTGCGGGTGCTATAGCGCTGGAGGATAAACCCGGTGGTGGGGATCACCACCGCCATGGTCAGCATGAAGGCCGTAGCCAGCCACTGCACGGTGCTGGCCCCCACCTTGAGTTCGGTCATCAGCCTGGGCAGGGCCACGTTCAGGATGGTCTCGTTGAGGATGACCACGAAGGCGGCGATCAGCAGGATGAGGATGATACCCCGCTCGCGGCTCGAGGGTTGGAATTCGTTGCGGTCTGGGGGAATTGTCATGCAATGTCCTTTACCAGTAAGAGGGGCTTGGGATGTGGGGCCGGTCAATCACAGATTTCTCACCTGGCGACTCGCCGTTGGCAATTAGAGCCGATTCGTCGGGTGGATGTTGTGGTTGCGCCGGAAGAGATTGCCGGGGTCGTAATGGCGCTTGACCGCCACCAGCCGCTCCCAGGTGGCCCCAGGGTAGGCCGCACGGACCCGCTCGGCCCCCTCGTCGCCCAGGAAGTTGACGTAGGCGCCGCCGTCGCCCTGGCGCAGGGTCGCCGCGAAGCCCTTCACCCAGGCCTCCTGCTCGGCCCGGTCATGAGGGCCATAGAAGGCGGCGACATTGGCCATGATGCGGCTGCCGCGGTGGGCGAAGGCGGTGGCCTCGGTGGGCACCCGGGCCATCGCCCCGCCTAGCACCCGGAGCTGAGCTACCCGCATCGGCGCGGTGGAAGCGCGGAGGTGCTCGAGGATGGTCTCGGCCACGCCCCGGTCTACGGTATCGAGGAACATCGTGCGCGACACCGCCGTCGGGTGGTAGCCCTCCTCCTCCGGGGGGAACATCTCAGGGTAACGCATAGGCCGGATCAGGTCGGCGATCGGCGTCGTGAGTTTTCGGAAGGGCTCGAGGGCCCGATTCCCGGCCTCGACTTCTCCTACATAGGCCATCAGTGCCATCACCACCAGCTTTCCGTGGTGCTCGGCGGGCAGGAAGGGCATCGGCGGCGCGGGCATGATGTTGACGATGGCCGAGAGTTCCTCGGGTGCGGACTCCGCCTGGGCGATGAAGTCAGCGATAACCTCCGGGGTCGCGGGAAGCAACAGCATCCCTCCCACCACGCCATCTACCGGGTGCAGCCGGAACTTGAAGCGGGTCACCACGCCAAAGTTGCCGCCACCTCCGCGGATCGCCCAGAAAAGGTCGGGGTGGTGCTCGGCGTCGGCGTAGAGGAGCCGCCCATCAGCGGTCACCACCTCGGCGGCCAGCAGGCTGTCGATGGTGAGACCGTGCTTGCGCACCAGGTAGCCGATCCCCCCGCCCAGGGTGATCCCTCCGATCCCCACCGAGCCGGTGTCGCCAAACCCGGTCGCCAGGCCATGCGCCCCGGTGGCCTCGGTGTACTCGCCCGCGGTCAGACCGGCTTCGGCCCAGGCCATGCGGCCCTCGACGTCGATGTTCAGGGCCTTCATCCCGCGCAGGTCGAGCACGATGCCCCTCTCGACCGTGCTGTGCCCGGCCCCGCTGTGACCCCCACTCCGCACCGCCAGCTCGAACCCGCTCTCACCGACCAGCGTGATCACCCGTGAAACATCCTTGGCGTTCGCGGCCCGGACGATGAGGGCGGGGTGGTGATCCATCCCACCGTAGAACACTACCCGCGCCTGGTCGTAGTCGGGGTCGCCCGGCGCGATCAGCTGACCCTCGAAAGCGGCGCGGAGCTGCGGGATAGAAAGGCCAAGGCTATTCTCGGTCGTCGGATGCTGCTTTGCCATGTTTTTCCTCCTGGATCGTTTACCCGAACGCGTTTTGGGCTTTAGCCGCCACCCGGCGAACCACTCGCTCGAGCAGGGGAAAGGCTCGTCCAGCTCGGGTGGAAGATTTTGCCGGAGCTTTGCTGCGGACCCCGAACCGTGCCTCAACGCCCTTCGCTTTTGAAGCTCCTGCCGCACAGCTTCCCCCTTGGCCGGGCCACTCAGCAGGTTCCATCTGGTCCAGCCTCGTTCGAATAGGTACGTTGTCTAAATCCCCAAGCCACCGGCGCGGTTCAAACACTTAATTACATATCGAGTAACCTCAATTATGATTATAACATATTCCACTCCCAAATCGCAAGCTGTTACTATCTAATTTGTAGTAGAAAGATAGCGCAGACCCTGCCCAAAGGAGTTCTCGTCTGTTCGGCCTTACCCGTTGCCCAGGGATACCGTGAGCCCTTTATCTCGCCAAAGCCGGGCGCTCGCCCTCGGTCACCGACCCGGTGCGGGTAGCCAAGGGCCGCTTCTCTAAGGTGAGCGCACCCGGCGAAAAATGGGGGGTCTTTACCCGCTCGAGTCGTCATCGGTGCTACAAAAGTCACCCCAGCCCGGCTTACTCCTAAATTGCAACCTACAGCTATGTGAACCATAGCCGGCGCTCATAAGATAGATTTGATGACGGCAAAGCGAACCTACGGCGACGGCTGCGCTGCGGCCCACGCGCTCGACCTGGTGGGCGAGCGCTGGGCGCTGTTGGTCGTGCGCGAACTCATGTTAGGCCCTCAACGCTTCACCGATCTGCAGGCGGGGTTGCCCCACATCAGCCCCAACGTCTTGTCGCAGCGGCTCAAAGACCTCGAGAAGATCGGCGTCTTGCGCCGCTACCGATTGCCTCACCCAGCGGCGGTCTGGGTCTACGAGCTGACCGACTGGGGTATGGAACTCGAGCCCGTCCTGCAACAGTTGGGCCGTTGGGGGGCCCGCTCGCCCCAGTTGCCCCGCGAAGCCCCCATCAGCATCTCCACCCTGGTCATGGGGATGCGCACCATGTTTCATCCGCCCACCGCGGAAGGTCTGAAGGCCAGCTACGAGCTGCGGGTGGGCGAAGAACGCCTGCGGGTTCGGGTGGAAGAGGGGCGGCTCGAGGTCCAACGAGGGAGCGCGAGTGAGCCCGATGCGATCCTCGCAGGCGACACCGCCACGCTCAAGGGGCTGATCTTCGCCGGGCAGCCGCTGAGCGCTGCGCTGCGCTCGGGGAAGCTGAGCATCAGCGGGAATCGGCGGCTGGCCGAGCGGTTCTTGCGCCTGTTCAAGATGCCCGAACCGGTCCCGCCCGCCGGGGTGGGATAGCCCATCCGGGTGGGCTCGAGGGTGGGCGATCCGGGAAAAATTCCGGCGCGAGAGATTCTCCTCTGAACGGAAAATTGGGGCGAGTCCGGACCACCTAGCTCAGAGCGAGCGGGAAGGTGGGGCCTTGGCGGCTCTTTACGCTCACCAGCACCCATAGCAGGTTGACCGCCACCACGGCCCGGACCGCCGAGCTTGGCGAGGAGCGAAGGGGCGGTTTTTGTCCGAACTCGTCCGTAGGATCTGACCTTCCCTCCTCGTTCCCCAGGGGTGACGGTACAGCTCGTCGGCTCGCTCACAGAACTCCTTTGGCGGATGCCCCGCATTGAAATGCGGGGAGGAAGCGGAAGCCGGGCGAAGCCCGGTGTAGCACATCCATCCGCTAATGTGCTACAGTTTTGCCATGCATGGTAACCCCACGCCTACCGTCTGTGACGGCCTTGCCACGGCGTACCGGGATAACAAGTGCATTGGTGTAGCGGCTGGACTGCTGCGCCAAGGGCCGAGGGTAGTCGCGTAGCGACCGCGGCTGTGCCGCGCCTGGACTGACACGGCCCGACTGAGCGCCGCGCTACGGCGCGGCGCAGGTCAGGCTCCTTCCGTGGGGAGGGGGCTGGATGGAGTAAAGGTGTGGGCTCGGACTACGTGTTCGCTTCGCGAAGCAACGGCTCATGCAGACTCCAACCTTGAAAGTTCCGTGTAGGAACCCCCGTTCTTCAGTCCGGGGAGGATGTCAGAGTCTTTGTCTAGGGGAGCTGGGTAGCTTGAAAAGCGCTATAGGAGAGAGCGCTCCTCGGCCCGTCGGTCCATGATATGGATGTCGATGTCATGGGTGAGGTAGATCAAGCGCTGGATGATCGAGAGTCGGAAGAAGTCGCGCCAGGTGGGGTTGGAGTTCTCCCCCAAGACAAGCTGGGTGATGCCGTATTCCTTGGCAAAATCCGCCAGGGCTCGGGCGACATCGCGGCCCTCGAGGCTGTGAAAGCGCCCCTCGAGGCTCTCGGTGATGATGCGGTGGCTGTCCAGCACCCGTTCCTCCCCCCGCGAGAGGCGGCGGTTCCGCACGTGCACCACGTGCAGCTCACCGCGCATCCGCTGGGCCATGCGGGCCCCGCGGCGGATGAGCAAGGCGTCTTTGGGGCTGGGGGTCACCGCCACCGCGATGCGCTCCTTGATGGCCGGGGAGTCCTCCCCTACCGAGGCGTCTTCCTCGACCTTGTCGGCCACGCTGCGCAGGGCTAGCTCGCGCAGCGTGGCCAGGTTCTCCGCGGTGAAGAAGTTGGCCAGGGCCTGCTCGATCTTGGCCTTGGGGTAGATCTTGCCCGCCCGGAGCCGCTCCTGGAGCACCTCCGGGGTCACGTCCACCAAAATCACCTCGTCGGCCTCTAAGAGCACCCGGTCGGGGACCCGCTCTTTCACCCGCACCCCGGTGAGGCGGGCCACCAGGTCGTTCAAAGACTCCAGGTGCTGGATGTTCATGGTGGAGATCACGCTGATCCCCGCTTGCAGCAGTTCCTCCACGTCCTGGTAGCGCTTGGCGTTCTTGGAGCCGGGGACGTTGGTATGGGCCAGCTCGTCCACCAACACCAGCGCAGGTCGGCGCGCGAGCAGCTCCTCCAGGTCCATCTCCGGCAGGACCACCCCCTTGTACTCCAGCTGCTTGCGCGGGAAGATCGGCAAGCCCTCGGCCATACGGGCGGTGTCGGCGCGCCCGTGGGTCTCGAGGTAGCCCACCACCGCGTCCACCCCGGCCTCTAGGCGCTCGCGCAACTCCTGCAAGGCCCGGTAGGTTTTGCCCACCCCGGCGGCGGCCCCCACGTAGATCTTGTGGCGGCCCCTCCCGCTTTTTAAGATGGCCTCGAGCAACTGCTCAGGGTCGGGCGCCGCCGGTTCCACAGGTTCTAGCGTACCCCGTCTAGGGCCAGGTTGAGCCGCAGCACATTGATCCTGGGCTGGCCGAGGAGACCCCGCTCGGTGTACTGGTCGAGCATCTGCTGCACCGACTGGGGAGAGAAGCCGCGGGCTTTCGCCACCCGGGCCACCTGCAGGCGGGCGGCTTCGGGGCTGATGTGGGGGTCAAGGCCGGAACCCGAGGCCGCCAGCAGGTCCGGAGGGATCTGCTCCGGGCGCACGCCTTCCCGCTGGGCGATCGCCTTAGCGTCTCGTCGCACCCGCTCGCGCAGGGCGGGGTTGGAGACCGCGAGGTTAGAGCCGGCCGCTGCCCGAGGGTCGTAGCCCACCGCCGAAGGCCGCCCGATGAAGTAGCGCGCGCCGCTGAAGGGCTGCCCCAGGAGCTCGGAGCCCAGGAGGCGGCCGTCTTTTACGATCAGGCTGCCCTCGGCCTGGTGAGGGAAGAGGCCCCGCGCTAGCCAGGTGGTCAGGGCAGGGTATAGCAGGCCGCACAGCAGGAGGAAAACCGCCGTGAAACGCAACCAGGTGCCGGGGCTACCGCCCTGCGAGTCGAGTTCGTAGTCCATAGTTTCCTTTGCCTAGACAAAGCGTCCGATGAGCAAATCGATGAGCTTGATGCCGACGAAGGGCAGGATGAGCCCGCCCAAGCCATAGACCAGCAGGTTGCGCAGCAACAGCCCGTCGGCGCTGCTGGGGGCAAAGCGCACCCCGCGCAGGGCCAGGGGTACCAAGGCCGGGATGACCAGGGCGTTGAAGACCACCGCCGAGAGCACCGCGCTGGCGGGGCTCTCCAGCCGCATCACGTTGAGTGCCTGAAGCTGAGGAATGGCGCTAACGAACATGGCCGGGAGGATGGCGAAGTACTTGGCCACGTCGTTGGCGATGGAGAAAGTGGTGAGTGCGCCGCGGGTGATCAAAAGCTGCTTGCCGATCTCAACGACCTCCAGGAGCTTGGTGGGATCGGAGTCCAGGTCGATCATGTTGGCGGCCTCTTTAGCGGCCTGGGTCCCCGAGTTCATGGCCAGGCCCACATCGGCCTGGGCCAGCGCCGGGGCGTCGTTGGTACCATCGCCCATCATCGCCACCAATCGGCCCCTGGCCTGCTCCTCGCGGATGATCCGGAGCTTGTCCTCCGGCTTGGCCTGGGCGATGAACTCATCCACCCCCGCCTCCTGGGCGATGGCGCGGGCGGTGAGGGGGTTGTCGCCGGTGACCATCACCGTGCGTAAGCCCATACGCCGAAGCTGAGCGAAGCGCTCGCAGATCCCTGGCTTGACCACATCTGAAAGGGCCACCACTCCCAAAGGTTGCTCGTTTTCGCACACCACCAGCGGGGTGGCTCCCTGCCGGGCGACTTCTTCCACCAAGGGGGCGAGGTCGGGGGGAACCTTGTTCCCCGCCTGATCCACCAGCTCCGTCATGCGGTCAGGGGAGCCTTTGCGCAGCCGCACTCCCCCCGGCAGATCGGTGCCGGACATGCGGGTTTGGGCGGTGAACTCGAGGCCCTTGGACCCCGCGATGAGCGCTTCTTCCACCCGGGCCCCCTGCTCGCGGGCCAGCCGCACGATGCTCTTGCCCTCAGGGGTGGTATCGTGCAACGAGGCGCTCAAAGCTGCCCAGGCCAGCCGCTCCTGGGAAACTCCCCCCACCGGGCGAAACTCGGTAGCCTGGCGGTCCCCTAAGGTAATAGTCCCGGTTTTATCCAGCAAGAGGGTATCGATGTCCCCCGCGACCTCCACTGCCCGGCCCGACCTGGCCAACACATTGGCTTTGAGGGCCCGGTCCATGCCCGCGATGCCGATGGCCGGCAGCAGGCCGCCGATGGTGGTGGGGATCAGGCAGACCAGGAGGGCCACCAGGGTGGTGACGCTCACGCTGATCCCCAGAAAGCTGGCGGCGAAGGGTAGGGTGACCACTACCAGCAAAAAGATCAAAGTAAGGGCCGAGAGCAAAACCGAGAGGGCGATCTCGTTGGGGGTCTTCTGCCGGGCGGCCCCCTCGACCAGGGCGATCATGCGGTCGAGAAAGCTCTCCCCCGGGTTGGAGGTCACTTCCACTACAATCTGGCCGGTGAGCACCCGGGTTCCCGCGGTCACCCCGTTGAAATCACTACCGGCTTCGCGCACCACCGGCGCCGACTCTCCTGTGATAGCCGACTCGTCCACCACCGCCAATCCTTCGACTACCTCCCCGTCGGCGGGGATGAACGCGCCCTCGCCCACTTGCACCCGATCCCCTTTGCGCAGCCGGGTGCTGGGGACCTCCTCAACCCCGTCCTCCGTCAGCCGCAAGGCCTTGAGGTCGGTCCGGGCGGTGCGCAAGCTCTGGGCCTGGGCCCGGCCTCGCGCCTCGGCCAGGGCCTCGGCGAAGTTGGCGAACAGTACGGTCAGGAAGAGCCACACCGCCACGCCAAACTCATAACCCCAACTCCGCCCGCTGACGAGGTTGGCCGCCGCCAGGTAGAGCGTCACCCAAGTTCCCACGTAGACCACGAACATCACCGGGTTTTTGAGCTGGCGGTGGGGAGAAAGGTACACGAAGGCCTGGCGCAGGGCCTCGGCCACCTGGCCACGCTCGACCAGGCCTCGCCGGCTCCGCTTGCGGGCTAGCTTGAGTTCTACTTGGTTCATCGCACACCTACCAATTGCTCGGCGATGGGGCCCAGGATCAGATAGGGGAAGAAGTCGAGCCCCTGCACGATGACGATGATGGAGAAAACTGTGAGGCCAAAGGTGGGGGTCTCGGTGCGCAGGGTACCCACGGTCTGGGGTGCGGTGCGCTTGACCGCCAGGAACGCGGCGATGGCCAGCGGGGCGATCATGGGGATGTAGCGGGCCAAGATCAGCACCACCGCGCAGCTCAGGTTCCACCAGACGGTGGTATTGCCCAATCCAGCCAACCCTGATCCGTTGTTGGCGTAGGCCGAGGTGTACTCGTAGAGCACCTGGGACAGGCCGTGAAAGCCGGGGTTGGAGGTGTTAGCCAGCCCACTCCCCAGGGCCAGGGCGGTGGGAACCAGGACCAACAGCGGCTGCAACAGGATGGCGATGCTGGCCAGCTTGATCTCGCGGGCCTCGAGCTTCTTCCCAAACAGCTCCGGCGTGCGCCCTACCATCAGCCCAGCGATGAATACCGCCAGCACTACATACAGCAGGAAGTTGATGGCCCCCACCCCCACCCCGCCCCAGGTGGCGTTGATGAACATGTCTACCAAGGCAATCAGAATGGAAAGGGGTTGGAGCGAGTCGTGCATGGCGTTGACCGAGCCGTTGGAGGTCTGGGTGGTGAGCGTGGCCCATAGCGCCGAGGGCAGGGGGCCCAGGCGGAGTTCCTTACCCTCCCAGTTGGGCCCAGGGGCCGCGAGCTGGGCGAAAGCCGGGTTGGGGGCCTGCTCTATGGGGAGGATGCAGGCGATAAAGAGCACGGAGAAGGCGGCCATCACCCCGAAGACCAGGCGGGCAAAGGCCAGGTTGCGCAACAAGCGGCCGATCATGAACACCTGGGCCACCGGCAAAAGCAAGATGGCCACGGTCTCGAGCACGTTGGAAAGGGGGGTGGGGTTCTCGAGCGGAAACGCCGAGTTTGGTCCGTACCAGCCACCCCCGTTGGTGCCGAGCTGCTTGATGGCCACCATGGCTGCCACCGGCCCGACTGGGATCACCTGTTCGTGCACAGTTTGCGGCTTACCCTCCACGGTGATGGTCTGGGGCTCGAGCAACTCGGCCACCTTCGCCCCGGAAAAGGTGCTGGGAACGCCCTGCCAGGTCAGGAGCAAGGCCCACGCCACCGACAAGGGGATCAGGACGCGGGTAAGGGCCCGGGTGACGTCGACGTAGTAGTTGCCCAGATCCCCGGCCTTACGCCCCGCCTGGGGGCGCAAGGCCCGTAGGATGGCGACCAACGTGGCCAGCCCCGCGGCAGGGGTGATGAGCTGGAGGGCGGTAATGGCGAGCATCTGGGCCAGATAGGAAAGCTGCGCCTGACCCGAGTAGTGCTGCTGGTTGGTGTTGGTGATGAAGCTGGCGACGGTGTGCAGCGCCAGGTGCCAGCTCATGGAGGGAACCCCGTCGGGGTTTAGGGGGAGCTTGCCCTGCAACACCAGCACCCCGTAGGCGGCCAGGGCCAGCAGCAGGTTGCTGCCCAGCAGCGCCTTGGCATAGCCCCGCCAGTCCATGCCGCGTTCGGGGTTGACCCCCAGGAGTCGGTAGATGCCGCGCTCGAGGGGGGCTAGAAAGTCCAGCAGGGTACGCTCACCGCTGAAGACCCGGGCCAGATAGCCCCCCAGCGGCCAAGCCAGCAGCAGCACGAGGAGGATCAGGATCAAGTCGGTCATAGGCGATCCGCCACCCAGATCAGCGCTGCGCACAGCGAAAACAGGAGCAGCAGAACCAGAATAGCCAGCAGGTGTTCCATCAGAAGTCCTCCGGTCGCAACAACGTGTAGACGAGGTAAAGGCCTACGAGTATGGAAAGACCAGTCAGTATCCAGGCCATCCGACACCTCCTCCGCCTAGGCTAGACCCCCCTGTCGCACCGCGGCAGCCGCCAGACGGCGGCTGGGATCGGTCAGATGACCGACCCCGTGGGCCGTTTGACCCCTAGGCCACCAGCCGGTAGCCGTGCAGGATGAGCAGAGGCCTTGGCTATGGCGCCGATCTTTCCCCCCGACCCCCCTCGAGCTCACCCTGCGGGCGCGGGGAATCGCCGCCCTGCCGGGCGGAAGCCTCGCGGCCTGGGCGTGGGTATTTCGTTTGCAACAGCCCGCATTTTTCTTTGCCCCGGGGAAAGATCTCCAAGAAGCCCGAGGGGTACTGGCCCTGCTGGGTCCTCCCCTTCGCCCACGGGTCGCGCAAGAGGGGATCTGGCTGGCGCGGCAGCAGTGGAGCCGCACCCGCGGCCCGGCGATGCCGGTACTCAGGGGCTTACCCCTCACCCTGGCTTGGGCCCGGGAGGCGAGCCAGGGTACCTGGAGGGGCCCTACTTCTCCCAAAGCCTGTGGCAAGCGGCCCGGAGGCGGGCCTGGCAGGCGCTGGAAGGCCCGCTCGAGGGGGCCCGCAAAGCCGGGGTGATCGCCCGGGGCGGGCTGTACTCTGGCCAGGAGTTCTTGCGCGAGGCCCAGCGACAAGCCCTGGTGGTCCTGGGGCTGCCTCAGCAGGGCCTTCGCTGGGGGTGGGCCAGCCGGGTCTGCTCCCTGCTCAGAAGGGGGGCCTTGGGCGTGCTGGTGGTGATCGGATGAGGCCGGGGGCTATACTGGTTTCGATGCGCGCTCTGGCGCTGCTCAGCGCCCTTTTGATCGGCGGGGTGTTTCTGGCCGACGTGCTGACCCCGCAGGCTTTGGTGGTGGCCATCCTCTATAACGTGCCCATCGCCCTTACCGGGCTGGCCCTCTCCCGCCGCCTGACTCTGGGCATGACCCTGCTGGCTTTGGTTGCCAACCTCATAGCTGGCCTGCTCAACGCCAAAGCCGCGGGGGGCTTCGAGAGCATCGCCGTGCTCAACCGACTATTCTGCGCGCTCTCCTTCTTGCTGGTGGCACTGCTCTCGCTCAAGGCCGGGGAGTCTTCCAGCCGCCTGGCCCTGGCCCGGGCGGAGGAGCGCCGTGCACGACGGGAGCGGCAGTTGCGCCAGCTGGTAGAGGATCTTTCCGGACCCCTCACCCCACCCGAGCTGCTGGAGCGGGCCGCGCGGGTGCTCAAGAACCTGTTCGAGGCCGATGCCGCCGCTGTCCTGACCCTGCAGGGCGGGCGCTGGGGCGAGCAGCTGTTCGCCACGCCCAAGGGCTGGGAAATTCCCGCCGAAGCCCCGGCCTCGAGCCCTCAGCCCGTACGGCAAGTGCTGCTCTCGGGAAGAAGCTTTCTCCTCGGGCAGCTGCAGCCTGATCTGCTCCTGCTCTTTGAGCATCCCCGCCACGAAGGCGGGCAGCTTTCCTCCTGGAGCTTCTGTCCCCCTTGCAAGCCCTCTGGGGGAAGGCCCGGCTCTTCGCCCGACTGCAGGAACAACAAGCGGAGGTTGCCCAGCGCAATGCGGTGATCCGCGACCTCATCTACGCCTTCTCCCACGACCTGCGTACCCCCCTCATGGCCAACGCCATGAATTTGCGCCTGGCCCTGGAGGGCGCTTACGGGGAACTTCCGGAGGATTTTAAAAAAAGCCTGCGCAATGGCCTACAAGCCAACCAGGACCTGCTCGAGTTGGCCGAGGAACTGCTCTTGATGGCCCAGCTGGAAAGCGGAGAACCCCTGCCCCCCAAGCGCCCGGTGGATCTGGCCCGGCTGGTACGCGAAGGCGTGGAGCGGCTGGAGGGGCTATGGCGCGAACGGCGCTTGGGGATCAGCGTATCGGCTGCGGAGCGCTTGGAGATCCTGGGGCGGGAGGGCGACGTGCGCAGGATGCTGCAAAACCTGCTGGACAACGCGGCCAAGTTCGCCCCGCCGGAAAGCGAGGTCGAGGTACGGCTGGAGAGGGTGGGGGACATGGCCGTGCTCGAGTTGGCCGACAGGGGTCCGGGCATCCCCCCCGAGGCCCGGGGTCGGCTGTTCACCCGCTTTTCCAGCCACCGCGTCGGGGGCGGCAAGGGGCTGGGGCTGTACCTGGCCCGCCAGATTGCCAAGTCCCACGGCGGAAGCATCCGCTACCTCGAGCGCCCCGGTGGGGGTAGCCTCTTCCGGGTAGAGCTCCCCCTCCTCCCTCTCTCCTCCGAGCCCTCCGAGGAAGCCCTCCAAGCCGGTAGCCTGAGTCCCCTATGACCCGAGTGTTTATCGTTGAAGATC
Source organism: Meiothermus sp. (assembly GCA_035760705.1). Taxonomy (GTDB): domain Bacteria; phylum Deinococcota; class Deinococci; order Deinococcales; family Thermaceae; genus Allomeiothermus. The sequence goes on along the minus strand of DASTSL010000020.1, from coordinate 833 downwards.
ATGCTTTTACCCGCGATGGCTTACGGGTCGCCGTGAGCCGCGAGCCGGATCTGCAGGTGGTGGGCGAGGCCAGGAGCGCCGAAGAGGGTATAGAGCAACTCGCGCACACCTCTGCCGACGTGGTGCTCATGGACATCGGCCTGCCCGGCATGGATGGCATCGAGGCCACCAAGCTGGTCAAGGAGCGCTTCGGAGTGCGGGTGGTGGTGCTCACCGTGCACCAGCTCGAGGCCGAAGTACTGGCTGCGATGACCGCGGGAGCGGATGCTTACTGCCTCAAGTCTACCGACCCGGCCTCGCTTTTGCTGGCCATCCGGGCCGCAGCGATAGGCTCGACCTACCTCGACCCTCAAATCGCCCACATCGTGCTGGGCCAGCTCAGCGTGCCCAGCGGAGGCCAGGCGCAGCTTTCCCCCAGGGAACTGGAAGTGCTGCGGCTCATCGCCGAAGGGCTGTCGAATAAGGAGATCGCCCAGCGCCTAAGCATCTCCCTCAGCACCGTCAAAACCCACATTGAGGAGTTGCTGGCCAAACTCTCCGCTTCCGATCGAACCCAGGCCGCGATCAAAGCGGTGCGACAGGGTCTGCTTTGACCCCATGCGCCGACAGCGTAGCCGTCCTATGCGGCCTATCGCAGGGCACGGGAAAGTAACATGGGTGGCGGTAAGCGCTCGACCCAGAACCCCACCGATTCTCCAGCACCGCAGGAATCTCTGACCTTCAGGCTGGGGAGGATGTCAACGCCATCATCAGGATTTTACCCACAAATTCCTCGGCCTTCCTTAGGCAGGCTGGCAAACCCTTTCTCCCCGTACGCCACCTGGTGGCGTACC
>DASTSL010000019.1:0-43978 GCA_035760705.1 Meiothermus sp. | reverse complement strand
AGGGCTCACCACGCTTGAGGGTCTCGATTCGGTAAAGCTGCTCGAGCAGCACCACCAAGGCCAGCTCGTGCTGGAGGGTGAAGTTGGATAAGCTCAAGAGCCAGTCGGCTTTTCGGCGCAATTCATCGGTGTGCCCGTCTGCCCCGCCGACTAAGAAGGCCACCCCCTTCTCCCCGCGCATCTCCCAGTCCGAGAGCTTCTTGTGCAGGGTGAGGGTATCGGCTAGTTCCCCGCGCTCGTCCAACGCCACCCGAAGGTAGCCCTGGCTGGCCTCGAGCAGCCTCGAGCTTTCATCACTCCGTTTCCCCTCCCGCACCTGGAGCAGCTCGAATCTGCCGGTCTTATTCAGACGAGATGAATATTCTTCCACCCCGGCCTTGGCGTAGGCCAGCTTGGGTTTGCCCACCACACACACCCTGATCCGCATGATTCCCTGCACCGAAGGGCTCTGGGAGCGGCTTTACCTCCCCCCCCGGGCTCGACCAGTATAAGTCGGGCCAGACCATATTCACCCAACGGCAAAAACGTGTTCGGCAAGGGAGGGGCAAACGGCGCAAGCCCCCCAGGAGCTTCATGAGACTATGCCCACAACTTCGCTAACGGGCACGGTATAATTGACCCTTAAGGAGGCAGCCGCAGCATGACCCCGGTCTTACTATGCATCATTCTAGGCATCATCGGGCCGCTCGAGCTGCCTTTCCCCCGGCTTTGGCCGGGGTTTTTGCTAGGAGCTTACCCAGCTCCGGCAAAGCCTGGGCCCTTACCCAGGGCCCCGCAATCCCCTCGGGACGGACACCCCGCTCGAGCCAGCGCGGCCTTCCCCGCGCTACGGAGGACTGCATGATTAAAGACTCGTGGATGTTCAAGCCCTTCTCCGAGAAGCCCATCGCTCTGGTGGACGAGCAGGGCAACTGGGTGGCCGACTTCCCCATGGAGTTGCCGCCCGACTTCCTGCGCGGGCTCTATCGGGACATGCTGGCGGCGCGATTATTAGACGAGAAGTTCGTCATCCTAATCCGCACCGGCAAGACCAGCTTCATCGCCCCCCACGCAGGTCACGAAGCCGCCCAAGCCGGGCTCGCCCAGGCCCTCCAGCGCGGCCACGACTGGCTCTTCCCCTACTACCGCGACATGGGCTTGATGGTGGCGATGGGGATGCCCTTCAAGGAGATCTTCGGGCAGATGCTGGGCAACGCGGCGGACCCGGCCAAGGGCCGCCAGATGCCCTCGCACCCCGGCTCGAGGGCGCTGAATATCTTCACGGTCTGCTCGGCCATCGCCAGCCACATCCCCCCGGCGGCAGGGGCCGCCATTAGCATGAAGCTCAAGGGGACCGGCCAGGTCTCGGTCTGCACTTTCGGCGATGGCGCGACCTCCGAGGGCGACTGGTACGCGGGAATTAACTTCGCCGCCGTGCAGGGCGCTCCGGCGGTCTTCGTCTGCCTCAACAACCACTACGCCATCAGCGTCAACCTCTCGCACCAGACCGCCGCCCACAGCATCGCCGACAAGGCCCACGCCTTCGGCATCCCCGGCTACCACGTGGACGGGATGGACGTGCTGGCCAGCTACTTCGTGATGCGCGAGGTGATCGAGCGGGCCCGGGCCGGGCACGGTACGGCCTTGGTGGAACTCGAGGTCTACCGCTACGGCCCGCACTCCTCCGCCGACGACGACAGCCGCTACCGCCCCAAGGAAGAGGTGGAAGCGGCCAAGAAGCGCGACCCCATCGAGCGCTTCCGGCGCTTCCTGGAGAAGCAGGGCTTGTGGAACCTGGAGTGGGAGGAGATGCTCCGCGCCGACCTCAAGGCCCAGATTGACCGCTCGCTCGAGGAAGCCGAGGCGATGGGCGAGGTTCCCGCGTTGGCGATGTTCGACGATGTATTCGCTGAGCCGACCTGGAATCTGGTGGAGCAGCGCGAACTCGTTCGGGAAGAGCTTCGGTAGAGGGTCTTACGTCTCATGGCCTGCGTATGACGTAGGCCGTGAGACGTGCGACGGAGGTGTGACATGCCGACATTGACGATGATCCAAGCGATCAACGCGGCCCTCGACGAGGAGATGGCCCGTGACGCTCGAGTGATGGTGATGGGCGAGGACGTAGGCAAGCGCGGCGGGGTCTTCCTCGCCACCGAGGGCTTACAGCAGAAGTATGGCCCCGACCGGGTGATGGACTCTCCCCTCTCGGAGGCTGCTATCATCGGGGCCGCCGTGGGGATGGCCGCCCACGGGATGCGCCCGGTGGCCGAGATCCAGTTCGCCGATTACGTGTTCCCCGGTTTCGATCAACTGGTCTCGCAGGCCGCCAAGGTGCGCTACCGCTCGGGTGGGCAGTTCACTGCTCCGATGGTGGTGCGGATGCCCACCGGCGGCGGCGTGAAGGGCGGGCACCACCACTCGCAAAGCCCCGAGGCCCACTTCGCCCACACCGGCGGGCTCAAGACCATCGTGGTCTCCACCCCCTACGACACCAAGGGGCTGCTCAAGAGCGCCATCCGCGACGACGACCCGGTGGTCTTCATGGAGCCCAAGCGGCTCTATAGGGCGGTCAAGGAAGAGGTGCCGAGCGAGGAGTACCTGATCCCCATCGGCAAGGCCGCGATCCGCAGGGAGGGCAACGACCTCACCCTGGTCTCGTATGGCGGGAGCATGATCGAGACCCAAAAAGCCGCCGAAGAACTGGCGGGGGTGGGCATCAGCGCCGAGGTGATTGACCTCCGCACGGTGATGCCCTGGGACAAGGAAACGGTGCTGGGCTCGGTGGCTAAAACCGGGCGAGCCCTGGTGATCTCCGAGGCCCCGCGCATGGCGAGCGTGGCCAGCGAGGTCGCGGCGACGATTGCCGAAGAACTCCTCGACCAACTAGAAGCCCCGCCCCTGCGTGTGACCGGCTTCGACATGCCCTACCCCTACGCCCAGGACAAGCTCTACATGCCCACCGTGACCCGCATCCTGAACGCAGCGAAGCGGGTATTAGACTACTGAAGTAGCCGCGTATCGCAGATTGCAAATCGCGTATTGCTAAGGAGCGAGTATGGATAATGAGCCGTCCGAGGCGGGGTTTTTCAGCTTCGAGAATCTCGAGGTTGACAAGCTTGCGATCAAATACGGTGTGGCGGTTTATCTGGCGACCGAGGAATTTCCCGATAAAGAACGTTACAACCTGACCAGCCAACTCAGACGTGCCGCCTCCTGTGTCGCATTCAACATTACGGAGGGCAAAGGGCGTGGCGCCGATAGCGATTTTGCTCGATTGCTGTTCATTTCCAGAGGTTCACTCCTCGAGTCTGTGAGCGCCCTACACCTAGCCAACGGGCTTGGCTTCATTAAGTCTGATGCACCCACTAGCCTACGGAAGCAAGCCAGCCAGCTAAACGGTAAACTGAATGGCTTCATCCGCTCTCTCGGAGGTCAGCCTTAGCTTGGCAATAGGCGATAGGCGATACGCATAGGAGACGATATGCCGAAAGAAGTTGTTCTGCCCGAACTCGCAGAATCCGTCGTCGAGGGCGAAATTCTCAAGTGGCTCGTCGCCGAGGGCGACGAACTCAAGAAGGATCAGCCCTTCATCGAGGTCATGACCGATAAGGTCACGGTGGAGTTACCCAGCCCCTATGCGGGCGTGCTCGTGCAAAAGCTGGTGAACGAGGGGGATATCGTCAAGGTTCACGCCCCCATCGCCCTCATCGCCGAGCCCGGCGAGGTGGCCGGGGCCATCAGCGACCGCAAACCCGAGCCCGCTCCGGCCCCTTCCGTCCAGGCTCAAGAAGAGCGCAGCATCGTGGAGCCGGGGAACGTGACCGAAGACTCGGGCGAGGAGCTTTCGCTGTTCAAGCCGGATAAGAAGCAAGAGCAGGTGAGGAATCCATTTGCTAAAACCCCGCCCGTCTCACAGGCAGGGGGGGCTACGGGAGCCGTTGCCCAGCAGCCACCCGGCTATCGCCGCGAAAATGCGCCTCGAGCCGCCACCAACCCCTATGGCCGGGTGATCGCCGTGCCCGCCGCGCGGAAACTGGCCAGGGATATGGGGCTGGATATTTCCCAAATCCCCGGTTCTGGTCCCAACGGGCGGGTGCGGGTGGAGGACGTGAAGAGCTACATCGAAGGTCAAGGGGCGAGGGCTGAAAGCCAACCGCCGATCAGCACCCCCCAACCTCAGCCCCCCGCATCGGCCCAAGCCCCCAGCGGCTTTCCCGCCCCAGTTCAGTACAAGTCGCCCAAAGGCTACGAGGAACTCGAGACCCGGGTCCCCCTGCGCGGCCTGCGCCGGGCCATCGCCAACCAGATGGTGGCCTCGCACCTCTACACGGTGCGCACCCTCAGCGTGGACGAAGCCGACCTGAGCGAGTTGGTGGAACTGCGCTCGAGGCTCAAACCCGAGGCCGAGAAACAGGGCGTAAAGCTCAGCTATCTGCCCTTCATCTTCAAGGCCATCGCCCGGGCGCTCAAGAAGTTCCCCTCGGTGAACTCCTCGATGGACGAGGCCAAGCAAGAGATCGTCCTGAAGAAGTACTACAACATCGGCATGGCCGTGGCGACCGAGGCCGGGCTGGTGGTGCCGGTCATCAAGGACGTGGACCGCAAGAGCGTGCTCGAGCTGGGGGCCGAGGTAAACGAACTGGCCGAGAAAGCGAGGGCCGGGAAGCTCGCCCCCGAGGACATGAGCGGCTCGACTTTCTCCGTGACCAACATCGGCAGCATCGGGGCACTCTTCAGCTTCCCCATCATCAACGTGCCGGACGCGGCGATCTTGGGCGTCCACAGCATCCAGAAGCGCCCGGTGGTGCGAGAGAACGACGAGATCCAGGTGTGCCACATGATGTACCTCTCGCTCTCTTTCGACCACCGTTTGGTGGACGGCGCCGAGGCCGCCATGTTCTGCAAGGAAGTGATCCGGCTCCTCGAGCGCCCCGACCTGCTGATGCTCGAGGCAATTTAGTCGTACGTCTTACGTCCTACGTCGTAGGCTAAAAGGATGGAAGAACCTTACGAAAGTTATTTCGGTTTCGAGCAGCTCGAGGTATACAAACTGGCACCCGTACTGATCGCGGACGTGTACCAGATCGTGGAGAGGTTTCCTAAGGCTGAACAGTTCAGGTTGGCAGACCAGCTATGCCGAGCCGTTAGCTCGGTAGCGCTAAATATTGCAGAAAGCAAGGAGTACCGACAAGGACTTCGTGCGTTTTCTTTATCAGTCTCGAGGTTCACTGCTCGAGACCGTCAGTGCGCTACAGATTGCGACGATGCTGGGCTTTCTGCCCCAGGCTGAGAGAGGTCGGTTGGTGGCCCAAGCCAGCCGACTTCATGCCAAACTCAATGGGCTGATCCGGGCCCTCGACTAAGAATGAGCGTACGACGTTAGACGTACGACGTACGACAACTGATAATAGGAGCGTTATGGCGACTTACGACGTGATCGTGATCGGTACGGGCCCTGGGGGGTATCACGCGGCGATTCGGGCGGCTCAGCTCGGCAAGAAGGTGCTGGCGGTGGAGGCCGAGTACGTGGGCGGGGTCTGTTTGAACGTGGGCTGTATTCCCACCAAAGCCCTCCTGCACGCCGCCGAGGAGATGGAGGGCCTCAAACACGGCTCGACCTTCGGCCTCGAGGTCAGCGGCGTGAAAATGGATTTCAAAAAGCTCGGGGGCTGGCGCGACAGCGTGGTCAAGAAGCTCACCGGGGGCGTAGGCCAGCTTTTCAAGGGGAACAAGATCGACCTCAAGACCGGCTTCGCCAAGTTCGTGGGGCCCAAGACCATCGAGGTCAACGGTGAGCGAATCGAAGGGAAGACCTTCATCGTCGCCACCGGATCCGAGCCCAATACCCTGCCGGGCTTCGAGGTAGACCAAAAAGACATCGTGGACTCGACCGGGGCCCTGCGCATCGAGGACAAATTCCCCAAGCGGATGCTGTGCATCGGCGGAGGGGCTATCGGCCTCGAATTCGCCCAGGTCTACCAGCGGATGGGCGCCGAGGTCACGGTGATCGAGTTCATGGGCCAGATCTTGCCCGCCGCCGACCCCGAGACCGCCAACCTGCTGGCCAAGATCCTCACCAAGCAGGGTCTCACCATCCGCACCAACACCAAAGGCGTCAAGGTCGAGAAGAAAAAAGACGGGATGCACGTGACCCTGGAAGACGTAAAGACCGGCAAGCAAGAAGAGATCGTGGTGGACAAAATTCTCGTGGCTACAGGCCGCCGCCCGCGGGGGAAGGGGCTGGGGCTCGAGGCCATCGGGGTCAAGGTGGACGAGCGCGGCTACGTGCCCACCAACGACAAGATGGAGACCAGTGTGCCCGGCATCTACGCCATCGGGGACGTGACCCGGCCTCCTCTGCTGGCCCACAAGGCCATGAAGGAGGGCCTGGTGGCCGCCGAGAACGCCGCCGGGGGCAACGCGGTGATGGACTACCAGATCCCCAACGTGGTCTATACCTCTCCCGAGTGGGCCGCCGTGGGCATGACCGAGGAGGAAGCCACCAAGGCCGGGTACAAGGTCAAGGTGGGCAAGTTCCCGCTCTCCGCCTCTGGCCGGGCCATGACCCTGGACGCCACCGACGGCCTCATCAAGCTGATCGGGGATGCCGAGACCGATTTGCTCTTGGGAGCGCACATCGTCGCCCCCAGCGCTTCTGATTTGATCGCGGAGATGGCCTTGGCCATCGAGATGGGGGCTACCGTCACCGACGTGGGCCTCACCGTACACGCCCACCCCACCCTCTCCGAAGGAATTATGGAGGCCGCCGAGAACCTGCACAAGCAGGCCATTCATATTGCGAATCGGTGAAACCCCTGGCCCTATCCCCTCTCCTTTAGGGAGAGGGGATTTTATTCTCTTCAAGGGCCGTAGACTCCTAGGGTGCGGGGGCATAATCCTCAACATCCCCTCCAGAAAACCGCGAGAACGTCACCGGGCTGGGCTGAGCGCTGGAGTGCAGCCTACTTCTGCTTTCGCCACGATAGTAACTTCTCCGCCGTCCAGGTATTGACCACCTGCTCGGGCGAAAGGCCCGCTTTGTGGCTCATGAGCAACCCGTAGCCGATGTCGTCCATCCCGCCGACCGAGTGGGAGTCGGGCCCCAGGGAGAACATCAGCCGCTCGCGCCACTCCAAGGCCCAGCGCCAGTCCACGTCCAGGCGGTAGGGGTTGCAGTTGATCTCCACGATGACCCGGTTTTTCGCGGCCCGCTCGAGCACCGCCTCCCAGTCCGCGTCTACGCCCTTGCGCCGCAGCAAAAGCCGCCCGGTGGCGTGGCCCAAAATCGTCAGGTAGGGGTTGTCCACCGCCCGCAAGAGCCGCTCGGTCTGGGCCTCGGGGGAGAGGCCGAACCCCGAGTGGATGCTCCCGATCACCAGGTCGAACTTCTCCAGCACTTCGTCGGGGTAATCGAGCGAGCCGTCCGGAAGGATGTCCGACTCGATGCTTTTGAGGATGCGGAAGGGGGCAAGTTCGGCGTTTAAGGCCTCGATCTCTTCCCACTGCTCGAGCAGGCGCGGGGTCTCGAGCCCGCCCGCATACGGCGCGGACTGCGAGTGGTCGGAGATGACGATGTACTCATAGCCCCGCTCGAGGGCGGCCCGGGCCATCTCGCGCAGGGAGGCCGTACCGTCGGAGTAGGTGGTGTGGTTGTGGATGAGCCCCACCAACTCTTCCCGCTTCAAGAGCCGCTCGGGCGGGTTCAGCCCGACGTGCTCGGCCTCGCGCCAGAAGGGAGGGACGTAGGGTTTGCCCAACGCCGCGAAGACGGTCTCTTCATCAGGCGCAGCGGGCAGAGCGCCAAGCCCCGAAAGCCAGGGGATCGAGCCGGTAGTACGAAACAGGGTCGTGCCATAGCTGGCTCGATCAGCGCAGAACACCTTGAGCCGCAACCCCTCGACCCGCCCGTGGATGACGTTGCCCGCCCCGCTTTGCCAAGGAAGCGTCTCGGTCTGCTCGGCATACTGGCCCAGGGCCTTAGTCACCGCCTGGGGCTCGGCCAGGGCGATCAAGTCCACGTTCCCCACCGTCTCGAGACCCCGGCGCAGACTCCCGGTGAGTTCGGCCTGGATTCCCGCGTTGGCCAGGTCGGCGAGGAGGAGCTGGGCCGCCCCCAAACCTACCGGAATCAAGACCCGGCGCAGGTTCTCGAGCGCGAACCGGGCTGCCTCGAGCAAGTTCTGCTCGGTCTTGGCTCCGAAACCGGGAATGCCCCGCAGCTTGCCCTCCTCGGCGTGGCGGACCAGCTCTTCCAACGAGTCGATGTGGTTGTCCCACAGGGCACGGATGCGCTTGGGGCCTAATCCCCGCACCCGAAACATCTCGAGCACCCCCGGCGGGATGCGCGATTCGAGTTCGGCCAGGTAGGGAAACTCGCCGTTCTGGACGATCTCGACGAGCATCGGAGCCAGGCTCGGCCCGGCGATGCCCTCGAAGTTTCTCGCGGCCAGGGTCTCCAGGTCGGTTTCGGTGCGGTCCAGTGTGCGGGCCACCCGGCGGTAGGCCTGGGCGCGGAACTCGTACTCACCCAGCACCTCCAGGAGGTCGGCGGCGTACTCGAGCAGCCCGGAGAGTTCTTTACGGTTCATACATAAAGCCTACCCTCTGTCTCGAATCCGCTCCACTTTAGTCCCTCAAACGTTTGCCGTGCCGGCGCTCGAGCCCCACCGCCAGAATCACGCCCAGCAGCAGGGTGCCGAAGCCCCTAAAGCTCATAGCGGATAGGCTCGAGGCTCTCCTGCCCGGTACACCACCGCCTCGGTGTACCCCGCCCGCTTGAGCAGCATAGCCGCGTCGGGGAAGCGGTACCCGACTTCCTCCGGGGCATGGGCGTCCGAGCCCAGGACGACCCTTATGCCCAGTTCCCGGGCTCGCGCCAAGAGCGCCGGGCTGGGGTAGATCTCCCCCACCGGCTTGCGCCATCCGGCAGTATTCACGTCGAGCGCCAGGCCCTCCCCGGCGATGATCTGCAAGGCCTCTTCGGCCAGGTCCAGATAACCCTCCGCCGGGATGTGGCCGAACTTCTTGGGCAGGTCCAGGTGACCGATACTGTGAAAGAGCTCACTACGGGCCGCCCGGGCGACCAGCTTGAAATACTCGCGGTAGATCTCCCGCAGGTCGCGCTCCTCGAAATCGGCAGCAAAGTCGGGGTTGTCGAACGGCCAGGCCCCGATGTAGTGGATCGAGCCGATCACGTAATCGTAAGGGTAAGCCAAGCAGAGCCGTTTGACGTAATACTCGGTCCCCGGGAGGAAGTCCGCCTCGAGCCCGATCCCCACGTAAAAATCCCCGGCTTCCCGGTGGGTCTGCTCGAGCATGGAAAGATAAAACGGAAGCTGCTCAAGGCTCATGCGAAACTGCGCGTCGAACCAGGCGGGCATGGGGCTGTGATCGGTCATGACGATGCCCTGCAAGCCCGCTTTCCGTGCTGCCGCGACGTACTCGGCGGGCGTACCGACCGCATGCTTGCAGAGGGGGGTGTGCATGTGGGAGTCGAACATAGGCTAAACGCTATATGCCCAACACCAAACGCTTCAAGGCCCCGCGTTATAATCCCCGCGTGACCACCCTGGCCCTCGCGCTGATCCTGGTCTCGGCGGTGTTTCACGCCAGTTGGAACCTCCTCGCCAAGCGTTCGGGGGGCGGAGCCGTTTTCGTCTGGCTCTTCTGTGCCCTCTCCACCCTGATCTGGGCCCCCCTCGCCATCGGCTTTATCGTGTGGCAAAAACCCCACCTCGGTCCCTGGCAGGTGGGGTTCATCGTGGGAAGCATCCTCTTGCACCTGGCCTATTTTTTGACCCTGCAAAAAGGATACAAGGTCGGGGATTTGTCCTTGGTGTACCCGCTCGCCAGGGGCACCGGGCCGCTGCTTTCGACCGTCGCGGCCATCGCTTTTTTCGCGGAGCGCCCTACCCCTCTGGCCCTGCTGGGGGCACTGGCGGTGGTGGTCTGTGTGTTCGTGATGGCGGGGGGTGGCAGCGCCTTCTCGGGCTCGAGCGAGAAGGCCCGCTGGGCGCTTCGCTACGGGCTGCTCACCGGGACCATCATCGCGGCCTATACGCTGTGGGACAAGCAAGCCGTGAGCGTGCTGTTGATCCCGCCGATCCTGCTCAACTGGGGCAACGACCTGGGCCGCACTCTCCTGCTCTCGCCGCTGGCTTTTCGGCGCTGGGGCGAGGTGCGGGAGGAGTGGCGGAAGAACCGGCTCGAGGCCATCGGGATCGCCATCCTCTCCCCTCTCTCCTACATCCTGGTGCTCACCGCCCTGAAGTTCACCCCGGTCAGCTATGTGGCCCCGGCACGGGAGGTGAGCATTTTGATCGGCGCGGCGCTGGGAGCTTGGTTCCTGGCCGAAGGGGACGTGCGGCGGAGGCTCTGGGCGGCGAGCGGGATGGTGCTGGGGGTAGTGTTTTTGGCGTTGGGTTGAGCCCTCACAGCAGTTCGTCCTACCCAGGAAAGTCCCCAAGGCGGGTTATGCTTCGGCGACCCAGACGATCTTGCCGTCCGCGCTCCAGACCCGGACTTCTTTGCCCAGGGCTTGGGAGGCCAGGGCCGAGAGGTCTTTGTCGGGGTCGGGAAGGGTGGAGACCTGCTGGATGAGGCTGGGAACCTCGGGTGGGGAAAGCTCAGGGGCACGCTCGAGCACCGCGTCCACCTCCCAGCGGCTGGCCCACAGCCGTTTCAAGGCCCAGAGCGCTTCTTGTTTGCCGGGCTCTAGGGCGAAAGGGGCTTCCCCGGCGTAGCGCACCAGCAAGGGGCCATCCGGCAAGGCCTGGCGCAGTTCGTCGGCGCGCTCGGGGAGCAGATAACTCTCGCGCATGATCCGCTCGGCGGCTGAGCAGGCGGCCTCGAGCTTCTCCTCGTCAATCCGCGCCCCGAACACCCCCTTGAAGGCCCGGCGAATCTGCTCGGGGAGGTTACCCAAGGCGTAAAACTCGTTCTCGAGCGAGTTCGGCCCCTGAAACCCCAGCACCAGGGTAGGGGTCACGGGGAGCCCGGCGGCCTCGAGATGCCGCAGCCACTCGACCTCGCCTTTGTCTTTGGCTTCACGTAGACGGAAAATCACACTAAGAGCTTAGTGCGGATTGCGTGTGGCGTATAGCGGATTGCAAAAGCTCTTAGTGATGAGCGATGAGCAGTATGCGTCTTATCAAGCATCGCTGGCCTGGCTGGGTTCCATGTGCATGCGCTCGAGGTGATCCACCAGCGGCGGGGTGAAGAAGACGTGCTTGGCGTGGAGGTGCATCTTGGTGATGGAGGCGTTGGGAACGTTCACCGCCATGTCGAAATAGACGAACTTCTGCATGGCCGCCGAGTCGAGCACCTTGGGGCGGGTAAGCTGGCTCCACAAAAGGGCGCGGATAAAAGCCCCGTGACAGAAGACCACCACGAAGTCGTGCTCGAGCCGACGAAGGCGCTCGAGGGCCCCCTGCACCCGGCCCATGAACTCCACGAAGGACTCTGCCCCCTCCCCGTCTACAAAATGCGGGTCGAAGCGCTCGAAGTGGGCCTTGGCCCAGGGCATCCGCTCTTGCGAGGTGGTGTTGCGGCGGCGAAGGGTGGAGAGCCAGGTGTACTCCTGCACCGGCCACTCCTCGTGGGCCACGTCGGGGAAGCGCCGCAGCAAGGGCAGGGCAGTCTGAAGGGTGCGGACGTAGGGCGAGGTGACGACGAGCGAGGGCGCTCGCTCAAAGGCGTCGGGGATCAGGATGGCTTCGGCCTGGCCCTTGGCGCTCAAGGGGTTGCCCCGGTCGCTCTCGGTGCGCAGCCCCGCGTTCGATTCGCTCTCGCCGTGACGAATCCACCAAACTTCCATCCCTCAGCAGTGTACCGGGAGAAACCGGGCCGGTTGTAGGGCGTCTTAAGGTCGGGTAGAATCCCGCTCTATGCCCGAAGCCCCGGTTTGGGACGAGCGCTACCCCGACAAAGCCCGGCTCCGCCTCGAGGTCGAGGCCTTCCAGGAAGCGGTGCTCGAGGCCCTTTTAGAGCTCACCCCGGCGGCGAACGTCGAGGGGGTCTACACCAAAGGCTCCACGGTCAAGGCTTGGGATAGCCCGCTCGATTACGTCCCGGAGCTTTCCGACGTGGACATCCAGCTCCTGCTGCACGACGAGCGCCGCCTGCGAACCCTGGAGGGAGCCCTCGAGTTTCAGGCGGGCTACGAGGCCAGGTTCCGGGCTCGAGTCCCCGAGCCGCTGCACCTTCCCCGGCCCCAGATCATCCTGTTGCGCGAGATGCTCTCTAGCTTTGCCCCGGCCCCCGCTCGAGCGGTCAAAACCCTGTACGGGCGGCCCTACTCGGAAGTCCACCCGCTGACCAACACCACAGGGATGAGAAAGCTGGACCGGGAGAAGTTGCTCCAATACGCCCCACCCGAGATACTGGCGGGTTTTCCGCTATCCTGGATTGACAAACCCGGCAAGTACCTGTTTTTGGCCCTGCGCGACCTGTCTTGGCGGGTCGGCCCGGCGGGCTCGAGGGTGCTTTCGCTGCTGGGGGTGGAGTTCGACCGGGCCTGGGGCAGCAACCGCACGGAGATTTACGCCCAACTTCAAGAACTGGGCCAGGCCGAGTTCGCCCAGCGCTACGCCGGGTTCTATCTCGAGGGCTGGCGGTTTTTCCTGTCGGGCTACCAGGATTCGGAGGCGGGCCGTAGAGCACTCCTCGCGGGGGCGCGGGTGCTCGAGTTGGGCTTAGACCTCGCCGCGCGCTAATCTCGTTGGCTTAACGTGGATGCATGAAGCGTTTTCTGACGATGGGGATTTTATTGCTGGTGGGCCTGGGGATGGCCCAAACCTGTGCGGGCCTGCCGCGTCTTTCCCTGACGACCGCCCAGGGCTATTGCGTGGGCATCGTGAGCGACAAGCTGAATTTTCCCAGGGGGGTGCTGGGACTCGAGAACGGCGACCTCCTGGTGGTCGAGATGGGCGGCTGGAACCCCAATCAAGGAGCCCTCACCCGCTTGCGCAAACAGGGGAACCGCTGGGTGAGACAGCGGATCTTCACCGGGTTGGATCGCCCCAACGGCCTCACCCTGGGGCCGGATGGCAAGGTCTACGTGGGCGAGGTCGGGCGCATCTTCCGCTTCGACCCGGCCCAACCCGTCAAGGAATACGTGATCCGCGACCTGCCCGGCAAGGGCCGTCACCCCCTTACCCAGATGGTGTTCGATAAAAACGGTGATTTGTTCGTCAACGTGGGCTCGGGCTCGGATAACTGCCAGCAGGATAAAAAAAAGGCGGTCTGCGCCGAAGCCCAAACCCAGGGGCTGATCCGCAAGTACACCTTCCGAGACGGCAAGGTGACCGGCTGGAGCGTCTACGCCAAGGGGCTGCGCAACTCGATGGCCCTGGCGGTTCACCCCTCGGGCACGATCCTGCAAGGGGAGAACTCCCGCGACGCCATCAACGCCGCCGACCCCAAGCTGGACGACGCTACCCTGCCCCACGACGAACTCAACGTCCTGGCTCGGGGCGCCCATTACGGCTGGCCCTACTGCTATGACAACCAGGTCAACGCCCCCGAGTTCCCCCGCTTCGATTGTGCCCAGACCCAAAAGCCCCTGGTACTGCTCCCGGCTCACGCCGCTCCGCTGGGCATGACGTACTGGCTGACTGGTCCCCCGGCGTATCGGGGGTGGCTGGTGGTGGGTTACCACGGCTACCGCCCGACCGGTCATCGGCTGGTGGCCTTGCCAGTAGACGCACGGGGAATCCCCAGCGACCGGCCTGTAGAACTGATCCAGAACTGGGTTTTCCCCGGTGGAAAGCCGGGTGCCCCGGTAGACCTGAAGCCGGGGCCAAACGGAACCCTCCTCATCACCGATGACCGCAACGGGATGCTGCTGATGTTCGGCTCGAGCCAGACGCGGTAGAAGTGGGTGGCTAAGGATCTCCCCAGAAACGGGATGGATGGAAAAAGGGTAGCGCACCCGACCGCGCCACACACCCCGGACACCCATCCTTCCGCCAATCAACCCCACCCTTCTACCCTGGGCGCACTTGGCTCGAGCGGCCTCCAAAGCCAACATGTCGTGCTCCAAAAGAGAGAATCCCTCCCCCCCGGGGCTTGGCGCAGAACGCTCTTGCGGGAGAGAAACCCCAGGTGGGAGCCAGGTGACTACTGGGTTTTCTCCAGCGCCCGCCACAAATACCAGGCGGCATGTGAGCGGTAGGGGCGGAAGCGCTCGCCCAGCTCGAGCAGTTCGACCTGGGTGGTCACGCCGTAGAGCCTCTGGGCCCCCTTGCGGATCCCCAGATCCAGGACCGGCCACACGTCCGGGCGGCCCAGGCCGAACATCAAAAACATCTGCACGCTCCACACGCCGATGCCCTTGACCTGGATGAGGTGGGCAATGATTTCCTGGTCGGGCTGGGTTTCGATGTCCTCGAGCCCGCCCTCGAGGGCAAACCGCGACAGATCGATGACGTAGCTGGCCTTGGCCCGGGATAAACCCAGCGAGCGCAGATCGTCGGGGTCGGCCTGGTAAAGGGCCTGCGGTTCGATGAGGTAACGAGCTTCCAACCGCCGCCAGATGGTCTCGGCGGCCTTGCCGGAGAGCTGCTGTCCCACGATGGAACTGACCAGCGTACGAAACGGCGGCTCGACCTTGACCGGGTTCGGGTGAAAAGGTGCGGGGCCGTGCCGCTCGATGAGGGGGTGCAACCGCGGATCGGTGAGCAGATTGCCCAACCCCTCGCGCTGTGCGTTTTGTGTTCGGCGTTGAGCCTTTGGCGTCTCCCGCTGCGGCCTAGACAAACTTCACCCCATCTACGGTGGTGATTTTCCCCTGGTAGAGAAAGGAGACTTGGCGCAGGGCGCTCTCGAGGTCGAAGGGCGTGAGCGCACTGGTGCCGTCCTCGGGCAAAACCACGTTGTACCAGCGCAAAGCCGCACTCCCGGCGGTGTGCAGCACGCAGATGTTCGCCACAGTCCCGACCACCACCACGTTTTTGATGCCCCACAGGCGCAGGAGGTGGTCCAGTTGGGTGCCATAGAAACCGTCGTAGCGGGCTTTTTGCAGCACGGTTTCGCCGGGTAGGGGCTTGAGTTCGTCCACAATCTGAGCCCCCCAGGTGCCCTGCACGACGTGGCGCGGCCAGATGCCAAACTCGGGGTCGTTCTCGGGGTGCCAGTCCTGGGTGTAGACCACCTTGACCCCGGCCTCCCGGGCCTTCTCGAGCAGGCGCCGGATCGCCGGAACGGTCTTGGGCGCTTCGGGAACGAAAAGGGTTCCCTCTGGCTGCACGAAGTCGTTCTGCATGTCCACCACGATCAGGGCGGTCTCTGTGGCAGGCAGCACCACCTCGGCCTGTTTGGGGATCTCGGGGACTTCGACCATGATCCGATTGTAAATCGAAAGCCGAGTCCGGCGCAGAGCGCTACAGACCCGGCCCTACAACGACACCCACGCTATTTTTGACCCACGAACCGCCATGCCACCGGCAACAGCGAAGCCGCCAGCACCGCTTTGAGCAGGTCACCGATGAGGAATTTGGTCATCCCCGCCGCGATCACCGTGTTCCAATCCTTGAAGATCCCCAGGTTGAAGCCCACGTAACCCAGCCAGGGCACCCCGATGGCGTAGATGAGGAGGCTCGCGCCCAGCATCAGGCCCAGGGTCTTGAAGAAGCTGCGGTCGGCCCCGAAGCGCTCGACCAAGTAGCCCACCAGCCAGGCCGCGATGGGGAAAGCCACCAGATAGCCCAGCGTCAGGCCTTTGCCGATCCCCGAAGCGCCCCCGGCAAAGAAAGGAGCCCCCAGGCTGCCCGCTAGGACGTAGGTGACCAAGGCCAAAAAACCCAGCCGTCCGCCCAGCGCCGCGCCCACCAAGAGCACCCCGAAAGTCTGCCCGGTGATGGGCACCGGGGTTCCGATCGCGAACTGCGCGCTGAGGGCCACGAACAAGCAGCCCGCCACCACCAACGCCAGGTCACGGGTGAGGGTACGGGCGGGCAATAGGGATTTGGCAAGGGGCAGATAAGGAAGGGCTCGAGTCGGGTTCATACTTACACCTCCTAAGGTCGTTCGCCAAACGTTCCGATCAGGGCTACATCACCCGAGGTGACGCGCCGAATTGTACCCGAAACCTCCATCAATAGGGAACCGTCCTCGGCGATATCCGCAGCCCGGCCCCGAAGAGGTCCCTGGGGGGTCTCGAGCGATACTTCCTGGCCCAGGGTGAGGCTATAGCGCCGCCAGGCCGTGAGCACCTGGCTTACCTTATCCTCGAGCGAAGCGTAGGAATGTCCCAGCCGGTTGAGAAAACCGGCGAGCACCTCCAGCCGGTCCACCGGGCCGAACTCGGCCAGGGCCGCCGCACCGGGCGGAGCTTCCCGGATATTGAGGCCGACCCCTAAGACGACGTATCCGCGCCCCGCCTCGAGCAAGATCCCTGCCAGCTTGCGGCCATCCGGGGCCAGCAGGTCGTTGGGCCACTTGAGCCCGCCCACCCCGCAGGCCTCGCGCAGGGCGACCCCGGCGGCGAAGGAGAGGAGGGGAAAGCGCTCCGGTGGAAGCCGAGGGCGCAGCAGCACCGAGAAGGTGAGGCTGGCCCCGGGCGCACTCTGCCAGGGCCGCCCCCGCCGCCCGCGGCCCTTTTCCTGTGTCTCCGCGACCACCAGGGCCCCTTCGGGGGCCCCCTCCTCGGCCCAGGCTTTCACCGCGTCCTGGGTGGAGGTGGTGCGCCCCAGGTAGCGGTAAGCCCGCCCCAGTGGGGTCTCGAGCAAGGGGAGCAAAACCTCCGGCTTCAACTCGCCAAACACGCCCGATTTTACCCCCAAGCGGAGATGGGGGGAGGGGTTGGCGCGTAGCGCTAGAAGAGGAGCAAAAGCCAAGAGCAGTGACGGTTTTTTCTCCCCCTCTCCCTCTCTCTACCCTCTCCCAAGGCAGCCGGAAGCCGGAGGGGGCGGGCTATCCCCGGCAAATCCACCCTACGGTGGATGGAGACCAGAGCTTTGTAGCATAGCCTGAACACATGCGTTGGACGTTGGCCCTGGGGATTGCTTTTGGCCTAGCACTGGCCCAGCTCTCACCCGCCGGAGAGATCTCCGGGCACCGCAGCCCGGTCACGGCGGTCGCCTACAGCCCGGACGGGCGAACCCTAGCCCTGGCCGCCGACCTTTACATCCAGCTTTATCAGGGCCGTACCCTAAAGCGCACCCTGCTGGGGCACACCGACACCGTGCGCTCCCTGGCCTTCAGCCCCGGCGGAGACCTCCTGCTCTCGGGCAGCGCCGACGGCACCCTGCGGCTATGGAAGCTGGCCAGCGGTCAGACCGAGCGCACCCTGCGAACGAGCGGCGAGATCTGGTCGGTGGGGTTCGGCCCCGATGGAGAGGAAATCTTCGGGGCGGGTTCGGACGGGAAGATTCGGCTATGGAAGCTAGGGGGCGAGTTGCTCCAGACCCTCGAGGCCCACCAGGGCTGGGTCTACAGCGCGGCCTTCAGCCCCGACGGGAAGACCCTGGTGAGCGGAGGGCTGGACGGGAAGGCTCGAGTCTGGAGCGTCGAGGGAAGCTTGCGCGATAGCCTGAGCAGCGGCGGGGGGATCTACGCGCTCGTCTTCGCCCGGGAAGGAGACCGCTTCGCCGTAGGCAACCGTGACGGCGCGGTATGGGTGTGGGGCCTGGGGGGCGAGTTGCTGCGGATGCTCCCGGCCCACCAGCTGCCGGTGAGCGCTTTGGCTTACGGCCCCGGTGGGGTGCTGGCCAGCGCCGGGCAGGACGAGCAAATCTCGATCTGGAACGCTCGAGGCCAAAAGCTGCGCGGCCTCTCCCCCGGGGCCACCGCGCTCGCACTGGCCTTCAGCCCGGACGGCCAAACTCTGGTGAGCGGGGGCGACGACGGGCGGGCTTGGCTGTGGAATGCCGCCAGCGGACGCGCGGAGGGAGCGCTCGAGCCCTTCGCCACCTCGGTTCCCGCGCTAGCCTATAGCCCCGACGGGCGCATCCTGGCGAGCGGGGGCAGCGACAAAACGGTGCGGCTCTGGGACGAGCGGGGCCGCCCGCTGCGAACCCTGTCCGGCCCCATGCTGGCCCTCACCACCCTGGCCTTTAGCCCGGACGGAAAGACCCTAGCGGGCGGCAGCCAGGACGGGTGGATTCGGCTATGGGAGGTCGCCAGCGGGAAGCTACTCCGCCAATTGGGGCCGCACGGCGACGGCGTATGGGCCCTGGCCTTTCACCCCACCCTGCCCCTGTTGGTGAGCGGGGGCGGGGATGAACTCCTCAAGTTCTGGGACCCCCAGACCGGGCGGTTCCTCCGTGACTTCCGCGCCCACGAGTCGAACGTGCTGGCGGCAAGCTTCAGCCCCGACGGACATACTCTGGCCAGCGCCGGGGCCGACGGCAAGATCCGCCTGTGGACCGCCCAGGGCCAGCCCCTCCTGAGCTTTCCCCCACCCCGGCCCGGCTATGCCGGACAGGGCGATCTCGTCGAGCCGAGCCATGATGGGGCGGTGTACGGCTTGGCCTATAGCACCGACGGGCGGCTCTTGGCGAGCGCCAGCCACGACAACACCCTCAAGCTGTGGGATGCCCGAACCGGCCAGGAACTCCGGGTCTTGCGAGGCCATACCAACGCCGTGCAGAAGGTCATTTTCAGCCCTGACGGCAAGAGTTTGCTGAGCGCGAGTTGGGACCAAACCGTGCGCATCTGGAGTATAGAGGGTCGCCTTTTGCAGACTTTGCCGGGGTTCTCGAGGCCCCTCTATGCCCTGGCCTGGAGCCGTCAGGGCACCCTCGCGGTGGGCAGCGGTACTGCCGCCAGGGGCGGAACGATCAGCCTATTTCGTCCGAGGTGAGGCGGGCGGATCGCCTATCGCCGATCGCCAAGGCTCCAGGGCCGCCCGTACCAACGCACCTCGGCCTGCGGGAAAGCCTGCTCGAGCAGGCTTTGCAGATACTCCGATGCCCCCGGCAGCAGGCCGTTGCACGGACCCGACACGTAGACGAAAGCCCCGTGTGGCCCACGGGGAGCCGGAAACCCGCCCAGGCAGCCTTCGTATTCGGGGAAGGCCTGGTAAAAGGTTTGCAGGAGAGGCTCGAGGAGGTCCCCTGCCTCCGGCAAATCCTTTTCGTCCTTAGGGCGTACCCAGAAGGCCACGACCTTGAATTCCTTCATCTCCCGGCCCCTTCTACCCCTGGAGTCGGCTTGGCCCACATCCGGACGCGCTGTAGCATCTTGGCCAGACGCTGCACCCCTTGGGCCAAGCGCGGCCCCGGGCGGCCCAAATAGGCCTCCTCGAGCGGGAATACCTGGCCGTACTCGAGCGCCGGAACCTTCAAGTTCCGCTTCAGCACCACTTCGGGCCGCAGTTTTTTGACCCCGCACCACGACACCGTGATGAGGTCGGGCTGGGCTTCCTCCACCTCGGCCCCGCTGAGCGGCCTCGAGCGCACTTCCAGGTGAGCGAAGGCGTTCTGGGCCCCCAGGGCCTCGAGCATCTGGGTCACCCAGCTTCTTTGCCCCGCGGCGATCATCGGACGTGGCCACCACTCGACCATCACCCGCGGCGGGCGCACCCAGTTGGGCAAGCTGCCCCGCGCGCCCGCGATCATCCACTGCATGGCCCGGACCACATGGGTCCCCTGCCGAGGAACCCCCAAAAGCTCTGCGACCCGCCGGATGTCGGCGTACACATCCGCCAAGGTTTCGGGGTCGAGGACGACCTGGGGAATTCGGCGCTGCTCCAAGCCCTCCACGACCCGCTCCATGCCGGGGACGGAAAGGCTCGAGAGCACCAAATCCGGTTTGAGGGCTTCGACCTTCTCGAGGTCGATTTGCAAGTCCGGGCCGAGACGGGGAATCCGCGAGACCTCCGCCGGGAAGTCGGAGTGATCGTCCACCCCTACCAGTTGGTCGAAGCAACCGAGGGCCCAGACGATCTCGGTGTTGGAGGCGGTGAGGCTGATGATGCGCATAGGCTTTGGCTCATAGCCGATAGCCGAATCATCTTTGCTATCGACGTTTTTTCACCAACCACTTCTCTTCCGAGAAGCCCTCGCGCACGTTCACCACCCGCGCCAGCGTGAAGAGCAGATCCGAGAGGCGGTTGAGGTAGCGCTGGGCCTCGAGGTTGACTTCCTCCTGGTGCGAGAGGCTCACCACGCAGCGCTCGGCCCGGCGGGTGATAGTGCGGGCCAGGTGCAAAGCAGCACTCGCGGGGTGGCCGCCGGGGTGGATGAAGCCGGCGAAGGGGGGAGCTTCCTCCTGGTAGCGGTCGATGAGGGTCTCGAGCTTCTCCACGTCCAGCGCGTCGAGGCGGGCCACGTTTTTGGCGTAGGGCGAGCCCTGGCGGGTGGCGAGGTCGGCCCCCAGGTCGAAGAGGGCGTTTTGGAGGTACTCGAGGTCGCCCTGGAGGTCGGCGTGTTGGGCCGGGAGGAGGCTACGGGCCAGCCCGATGGCGCTGTTGGCCTCGTCCACGGTGCCGTAAGCCTCCACCCGGGGGTGATCCTTGGGAACCCGGTCGGCGCCGTAGAGGCCGGTCTCGCCCTTGTCACCGGTTTTGGTGTAGATCTTCATGTCCCCACTTTAACCACCGCCTGGGTCGGCAACCGTAAGCAAACTCGCCCCTCGCAATGCTCCGCGAAACCCCTCCCCGGGCCAGCCGGGGAGGGTTGCAAGGGCGATCTACTTGAGCTTCTGCTCGATCAGCCGGGCAATCTGCTCACGGGGGAACACCGACTTCGCCGAGGCCCCGCTGGCCGAGAAGGGCTCGAGCTGGATGTCGATATTGGTGATGTTGTTTCCTGTCACCTTGATCGCGTTGGGGTAAGCCCCCAGGGGTTCGTTGTCGTACCTTCCGTTGTCGTTGATGTCCTGGAAAGCCGCAGCCAGATAAGTCCCGGGCTCGAGGTCTCCGATCGAGTAGGGGGTTCTCTCTTTGGTTTGCAAGACCGTATTGAGCTTGGAGCGGTCGAAATCTATAGCCAAGTTGTTCCTTGCATCCAAACAGGTCGAGGTGGTGCAGAAGAAGGCCACCACGTACGTCGTCACCTGGTTGGTGGGTGGCGGGGGCGGGGGCAGAGGCGTGGAACCACTGGTCAGGGCTTTGGCTGCGTCTACCAAGCCCGCTCCGCAGTCGCTGGCCGAGGGACGATTGCACCCCACGGCGGTCAAAGGCGTGGCACTAGCCTTGAGCTTGGACAGCGCCTGGGCCAAGGTGATTCCGGCGTTCTGAGCTTTCATCAGGGAGACGATTCCCGCGATGTGGGGCGCGGCCATCGAGGTGCCCTGGTAGAAGACGTAATTGAAGGTCTTGGTCTGGTCATCCTTGAGGGTGCTCAGCACCCCGGCCACATACTCTTTACCGTTAAAGGTGAAAGTCTGGCTGGTGTCACCTCCCGTGGCCATCACGTCAATGCGTGAGCCATAGTTAGAGTAGGGGGCGCGCTCCCCGGTGGGGCCGACCGCTCCCACCGTGATGACGTTCTGACAGCTCGCCGGGGAGAACCCGGAGGCGTCCATGTCGCTGTTTCCCGCCGCCACTACCACGATGGTGCCCTGCGAGTTGGCGAAGTTGATGGCCTCCTGCGAGGCCGCATCACAGCTTCCCTGCCCACCCAGGCTCATGTTGATGACATCGGCCTTGTTGGGGTTGGCGGGAACCCCGCTCACCGAACCGCCCGCTGCCCACTTGATGGCGTCCACGATGTCGGCGGTAGTGCCACCCCCTTTGCCCAAGACCCGGATCGGCACGATCTTGGCGGCCCAGTTCACCCCGGCTACGCCCGCATTGTTGTCCGTGGCGGCGCCAACCGTACCGGCCACGTGGGTGCCGTGGTAAGAATTCTGCTCGCCGGCCTGCTCGGCATCCCCAGCGTCGGTGGGGTCGCCATCCCGGCCATCCCCGTCGCCCGCGATGGCAGGATTGGAGATGAAGTCATAGCCGCCCGTTACCCTTCCGGCCAGATCGGGATGGGGCAAGATCCCGGTGTCGATCACCGCGACCTTAGTGCTGGCCGAACCGGTGGTGGTGTCCCAGGCCGCCGGGAGGTTCATCAGTTGGTAGTGCCACTGGGCCCCATAGAAGGTATCGTTGGGGTTAGCTAGCGCCCGCCAGATGCGGTTCGGCACCGCGTATTCCACGTCAGAGCGGGCGGCGAGACGCTCTACCAGGGCCAGGGTTCCGGCTTTATCTAAGCCCGAGGCTCGGTACAGCTGGGTGCGCTCGAGCGCCAGTGGCCGCACCACACTCAGGGTCTGGCCGTTCACGCTGAGGCTCGAGACCGACTGCAAGCTCACCGTGGGTTTGAACTTGACGATGACCTCGCCAGGAACGACCTCCTCAGCGCGGTTGGCGTTGAGGTCGTTATGCAAGGTGGGGTTGATGACGAGGCTGGTGGCCCCGTTCTGAATGGCCCCCGGAGAGATCACCACCCCCGAAATCGAACCCGGCCCCGCAGGCGGATTATTCGACGGGCAGGCCGTCAATAACAGCGCTAAAAACGGAAGACCCAAAAGAAATCTACGCATTCTGCAAACCTCCTGCCCATTAGGCTGCCCTACGGAGCGTTACCAAAGCGTGACGGCGCTAAGGCTGACCGCATCAGTGTATCGTGCAAGGTCGCCCAAAGGCTGGGAAGTTCCTAAAGAGGGCCTCAAACGCGATTCTGAGAGCGGTTGATTAAGAGGCTCAGCGGTGGCGGCTCAACGCCCGCCCCAGGTCGCTAAAGGCCAGGGTCAGCAGCACCAGCATGAGGGCCGGGAGCAGGAGTTGCTCGGTGTTGAAAAGCCACTCGAAACGGGCAGTCCCGATGAGCTGGCCCAGATCGGGGTTGAGCGGCAAGAAGCGGCGCATCGGCACCGTTTCGAAACCGCTGCCGGTCTGGACGAAGTAGCCGCCCTGGTCGTAGTAACCCAGCACTGCCAGTTCGGCCATCCACAAGAACACCAGCCCGAAGCTCGTGGCCAGCAAACCGGGGACCACCGGGGCCAGGTGTGGCAGCACGTGGCGGATGAGGATGTGCAGTGTGCCCCCGCCCACGGCCCAGGCCCCCTCCAGGAACGGCTCGAGCAGCACCGTCCTCACCCGCACCGCCACGGTGCGGGCCATGTACACGGCGAGCCCCAGGGCTAGCACCTCGCGGTAATAGAGCGAACCGGCTAAGAGCATCAGCCCGGCCAGCACGAAGATTTCGCCGTAGAGCCCGACGTTCCAGCCCCGCCAACCGAGCCCCAGGCCCAGTACCAAGCCCAGCGGCAGGGCCAACAGCAGCACCGAGAGCCCCATCTGGAGGCTGCGCCGCAACCCGCTGGCCACCAGACAGCCGTTATCGCGCCCGTCGGCGTCGGTGCCGAAAAAGGCCGCGGGCGAACCGGGCGCCAAGGGGGGAACGAGCACGGTCTCCCCTGCTTTGACGAGTACCTGCCGCGGGCAGCCCTGAGAGGGCGTGGGCGCGAGCAAAACCAAGACCAGGAGCGGAAGCAGGAGCCAGCGCATAAATCCCCTAAGCCTGGCGGCGCGGGTCCAGACGGCGGGTCAGGGCCTCGAGCAAGAGCGCGTAGACCCCGGCCAGCAACAAAAGCAAAAAGAGCCCCGGCGAGGACGAGACCGCCCCACCCTCGGCCACCCCCAGGTTGAGCCCCTCGTTGCTGCCCAAAGCGCTCGAGAGCGCGTTGTACACCGCCAGCCCCACCCCGGGGAACTGCATCAGGCCCTCCAGCAGCATCACCGCCACTGCCAGCCCGAAGGCTTCCCCGGCCATCAGGCTCACCGCTTCGGGGAGGGCCACCCGGTTCACCTTGGCCCGTACCCGGCGCTCGCTGAGCCCGATCGAGCGGTGGGTGCGGGCGAAATCCGACCGGATGAGCTCCTCCTGCCGCAGCCGCAGGTAATAGGCCACCCGCGCCGCCGAGGGCAGCATCAGGGCCAAGGTCATCACCCCCACCATCCAGGGCTGTCCGGGCTCGACCGGGGTCCAGAACAAGAAGAGGTTAGAGAGCCCGAAGACCAGCATCACCAAGAGCACCAGGGTCAGAAAGGCCGGGAGCCCGCCCATGGCCCACAAAATCCCGGCCGGCAGGCGGCGCAGCAGATAAAACCCCGGCCACAGCAGCAGGGCCGCCATCCCGAAGTAAAGCCCGGTGGAGAGCAACCCGCCCCAAAACGGCTCGAGCGCTCCCCCGAAGAGGATCTGACCCAGCTGGGCCGGGTAGCTCGCTAGGCCTCGAACCAACTCCCCCAGCCCCACCACCCCCTGCCCGTGTTCCCGGTGGTAAAGCCCCAGATATACCAGCAGGTGCAGGGGCAGCAGACCCAGCAAAAACCGCATGCGGCTAACTTACCCCGAACGAACGCCCGATGTCATTCCACCGAGCGGTGGATGGGGAGGTCTATATTTGCCGGTAGAGCGAGAGCTTACAGCCCTCTTGGAACCTCCCCGGTCGGGAAAAACCCGCTTAGACTAGACCCGATGATGGGTTTCGTGCTGAGCGGGTTGGGGGTGGCGGGGTTGATCTACGGCCTGTGGCGGGTGCGTCGCCAACGAGCCGAGGTGCTGCTCTCGAGCCTGGTCCTGCTGGTGATCGGCTACACCCTGGTGGTGGATGGCGCTCACACCGCCCAGCTCCCGAGCTTCGCGCAAAACGCCCCAAATCCCAACGAGGGGCGGGCCTTGGGGGGCGGACTGCGCTACTTCGGCCTCGAGTGGAAAGAAGCGAACGGC
This sequence comes from Meiothermus sp., assembly GCA_035760705.1. GTDB lineage: Bacteria > Deinococcota > Deinococci > Deinococcales > Thermaceae > Allomeiothermus. Next base: position 19,331 of record DASTSL010000019.1, on the reverse strand, counting down.
CAGCGCTTCGTGGTGGGCAAGATCGAGAACGCCGCCAACCAGCCCTTCGACCGGCTTGAGGTGGTGCTGGAGTTCTTCGATGTGGCGGGGAACCCCTTGGGGATCGCCACCGCCCCCCTCCCCCGGCTCGAGGCCAAACAAACCGCCGAGTTCCGCATCCCCTCCCCCTTTCCCAACGCCCATAGCTTCCGCTTCCTGCGGGTAAACCTGCCCTGAGCTTGAGAGGGGGAGAGGAGCAAAAGCAAGCCAAGAGCAGCGCTGGTCTGTTGCTCTCCTTCTCCCCCACTCTCCTGCCCTCCCCCTCTCCCTATCCTCACTGACCCGCTAGTCAGTCTTGTGCTTTAGGATAGGGGCATGTCAGAAGCCCTACCCAAACGTTCGGAGTTGCCCAAAGAGCAGCAGTGGAGTGTCGAGACCGTATTCGCCAACGAAGCCGAGTGGAAAAAGGCCTTCGAGGAGGTCTCGGCTTCCCTCGACGAACTCAAACCCTTCGTGGGGCGGCTGGGGGAATCGGCCCAGACCCTCCTGCAAGCCTTGCAGATCCGCGACCGGCTGAGCCTGGCCGCCCAGAAGGTGGGGCTTTACGCTTCGCTCAACCTCTCCACCGACGGCGGCAACCCCACCTACACCGCCATGAATGCCCAGGCCAGCAGCCTGATCGCCAAGGTGAATGCGGCAGCGGCCTTCATCGTGCCTGAAATGCTACGCATCGAGCCGGTGAAGCTCGGGCAGTTCATGGCCCAAGAGCCAGAACTGGCAATGTATCGTCACCATCTGGAACGCCTCCAATTACGCCGCGATCACATCCGTAGCGCCGAGGTCGAGGAGGTGATGGCCCAGGTCAGCGATCCCCTCGCTAGCCTGAGCGCGGCGGCAGCCGCCGCCACCAACGCCGACATGACCTTCCGCCCGGTGGAGTTCGACGGGATGCGCCTGCCGGTTTCTCACGCCACCATCGGCGGCCTGCTGGTTCACGAGAGCCCGCTGGTGCGCAGGCTGGCCTGGGAGCACTACGCCGATGGGCACTTGGCCCTCAAGAACACCCTGGCCGCCACCCTCCAGGGCAGCATGAAGGCCTTCGTCTTTCAGGCTAGAGCCCGGAATTACCCGAGTTCGCTCGAGATGTCCTTATCCCTCAACCACATCCCCAAAAAGGTCTACGACAACCTACTCGAGACCTTCAAGGCCCACCTCCCACTCTGGCACCGCTATTGGGCCATCCGCAAAAAGGCCAACGGCGCAAGCCTGCACACCTACGACGTGCCCACCTACGACGCGCCCGCCCCTTTCCGCAGCGGCCCGATGCTTTCCTTCGCCGAGGCCGCCGAGATGGTCTGCCGGGGGATGGAACCCCTGGGAGTGGAGTACGTCGAGCCCATGCGCAGAGGGCTCTTCCAGGAGCGCTGGGTGGACTGGGGGCTCAACCAGGGCAAGCGGGCCGGGGCTTACTCCTCGGGGCTCAAGGGCACCTATCCCTTTATCTTCATGAGCTTCCAGGACGACCTCTTCTCGATGAGCACACTGGCCCACGAGCTGGGTCACTCGATGCACTCCTATTTCACCCGGCTCAACCAGCCGCACGTGTATTGCCGCTACTCCCTCTTCGTGGCCGAGGTCGCCAGCAACTTCAACCAGGCCCTGACCCGCGCCCGGCTGCTCGAGGAATCCACCGACGACGACTTCAAGATCGCGGTGCTCGAGGAGGCCTTCGCCAACTTCCACCGCTACCTCTTCGTGATGCCTACCATGGCCCGCTTCGAGCTGGAGTGCTACCAGAAGCTCGAGCGGGGCGAGGCCTTGAGCGCGGCCTTTCTCACCAGCCGCATGGCCGAACTCTTCGCCGAGGGCTACGGCGGGGTGGTCGAGGTGGACCCCGAGCGGCTGGGCTCGAGCTGGATGAACTTCTCCCACCTCTACGCCCCCTACTATGTCTACCAGTACGCCACCGGCATCGCAGCAGCCAATGCCCTGGCCCAAGACGTACTGCGTGAGGGTGAGCCCGCCGCCCAGCGCTACCTCGAGTTCCTCAAAGCCGGGGATTCGGTCTTCCCCCTCGACGCGCTCAGGATCGCCGGGATTGATATGGAAAGCCCCGAACCCGTGCGGCGAGCCTTCGGGGTGCTCGAGGGCCTCATTGACGAGTTCGAGCGGTTGGTTTCCTCGCGCTAGCCTGATTTGATCCCCGCAACCCCTTCGCGCCGGGGGCACCTGTAAGCAGGGAGACCGGCTGGGATCGAAGAAGCCGAACGTGAATCGGGCGTTGCGCTCATCGCAGCCGTAGGTGTGGTGCGGGAGGATGGGTTGTTAGGGGGCGACAGGGCGCATCGCGGCAGCGATCGGGGGCTTGATAGCTTTTCCCTCCCAACGCCCCTACACAAAGACAAAAAAGGAAGTTGCGAAGACCGCTACCGGGGTTTATCTCCCCGGAACCCGGTGGAAGGTATCCAGGAACAGCCCGAGCTGCTCGGCCCAGGCTTCCTGCTCGCGCATGGCCTGCTCGAAGGCGATGGGCTCCATCACCAGTTGGGGCAAGCGCAACCAGCCCAGATAGTAGCGCCCGGCCAAGCCCGCTTCGGGGAGCCTCGAGCGCTCCTCCAGGGTGAGCAAACCCTCGAAGGCTTGGGGGGAGCTCAGGGCGGGGATACGCAGGGTGGCGAACCGGCGCAGGAAGGTTTTCATCGTGCCGGGGTTGGACCAAAAACCGTAGTTGAGTTCTTCGGTCAGTTGCTCGATCTGCGCGAGGAGATAGGGGTCACCCTGCCGCGATACCAGCTTGCGCACCAACTCGCTCCGCCGCAGCCGCAACCGGGAGTACTCGCTCAGGTTCAAAAGCCGTCCGGGGGATTGACCCAATGCTACCCTCAGACGGTGGGCGACGACATAATCCTGGTACTCCCGGTAGGGGTCCATGTGTCTATTGTCACCCCGCACCGAACTAAAATAGCAATATGGACACCAAAGGCTGGGTGTTGCGGGCCGTGGAGAAGCTGCGTTTCGCCAGCGAGAAAGACATCCAGCGTTGGCTTGACGAGGAGGGCGAAACCCTCTCGCGCGAGGAGCTGAAAAAAGCGCTCGAGGCCCTCCTGCGCGAACAGAAGCTGGAACTCAAAGGTGACCTCTACCGCATCAAAAATAAAGAAGGCGGCAAAGACGCCTTCTCCAAGTTGTTCAACGACTGAGGATACGGATATAAAAGCTTTTTGCGATCTGCACTTTGCTTGACATTTCCCTGACCGAAATTGGCCCGGCATCCGGTAGGCTGGGGTCATGCGCATTTTGGTACTGTGCACCCATAACTCGGCTCGCAGCCAGATGGCCGAGGGCTGGCTGCGCCATCATGCTTTGCAGGCCGGTTTAGATGTCGAGATCTTTTCTGCTGGAACCGAGGCCACCCGGGTCAAACCCGAGGCCATCCAGGTGATGGGCGAGGTGGGGATTGACCTCCGGGGGCATCGCTCCAAAACCCTCTTCGACCTCCCCGACCCCTGGAATTTCAATCTGGTGCTCACCGTCTGCGACAGCGCCGCCGAGAATTGCCCGGTCTATCCGGCCAAGACCCACCGCCTGCACGTCTCCTTCCCCGATCCTTCCGGCCAGGGTTTGGAGGAGTGGCGCCAGGTACGGGACAGTCTGGGGCGGATGAGTGAGCATCTGATCTCCGAGCTAAAGTTAGGGCGTATCCCCCCCGAGGATGCTTTGAGCGAAAAGGCGGGGGTTGGCGCGATCCCCTAAAGGAGCCCAGTATGAAGCGGAAGCTCTCGGTCCTGTTTTTGTGCAGCCATAACTCGGCCCGTAGCCAGATGGCCGAAGCCCTGCTGCGCCACTACGGCGGCGAGCGCTTCGAGGCTTACAGCGCGGGCCTCGAGCCCAGCCAGCTCAACCCCTACACAGTGCGGGTGTTGCACGAACTCGGCCTGAACAGCGAGGGGCAGTACGCCAAGGACCTCATGACCTTCTGGGGCGGGAAGTACCACTTCACCTACCTGATTACCGTCTGCGACAAGGCCGAGGCCAAGTGCCCGATCTTCCCCTTCGCTACCCGCCGGCTGTACTGGCCCTTCGAGGACCCCTCGAGCCTCGAAGGCAGCGACGAGGAGAAGCTAGCCAAGTTTCGTCAAGTGAGAGATCAGATCGCCGCCAAAATCCGCGAATGGGTGCGGGAGGAGAGCGCCCAGGAAGGCCAGTCCAACTTTAGGGGTTGAATCCCTCACCACCCTCTGGGAGGGCTCTGCCATACTTAACCCCATGCACTCCCTCGCCCCAGCCCTTCTCTTGAGCCTGGCCCTGGCTTCCCTGGCCACCGCCCAGCCCGCCAGCATTCGGCTCGAGGGGGTCCGCCACGAATACCAGCGGTTCAACAACTGCGGCCCGGTGACGGTGGGCATGGCGATGAGCTTTTGGGGTAACCGCCTGACCCAGTACCAGATCGCTCCGGTGCTCAAACCCAACAAGGCCGACAAAAATGTGAGCCCCGAGGAACTGGCGACCTATGCCCGGAGCAAGGGCTACCGGGTCCATTACGGGGTAGCCGGAGACTTGAGCCTGCTCAAGCAGCTCCTGGCCGCCGGGTTCGCGGTGATCGCGGAGAGCGGCTTCGTGGTGCCGGAGCACGGCTGGATGGGGCATTACCGCCTCCTGGTGGGTTACGAAGACAGGAGCAAGCGCTTCTTCGCCTTCGACTCCTACTATGGCCCCAAGGTCACGCTGGGATACAGCGATTTCGACGAGATGTGGAGCCACTTCAACCGTACTTACCTAGTGGTGTATCCCCCCGAAGAGGCCGGGAAAGTCGAGCAGATTCTGGGCCAGCGCACCAACCCCGACTGGATGTGGAAACGGGCGCTCGAGGTGGCCTTATCCCAAACCAAAGCCGAGCCCAAGAACGTCTACGCCTGGTTCAACCTGGGCACCGCGCTGCTCGAGCAGGGCAACGTCGAAGGAGCGGTCGAGGCTTACGATAAAGCCCGCTCCCTGGGCTGGCCCTGGCGGATGCTGTGGTACCAGTTCGGGCCCTTGGAGGCCTACTACCAAGCCGGACGTTATACCGAGGTAGTGCGGCTAGCCAGTGCGAACCTAGCCAAGGCCCCAGACCTCGAGGAGTCCCTCTACTGGCGGGGCCGGGCGCAGGCCGCCTTGGGCAACTTGCGTTTGGCGAAAACCGACCTGCAAATCGCGCTCAAGTTCCGCCCCAGCTACAGCGAAGCCGCCCAAGCCCTGAAAAGCCTCGACGCGCAAAGCTCGAGGTAGCTTGGTGGATCTGAACTGTTTACGGTCCTAGCCAGCCATACTGGGTGGCACGCCCGCAACCGGGTGGGGTCAGATTGCTGAATCTGCCGTGGCCCGATACCCTCAGAAAGCCCGCCGGTATGGGCTGGCGGCCTCCCCTGAGGGATATATGCGGCCATTCGGTTACGGCCACTTCGCGCTTGGTTGCCCCACCCGGCTTTCGCAGCGAAAAGACCCCTCCACCGGCTCGTTTTTTGCGAAGACGGCTATAACTTAGCGCAATAGCGAGGCCCCGCCGTCCACGTAGATCTCCACCCCCGAGACGTGTCGGCTCAGGTCGGAGGCCAAAAACAAACAGGTGTCGGCCACGTCCACGGGCTCGCCCTGGCCCTCGTTGACGGCGGGGCTGCCCCTGGGCAACTCGACCTCGATGCCGATTTGCTCGGTGTGGCGCTTCTCGGTGCGCTCGTCGATGTTGGTTTCGATGGCTCCGGGGCAGACCGCGTTGCAGCGGATATTGTGGCGGCCCAGCTCGAGCGCCATCATCTTCATGAAGGCCACCTGGGCGGCCTTGGAACTGCTGTAGGCGCTGGCCCCCGGATTGGAGAAGGTGCGCGTGCCGTTCACGCTGCTGGTGATGAGGATGCTCCCACCCCCCGCGGCCTTGAGGTGGGGAACCGCGTAATGCACCGTCAGGTACGTCCCTTTGAGGTTGATGTCGAGGGCCTGGTCCCACTCCTCGGGCTTTAGTTCCTCGATGGGGGCCCAGACCCCGTTGATCCCGGCGTTGGCGAACACGATATCGAGCCGCTCGAACTCGCGCACGGTGGCCTCGATGGCCTCCTTCACGGATTGGGGGTCGCTCACGTCGCAGTTTACGTATATGGCCTCGTAACCCCTGGCCTCGAGTTCCTGCCGCAACTGCTCCCCTTCTTCGTCCTGCACGTCCGCCAGGGCTACCTTGGCTCCCTCTTGGGCGAAGCGCCGGGCCGTCCCCGCCCCAATCCCGCTAGCGCCCCCAGTGATAAACGCTACTTTTCCCTCGAGCATTCCCATGGTTTCTATGGTCGAGCTTGGTGGCCCGAGCCGAGGATAGGAAGCGCACATCTTCACCCTGGTCTGGTTTCACTCGACCTGCCCTCTCTCACCTGCTCCCTATCCCCTAGCCCCTTTTTCTTCTCCGGGGAAAGGCGCAATGGAGCTTAGCAACATCGGGGTGAGGGTGCTCACTACGAACCGGCTTTTTTGCTCTTACGCTGCTTCCAGCGGTTGTGCCACTGAACCACAAAGTCTCGAGTCTGCAACAACTCCTCTCCGCCCAGGTCCAGCCCTGCCGAGAGCTTGAGGGTATTGGAGGGACAGATCGCCACGCAGGCCTGGCACTGGATGCACTCGGTGGAGAGCACCCGCTTGCCCTCCTGGATGTAATCGGGGATGCGGATGTCCATCGGGCACATCGGCAGGCAAGCTTGGGAGGGGCACTCGAGGCAAGCCTGGGCCTCGCCCGCGACCTTGAACAGCGAGAGTCGGGCGGTCTGTTTGAAAATTACCGTGTTAGGACAGAGGTATTTGCAAAAGGCCCGGTTGTCCTTGAAAGCCAGCGCCATCCCTACCCCGAGACCCCAATACACCAGGGCACTCATCATGAACCAGTAGGCGGCACTCTGCCCCACCGCCCCTTCTCGGTATCCGAAGCCGAACCATGCCACCAACACCAGGGCCAGGCTCAGGGCGAAGACCCCGTAGCGCAGCCGGGCCCAGCTTGGCCCCAGGTGATGCGGGCTCTGGCGATACGGAAGCTGGTCCAGGAGGGCTGCCGTCCAACAGGCCCAGCCGCACCAGACCCGGCCAAACCCCAAGGGGATCAGCACCTTTCCCAGCAAATAGTGCATCACCGGCCCGACCAGGATCCCCCCCAGCAGGCCGAACCACAAACCCTCGAGCATGGCGTTCCGTGCCAAGAGCAGCGAGACGGTGAAGAGCGAAGCGCCCATCCCCAGGATCACCGGACGACGCAGCTTGAGCAGCCACTTCTTGAACTCGTCGGTCTGCTCGGAGTCTTGCTTCCCACGATTTAGCCTTTCGTGGGCCATACCAACCTCCGTCGGCTTTAGGTTGAGGCCTGAAGCAGGTTCGTGCCAGTGCCGGATGTCCTAAGCCGGCGGCTTTGGGGCGGTTGCAGGAGATACCCTTGGGGCAAGGCAGGCGGTAAATGGGGGTGGCGGTTTGCGGTCTAGTCCAAGGGTTCAATGGCAAACCGCCCTAGTATCCTAGTATCCTTGTCGGGCCTCGAGGTCGGCCTCCAGGCTCGAGTCCTCCGGGTTCAAGAGCAGCTTCAGGGCAAAGGGCCGCCCCAAGAGCGCCGGGGGCGTCACGTAGGTGATGGGCTGCACCGGCACGTAAATGGTGCGCACCCGCACCGGCCCCAGCCCCAGCTCCCCGAACGCACAGATCTGGGTCACAGCCCGGGTATACCCCCCACGATCCTGCGAGCGCAGGCTTTGGGCGGCCTGGGTGACGTAAGCTCGGCTGCTCGAGGTGTTGGTGGCGGCGGTGTAGTCGGTGACCTCGAAGACGAAGCTCCCACTGAGCACCCCCTGATAGACCCAGGTCTGGCAGGCCAGGCCCGCGCCGGTCAGGGGTCCTTGCGAACTCGAGAACGCCAATGCCGTCTCCCCTATGGCAGCCTTGGTGAGCAGGCGGAAGTGCTGCCCCCGGCCCCAGTCGGTGAAGAAGGCCACCCGGTTACCGGGGTCTTGGAAACGCTGAAACGGGTTCGCTGACTGGGCTAAAGCCACGCCCACGAGAAGCAGTATCCAGCTACCCCACCGGATCGGCATAGCTTTACTTGTACCACGGGAAGGGGGCTCGAGGGGGCAGATTTACACCCGAAGATTCACGCCAACTGTTATTGAGTGGGCAGCCTTCAGCAACGCATCTTTCAGTTGTTCGGGCAACTCGAAGACTCGGCAGGGTATAAGTAATCTTCCCCGGACTCGTCTACCACCCGTGCCCATGCCGGGCCGCCTCTTCATCGAGTAGATTAGATCTTCCGCACCTCGAGCGAGGCCGGGTAGTTGGCGTTCTGGATGCACACCACCAAACCCTAGGCCTTCTCGTCCATTCCTATGGTCTGGTTCAAGAAGCGCTTGACTTTAGCCTCGTCCCCCCCCCGATGCCGTGAGCCTCATAGCAATGAAGCTCCGCGAGCCGCTCTTGACCTAACGGCCTATCTCGCGGATGCACCAACGGCGATGATCTCAATCTCGCAGATTTCGCCGACGATCTGGAAATACGTAGGCTCGGCAATTACCGGCTATAGTTCGGCGCTTCCTTGGTGATGGTTACATCATGGGGGTGGCTCTCGATCAGCCCGGCGTTGGTGATGCGGGTAAAGCGGGTCTCGGTGCGGAAGGTTTCCAGGTCGGGCGCGCCGCAGTACCCCATCGCCGAGCGCAACCCGCCCACGATCTGGTAGATCACGTCGCCCACCGGCCCCTTGTAGGGAACCATGGCCTCGATGCCCTCCGGCACGAGCTTCTTGGCCTCGGTCTTCTCTCCGCGCCCGGAGTCCTGGAAGTAGCGGTCCGCCGAACCCTGGCGCATTGCGCCCAAAGAACCCATCCCCCGGTAGAGCTTGTAGCGCCGCCCGTCTTTGAGGACTTCCTCGCCGGGAGCCTCCTCGGTCCCGGCCAGCATCGAGCCCAGCATGACCGTGTGGGCTCCGGCAGCCAGGGCCTTGGCCACGTCGCCCGAGTATTTGATGCCGCCATCGGCGATCACCGGAACGCCGCTGCCCTCCAAGCCCCGCACCGCCTCCAGGATCGCGCTGATCTGCGGAACGCCCACCCCGGTCACCACCCGCGTGGTGCAGATCGAGCCCGGCCCGATCCCCACCTTCACCGCGTCGGCTCCGCGCTCGGCCAGGGCCAGGGCCCCTTCGGCGGTGGCGACGTTCCCGGCGATCACCTGCACGCTGTCGCCGTAGGTGTTCTTGAGGGTCTCGAGCGCCACCAAGATCCCCCTCGAGTGCCCGTGGGCGCTGTCCAGCACCAGCACGTCCACCCCCGAGCCCACCAAGGCGGCGGCCCGCTCGGAGAGGTCTTTGGAGACCCCCACCGCAGCCCCCACCAGCAATCGGCCCCGGGCATCCTTGGCGGCGTTGGGGTACTGCCGCCGCTTCACCAGGTCCTTGAGGGTCAGCAGGCCCTTGAGCTTGCCCTCGGCGTCTACTAACGGTAGTTTCTCGACCTTGTGCTGGCGCAGAATGTTCTCGGCCTCCTCGAGCGTGGTCCCCGGCGGAGCGGTGATGAGGCGCACGAGCGGGGTCATGACCTCCGAGACCGGGCGCTTGAGGTTGTGCTCGAAGCGGATGTCCCGGTTGGTAACCAGGCCCATCAGCCTTCCGTACACGTCAATCACCGGCAAGCCGCCGATCTTGTACTCGCGCATCAGGCGTTCGGCGTCCTCGAGCGTGGCGGTAGGCGGCAACGTCACCGGGTCCTGGATCATCCCGGCCTCGCTGCGCTTGACCTTCCGCACCATCTCGGCCTGCTCCTCGGCCATCATGTTCTTGTGGATCACCGCCAGGCCACCTTCGCGGGCCATCGCCACGGCCATCCTTTCCTCGCTCACGGTGTCCATCGCCGCGGCAATGATCGGCACGTTGAGCCACAGACGCTTGGTGAGCTGGGCCCGCGTAGACACGTCCTTGGGCAACACCTCGGAGTAGGCCGGGAGCAGCAGCACGTCGTCGAAGGTGAGGCCCTCGAAGGCGATCTTATCTTTTTTGCTTTTGCCGGTGGGGGTCTCGAGCATATTCACTCGAGTATACAGGTGCGGGGTATGGAGTTTGTGGGGTGATGTGGGCAGAACGCAAAACGCTCATCGCAGCAGCCATAGGCGTGGTTCATCATCCTACCTGCGCATCACTCCTTAACCGCTTGGGTAAAGTGACCGATCTTTCTACCCGGGCAATCAGTGGTATATGCGGTAAGTCGCCCACAAGTGAGATCCAAAAAAGCGGCTCGCCTTGCAGACCGAGTCACCCCGCTCCGCTTCGTTCAGGATGACGATTTTCGCGAGTTCGTCTCCCCCGGCGGGATCGAGAATCGAAAAAGAGCGAAAGATTTCGCAAGCAAAAGAAGAAATAAAGGGTGTAAGATATGGACATGAAAGTTTTGCTGACCGGCGGAGCAGGCTATATCGGCAGCACCATCGCGAACGCGCTCCAGGATACGGGGCACACCGCGGTAATTCTGGATTCGCTGGTGACGGGCCAGCGGGTATTTACCGAGGGGCACATCTTTTACGAGGGAGACATCGCCGACCGAGGCTTGCTTGAGCGCATCTTCCGTGAACACCCCGACATCCATTCCACTATCCACTGCGCGGCCCTCATCGTAGTGCCGGAGTCGGTGGAGAAACCTTACCTCTACTATCACGAGAACGTCTGCAAGAGCCTGGAGCTATTCAAGAACCTCGAGGAACTCGGCTACCCCAGGGTGGTCTTTAGCTCCTCGGCCAGCATCTACGACGCGGTTCCCGGCTTTAAGGTGACCGAGGATTCCCCGCTCAAGCCCTCCTCGCCCTACGCCCGCACCAAGTACATGATGGAGATGGTGCTGGAAGACCTCACCCGGGCCACTTCCCTGCGCGCCATCGCCCTGCGCTACTTCAACCCCATCGGCGCGGACCCCCTCTACCGCAGCGGCATCCACGTGCGCGAGCCCAGCCACGTGCTGGGCAAGATGGTGGACGTGGCCCTGGGCAAGCTCCCGGAGTTTCAGATCACCGGGGTGAACTGGCCCACCCGCGACGGCTCCGGCATCCGCGACTACATCCACGTCTGGGATCTGGCGATGGCCCACGTGAAGGCCGTGGAGCAGTTCGACCAGGTGATGGAGAGGACCAAGCAGACCTACGTGGTCATCAACCTGGGCACCGGGAACGGGGTGACCGTGAAGGAGCTAGTAGCGGCCTTCGAGCGGGTGTATGGGCGGGAAATCCCCAAGCGCGAGGCCCCGCCGCGCCCCGGTGACGTGGCCGGGGCCTACGCCAACGCCGACCGGGCCTGGGAGCTATTGGCCTGGAAGGCCGAGCACAGCATTGACGAGGGGATTGCCAGTGCCTTGGAGTGGGGGAAGCGGAGGAAAGCTATCCTGGGCTACGCTTAAGCCTATGAGGCTCCGATTGCTTCTCGCGGTGTTGTGGGTAGCGGCAGGGGTGTCAATGCCGAGCCGAACCCCAAATTGACTTCGCCAAAGACCCGCGCATCGTGGTCTAAGGACGGCAAAGGAGGGCAAACCACCTTACCCATTGACGCCTGTAAACCCTATTCTGCGCAAAGGTTTCGGTAACTGCTCTAAGCTTTACCCGCCCTGGTGTAGCGGCAAGAGTTCCCGAATCCACTTGTGGGGATCATCTCGCAGGTGCAAACTAGGGCTGTTGCCGTGATGACGGCATTGCTATGTTCAAATCCCTCGCCCGCCTCAACGCCCATCGTCCGCTCTGGGTCTTGCTCACCTGGGCTGTTTTGTTGCTGGTCTCAGTCCCGCTGGCGGCGCTAGCCCCAGGCCGCCTGATCGCCAACAACTCGGCGGTCAAGGGTAGCGAGTCGCAGCGGGTGGTGCACATCCTGAACCAAGCCTTTGGCCTCGAGACCGTAGACCGCACCGTGGTGGTGAGCGAATCCGCCCTCTCCCCCACCAATCCGCGCTTCCTCCAGGTCTACGACGCCCTCACCGAGCGCCTGAAAAAAGTGGACGGGGTACGCACCCTCACCTGCTTTTACGCCGAGAGCCCGTTGAAGCTCTCAGGGAAGGTGAACGGCCAGTACGTCACCGCGACGATCCTCGAGACCCGCCTGGCGAACGCCGACCCGGTGATCCGGGCCATCCGGCAGGAAACCCGGGCGGTGAACCTCCCCCAGACCCGGTTCTACGTCACCGGGACCACCGCGGTCACCCAGGACTTCCTGCACCGGCTCGAGGCCGACGCCAAGCGCTCGGAGGTGACCGCCCTCCCCCTCACCGCCTTGGTGCTGATCCTGGCTTTCGGGGCCTTCGTGGCGGCGGGAATCCCCTTGGTGGTGGGGGTGATCTCGATCGCCCTGACGTTGGGGCTGGTGTGGGGCCTCACCCATTTGATCCCGGTGGCGAGCTTCGCCCAGAGCGTGGTGACGCTGCTTTGTCTGGGGGCGGGGATCGACTACGCCCTGCTGATGGTCAACCGCTTCCGCGAGGAGCTGGCCCGGGGGCTTTCCGCTCGGGAGGCTGCCGCCGTCACCACCCGCACCGCCGGGCGCAGCGTGGCCTTCAGCGGGCTCACGGTGGCGATCGCCATGAGCGCATTGCTGGTCCCGGACCTGGCCTTCGCCCGCTCGATGGGCCTGGGCGGGGTGCTGGCGGTAGCGGTCACGGTGCTCACCTCGATCACCCTGGTCCCTAGCCTGCTAGCCCTCTTGGGCGAGCGGGTGAACTCTCCCAAGCGGCTCCAGTTCCGGCTCACCTCCTCGGGGAGAGCCAGCGCTTTTTGGGGGCGCTGGGGCGAGCGGGTGATGGGGCGACCCTGGCGGTTCACGCTGCTGGGGGTGGTGCTCCTGCTGGGGCTAGCCTGGCCTGCTATCTCGATGCGGCTGGGATACACCGGGGCGTTCGGGCTTTCCTCGCAGGTGGAGAGCCGCAAGGGCCTCGAGCTGATCCGCCCGCTCGAGCTGGGCGGGAGCCTGGACGCCTTCGAGATCGTCCTGGAGCTGGGCGAAGGCGGCTTCGACGCTCAGGCCCGAAGCAATTGGAGAAAGCTGGACAGGGCCTTGAGCACCTGGCCCGAGGTGCGGCTGGTGATCTCGCCGTTCCTCAGCGCCCGGAGCGACCAGATGGACGGGGGCTTGGGCGAACTGGTCTCGCTCACCCAGCGCTCGATCAGCCAGGACCGGCGCTACTTGAGGCTCACGGTGATCCCCCAGGAGCACGTCCGGCCCGAGGCAATCCGGGGGTGGGAAAAGCGTCTGCGCCAAGCAGCGCACCAGGCAGGCTTCGAGAAAGTGCTGCTGGGCGGAGCCCCGATCGGTTCCCAGGAGTTCACCGACGCCCTGGTGGGGGCCATGCCGGTGGCGATCGGGCTGGTCTACGTGGCCACCTTCGTGCTGCTGGGGGTGATGTTCCGCTCGCTGGTGATCCCCCTCAAGTCCATCGTGATGAATAGCCTCACCGTGGGAGCCGCCTATGGGGTCATCACCCTGATCTTCCAGAAGGGTTTCCTGGCGAGCTTCCTGGGCGTGCCGCAGGACGTGGGGGTGATCGACTCGAGCCTGCCGCTGATCCTCTTCGCGGTGATCTTCGGGCTCAGCATGGACTACGAGATCTTCCTGCTCTCGAGGGTGCAAGAAGCCCACCTGTCCGGGCTCGAGACCCGCTCGGCGGTGAAGGCCGCCTTGGGGCGCACCGCCTCGGTCATCACCAGCGCCGCGCTGATCATGGTGATCGTCTTTCTGGCCTTCGTGCAGGGCGACGTGGTAGCGAACAAAACCATCGGCATCGGGCTCGCGGTAGCGGTCATTCTGGACGCCAGCCTGGTGCGCTTAGTCCTGGTCCCGGCGGTGCTGGTCCTGGCCGGGCAGTGGAACTGGTGGCTCCCCGGTTGGCTCAAAAAACGGATGCCCCGGGTAAGCCTGGAGCATTAGACCTCTTACAGTGGCTCATCGCTGATGGATATGCCACGCCTGGTCATTTCAGGCTACTTTTGCGATCCCCAAGCCTTTTTGAACGCCCTCGCGCCTGGGGCATGCGTAAGCATAGAAGTCCTCGCGCAAAAACGCACCCAGCCGTGAATCCCGCGTTTCAGACGGCATTTCTCACATCAGCCACCCGCCTCGATAGGACATATGGCCCTACGTCCTTAACAAAACGAGAAAGATAGGGCGTACCGCAGTACGCCCCTACTAATACGAAGGCGATGGTCTAGGGGAAATGGGCCGGGCACTTGTCGGCTCCGGCAGGCACGTCTTCGGGTGGGGTGTTGGCGTCAATCGAGAGCAGGAAGTTACTGAGGTCCTCGAGTTGCTGGCCGCTTGGCGTGAACACCGGGTTTCCCGCCAGTTGGTGGTTCCAGGGGGCGCCGAAGAGTTCCTGGAGGTTCTTGGCCTGGCCGTGGTAGAGGAAGGGGGCCCCGGCTTGCAGCCCGAAGAGGCCGGGGATGTTGAAGCCGGAGAACTCGCCCTGGGCCCGGGGGAAACCGGCTACGCCTTTCTTCTCGAGGGCATCGGTAGCGGCAGGGTGGCCGGGGATGCCGAAGGTCTTCAGGTTGCGCAGCACACAAGCCACCTGGGCCGGAGCGATCAGCACCCCCGGCTGGCCGGTGAGTTCGGCCTGGATCATCTTGGTGTGGCCGGGGCCGGTGAAGTCGAGGTTGGTCAAGTCCTTGTTGGTCTGGTCGGCGGGGGTGAAGAAGAGCCTCGAGAGCGTCCAGAGCGGCCCGCTGTGGCAGGTGGCGCAGTTGCCCAGCTTGGGGTCGCTGAAGATGGCCCACCCCCGGCTCACCGAGGCCGCGTTCAGGAAGCGGCGGCCCTCGAGGGGGCGGATAGTCTTACTGAGCTGGGTGGCGATGAACCGATCCCCTTCCAGCACGGAGAGAAAACCGCCGCGCCTCTCCCGGGGAGCCACCGGGCTCACCGACATGCCCTTGGCCCCTTCCAGGCAGGTCTCGAACAATCTCGGTTTGCTGCGGAAAATTCGGCTGGCATAGGCGATATCCACCGGAACTTTGCTCTCCTCGGGGCGGGGGTAGCCTATGGCCTCGAGCCGGGCCAGGCTGGGCGAGCCCCGGCCCATGGCGTCCACCACCAAGTCGGCCTCCATCTCGGCTTCGAGCTCGCCCTGGACGAAGCGTTCGCCCCTCACCTGGCCGCCCTCCCAAAGTAAGCCTTTCACCCGGATACCCTCGCCGAAGAGCACGTTGGCGAGCAGCGAGACCCTCAGCCGCAGGGTGTGCTCGAGCAAAGCTCGGCTCAGCATCAGCCCGGCGAGGCCGCTATGGAAGCGGGCCTTAAAACCCGGCGAGCGATACCAGAGCACGTCGGCGGCGATGTCGGCGAATACCGCCCCTTGGTCTACCAGGTTCTCGCCTAAGCCCGGCAAGAGAGCTTCCATCCCCTCTAGCCCCCACGCCAGGATGGCGTGGGCGTGGCGGCCCTGGGGCACGCCTCGGCGGTTTTCGACCTCGCTGCTCAGCCGGTCTTTCTCCAGGATCACCACCTGGGTGAAGTGATCGGACAAGACTCGAGCCGCCATCAACCCGGCGATCCCCGAACCCAAAACGATGGCTTGATGTTGCTGCATGACCTCCTCCTTGACCCCCAAGCTAGGGGGAGGCCGGTAACGGGGCGGTAACGCGGGCGGCCTCGAGCTTTGGATTGCACTTCGGTGACGCCGGGCGATAATACTCACGTCAGCCCGTCAGGTGGAAACTGCCCCCGCGAGCAGCCTCAGGAGGATGTATGCACAGATGGATCACCCTCGGTTTAGGAGTATTGCTCGCGGCCTGCGGCCAGGCTCCGCAGAGCGCCCCGCCCCGAGCGGTTCAGGCGACCACCCAGCTCTCACTGCGAAACCAAGCCTCGAGCGGGCCCACCGTCGTCGCCACGGTTCCCGCCAACGGGGCCACCGCGGTCAACCCGCTCTTGCCCATCCAGCTCACCTTTAGCCAGGCCATGGAGCGTAGCAGCGAAACCGCCTTCGGCCTCTTCCCCGGCGTCTATGATCCCGGCCTCAACCCGGCCCGCTATAGCCGCCTGCGCCTGACCTCGAGGTGTGACGGTCGCTGGCGGGTACGCAACGCCAACGACCAGGCGATCTCTTTCTCCTGGGAGGTGTACAAGGGCAGCGAGAAGGGGCTGGGCGTAGTCCCCCCCAACGGCAAGGCGTTCTTCTATACTTCGAGGGGCCCCCACACCGTGCGGGTCTTCGTGGGGGACGAGCGGCAGGATATCAAGGCCTCCAACCCCCACGACTGTCCGGCTCGAGCCGAGACCTTTGCCTGGAGCCCTAAGTCCGCCACCCTGAGCGTGAAGGCTGCGCTGGCCGAGGAGGCTTCTTACACCGGGGCGGTGAGCACCCTGGCCGCTAGCGCCGGGGGCGGCCTGGCGAGCCCCTACGCGTTTAGCTTCACCACCCTGCGCCTTCCCGGCTGCCCGGCAGGCCCCAGCCCGACCCGCACCTTCCAGATCGAGGGAAGTGGGGCCTCGAGCCCCCTGGTGGGGCAGGTAGTGACCACCGAGGGCGTGGTGGTGGGCGATTACCAGGAGGCCAACCAGTTGCGCGGCTTCTTCCTCCAGGATTTTACCGGGGACAACGACCCCAGCACCTCGGACGGCCTGTTCGTCTTCACCCCTAGCGGTTTCCCGGTGAACACCGGTGATTACGTGCAGGTGACCGGTACGGTGCGCGAGTTTGCCTCCTCGGGGGATATCGGCGGCACCCTGACCCAGCTCGACACGGTGAGCGCTCTCGTCGTCTGCGCCAGCGGAACCTCGGTGAGCGCTACCCCGGTGGCCCTGCCGCTGACGAATACGGGCGACCTCGAGCGCTACGAGGGGATGCTGGTGAGCTTCCCGCAGACCCTCACCGTCAGCGAGGTCTTCAACCTGGGGCGCTTTGGCGAGATCAGCCTCTCGGTGAACGGGCGGCTTTTCCAGCCGAACAACGGCAACGGCTTGGGCAACACGGCAATGGGCAACCCCCTGCGGCGTATCCTGCTCGATGACGCCAGCAACACCCAGAACCCGAGTCCCATCCCCTACCTCTCGGCTTCGGATACCTCGGGCACCCGGCGGATCGGGGACACCGTGACCAACCTCACCGGCGTCCTCTCCTACGGCTTCTCCAGCTACCGGGTAGAGCCGGTGGGCGCGGTCAACTTCGTCTCGAGCAACCCCCGCCCACTGGCCCCCGAGAACGTCGGCGGCAGCCTCAAGGTCGCCAGCTACAACGTGCTCAACTACTTCACCACCTTCGGCTCGCGCGGGGCCAACAACCAGGCCGAATTCGATCGGCAGAAGGCCAAGCTGGTGGCGGCCCTGCAAGGCCTGGACGCCGACGTGGTGGGCCTGATCGAGATGCAAAACAACGGCGAGACCGCCCTAAATGACTTCGTGAACGCGCTCAACGCGGCCTTGGGGGCCGGCACCTACGCCTCCATTCAAACCGGGACGGCGGGCAGCGACGAGATCCGGGTGGCGATCATCTACAAACCCGCCAAGGTGACGCCCGAGGGAGCTTTCCGGGTGGACAACGACCCGGTGTACTCGAGGCCCCCGGTGGCCCAAACCTTCCGCGACAAGGCCACCCAGGGGCGCTTTACCGTGGTGGTCAACCACTTCAAATCCAAGGGCTGTGACGGGGCCAGCGGGGCCGAAGCAGACACCGGCCAAGGCTGCTGGAACGCCCTACGCGTGCAGCAGGCCCAGCGGCTTTTGACCCTCATCAACGACCTCAGGGCCACCGACCCCGACGTGCTGGTGGTGGGTGACCTCAACGCCTACGCCGAGGAGGACCCGCTGAAAGTGCTGACCGGGGCCGGATTGGAAAACCTGATCCTGCGCAGCCCTGCCGCCAAGCGCTACAGCTATGTGTTCAACGGCGAGTCCGGCAACCTCGACCACGCGCTGGTGACCTCGAGCCTCTCTTCGCAAGTTACCGGGATCACCGAGTGGCACATCAACGCCGACGAGCCCAGGGTGCTCGATTACAACACCGAGTTCAAACCCGACGACCGCTACGCCCCCACCCCCTTCCGCTCCTCCGACCACGACCCGCTTCTGATCGGGCTTAACCTGAGCGCCGACCCTACCCCCGCCGACTTCAGCCTGGCGGTTTCGGATTCTGGCCCTTCGGTGCAGACCGGGCAGAGCATGAACCTCACCGTGACGGTCACGCCGATCAACGGCTTTAGCGAAAACGTGGATCTGAGCCTCAACCCCAGCCCGGCGGGGATCAGCTCGAGCTTTACCCCGCCTACCCTCAGCGCCGGGGCCAGCAGCACCCTAAGCCTGAATGTGGGTGCCAGCGTGACCCCAAAAACCTATCCCTTCACCATCACCGGGACGAGCGGCGGCCTCACCCGCACCGCTCGTTTCGTCCTCACCGCGACCGCCCCCCCGAGCGCGAGCTGTGTGCGGATCAGCCAGGTCTACGGCGGGGGTGGGAACTCCGGAGCCACCCTCCGCAACGACTTTATCGAACTCTTCAACTGTGGAACCACCCCCACCGACCTCGGCGGCTGGTCGGTGCAGTACACCTCGGCGACCGGAACCACCTGGCAGGTCACGCCCTTGAGCGATTCGCTGGCTCCCGGGGGCTACTACCTGATCCAGCAAGCGGCAGGCACGGGCGGCACCACCCCCCTCCCCACCCCCGACGCTACCGGGACCATCGCCATGAGCGGAACCGCTGGGAAGGTGGCGCTCGCACGGAGCACCGCCGCCCTCAGCGGCCTCGGGGCCGAGGATGCCAACCTGGTGGACTTCGTGGGGTACGGATCGGCCAACGCCTTTGAAGGGAGCGGCCCCACCACCGCCCTCTCCAGCACCACCGCAGCCCTCCGCAACGGGGGCGGCCGCACCGACACCAACAACGCGGCAGACTTTAGCGTGGGGCCACCCAATCCCCAGAATTCCGCCACCCCGGCCAATACCTGCGCGCCGTAAGGCATCTCGAGCGCGACGAGCCCCCTTGCCGGGGGCTCGTTTCGTTGCTCCCAGCCATCACAAAAAACGAACTGTTTGCGCAGCGAGAAAGCACGAAGTGGCCGAAGCGATGGCCGCCGTACACGTTACCAGGCTCCCTTCATCCTCGAGTCTCGGAGGGGGATCAAGTCCGCCCCCTCGAGGAGAGACCATGAAGATGACCCTGTTCGGCCCACTCACCCTGTTGCTCGTCGGCCTAATGGCAGTCCAAGCCCAAAACACCCCGGCCTCCGCCAAACCCGAGATGGTGATCCAGAACTTCGCTTTCCAGCCCAAGGAACTCAAGGTGAAGGTCGGCACCACCGTCAAGTTCACCAACAAGGACGCCCTCGCCCACAGCGCCACCGCCGACGACAAGAGCTTT
>DASTSL010000018.1:0-5582 GCA_035760705.1 Meiothermus sp. | reverse complement strand
TCGCTGCCGCTGCGCTTGATGTGTTGCGGCATGGGCCGCCTGACACGGCCCGTCTGGGGCAACCCGGACAGGCTCCTCCCGTGGGGGAGGGGCTGGATGGAGTAAAGGTGTGGGCTCGGACTACGTGTTCGCTTCGCGAAGCAACGGCTCATGCAGACTCCAACCTTGAAAGTTCCGTGTAGGAACCCCCGTTCTTCAGAACGGGGAGGGTGTCAGTGAGGATTGAAACACGCAGTCGTCGTGCATGCCATCGGGTGCGCTGTAACGTTGCAGTGAGCAAATAAGCTCACTGCAACCTGCGGAGCAGAGGGAAAAACCGACTCTAGCTCGAGCTCAGGACCGCTGCCAACCTCTGGATGCCCTCCGCCAATTCAGCGGGGTCGTAATAGGCAAAGCACAGCCTCAGCGCGTGGGCAAAGTTGCCCTGGCGGGAGAACTTGAGGCCGGACTGATAGCGAACCCCGGCCTTTATGGCCTGCTCCAACAAAGCCTGGGAGTTGACGGCGGGGTCCAGCTCGAGCCAGACGAAATAACCCCCCTCCGGCCTGTAGCGGGGCTGGAGCCCGCTTCGCTCCAGGGCTCCCAGCATCGCCTCCAACCGGCCCCGATAGGTCTCGCGCAGTTTGTGCAGGTGCTGCTCCTGCACACCCAGCTCTAGGGCACTGCGCACGATGGCGGAGGTGAAGGGGTTCAGCCCGCCCCCGCTGGCCACCAGGCCACTACGGGTGAGGGGTAGCAGCAACCGCGGAGCGGCCTGAATCCAGCCCAGGCGCAGTCCAGGGGCCAGGATCTTGGAGAACGAACCCAGGCTGAGCACGGTTCCCGCAGCGGCAAAGCTGCCCAGCGAGGGGGGAGGGGCCTGGCGGTAGTGGAGCAGTTGGTAGACCTCGTCGGCTACGATCAAAAAGCCGTATTCCTGGCTTAACTCCACCAGCCGCTTGCGGCGCTCTTGGCTCAGGGTGGTCCCGGTGGGGTTTTGGAAGGTGGGAATGGTATAGACCAGCGCGGGCCGGTGCTGCCGGAGGGCAGCCTCGAGGGCCGTGATATCCAGCCCGTCTGCATCGGTGGGCAAGGCCACGACCTGGAGGTGATGATCCTGGAAGATCCCCAGCGACAGAAAGTAGGTGGGCTCCTCGACAAAAATCACCTGGCCGGGCTGGGTGTAGACGGTGCAGATCAGGTCCAGGGCTTGAGATACCCCAGCGGTGACGAACAGCGTATCCGGCTCGAGGGCAAAGGGATAGTGCCGGGTGAGAAACCGGGCCAGCTCGGCGCGGAAGTAACCGTCCCCGGGCTCGGCCCCGTACTGCAAAAAAGAGGGATCACCTTGGGACAGGCGGTGCAGGGCGGCCTGGCGGAGTTCCTCGAGCGGGAGGAGCCCCAGGCTGGGGTGTCCCACCCCGAGGTCGATGACCCCTTGCGGGATACGGGTCTGCGTTATGTCGAGCATGGGTGCCTCTAGTGGTGCAATACCCGCTGCAAAAAGGTCCGGGTGCGCTCTTGGGTGGGGTTTTGGAAGATCACGCTGGGCGGGGCTTGCTCGAGGATTTGCCCCTGATCCATCACGACTACCCGGTCGGCCACGTCCTTGGCGAAACCCATCTCGTGGGTCACCACCAGCATGGTCATGCCGCTTTCGGCCAGGCCGCGCATCACGTCCAGCACCTCGCCGATCATCTCCGGATCGAGGGCCGAGGTGGGCTCGTCGAAGAGCATGATCTTGGGCTCCATGGCCAAGGCCCGGGCGATGGCCACCCGCTGCTGCTGCCCGCCCGAGAGCTGGGCCGGGTGTTTGTGGGCCTGGTCGGCGATGCCCACGCGTTCGAGCAACTCCATGGCCTTTTGCTCGGCCCGCTCGCGGCTCCAGCCCCGCACCCTGAGGGGGGCCAGGGTGAGGTTGTGCAGCACGGTCATGTGGGGAAAGAGGTTGAACTGCTGGAACACCATCCCCACCTCACGCCGCACCGCTTCCAGATTGCTGGCAGAGCTGAGCGGGATGCCGTCTACGATCACCTCGCCCTGCTGAAAGTCCTCGAGCCGATTGATACAGCGGATCAGGGTGGACTTGCCCGAGCCCGAAGGCCCCACGATCACCACTTTCTCCCCTGCCGCTACCTCGAGGTTCACCTCCCGCAGCACGTGCAGCCGGCCAAACCACTTGTTGAGCCCCTTGATCTGGATGATGGCCTCACTCATCCGCCCTCCTTCTTGCGCAGGGCCAGCAGCGAGATCAACTCGTACACCAGGTTGCCCCCTAAGTAGGCGGTGATCTCGCCGGGGTCGAGAGCCGGCAGGACCTCCACCACATCGGCGGCCTTGAAGTTCAAACCCCTGAGCCCCCGCACCAGCTTCATGATCTCGCGGCTGGTGAAGCCCTCCACCTCGGGGGTGCCGGTGCCGGGGGCATAGGCCGGGTCCACCGAGTCGATGTCGATGCTGATAAAGCACTGATTCTGGCCCACCCGGCGGTGGATGCGCTCTATGGCGGCCTCCAGCCCGATCTGCTGAAGCTCGTACATGGTGATGAGCTCGTAGCCGAGGTCGCGGGTGCCCTGGTAGTCCTGGGGGCCATAGTTGGAACCCCGGATGCCCACCTGGATGGACTTGTGGGGGTCCACCAGCCCTTCTTCGACCGCGCGGCGGAAGGGGGTGCCGTGGTTGTACTTGCGCCCGAAATACTGATCCAGGGTGTCCAGGTGGGCGTCGATGTGCACTAGGGCCAGCGGGCCATGCACCCGGGCCAGGCCGCGCAGCTCGCCCAGGGTGATGGAGTGATCGCCCCCCATGGCGATGGGCGTGACCCCGGACTGGGCGATCTTTTCGAACTCCGACTCGATGCGGGCGTAGGTGTCCTCGATATAGCCCGGTACGACCGGCACGTCGCCATAGTCCACGCCGGAGAGGTAGTCGAAGATCTTCACGTCCCAGTAGGGGTTCCAGGGCCTAAGCATGATCGAGACCCGGCGGATGCCCTCGGGGCCAAAGCGGGCTCCGGGTCGGTGGGTGGTGGCATCGTCCCAGGGGATGCCCAGCACCACGAAGTCTACGTTCTCCAAGGTGCGTACGTGGGGCAGCCGCATGAAGGTGCGCACCCCGGCAAAGCGGGGGGACTCGAGCGAATCGGCAGGCTGGTATTTCATGGTTTCCTCTCCTAAGGGGCCGGGCTCAGCACCCACAGCACCACCGCGCGGTCTTGGCCAGAATTGCGCCAGGTATGGGGCTCCTGCCCGCAGAAGGTCAAGCTGTCGCCGGGGTGCAGGGTGTAGCGGGCCTGGCCCACGGTGAACTCCACACTCCCCTCGAGCACCGTGACGAAATCGGTGTTGGCGGGGAAGATGTAGAGCTCTTTTCCCCCGTGCCCGCCGGGTTCGATCTCAGTGCGCAAGACCATGATCTCCCCGTTCAAGCCCCGCGAGAGGATGAAGTCTTGCACCCCCTGCCCGCCAAAGTTGGCGCTCGGGGCCTCCTTGGCCCGTACCAGATTGGTACGGGGGGGGTCGAAGAGCGAACCCGGCTGGATGCCCAGCGCCGCGCAGACCTTGAGCAGCGAGGCCACCGAAGCCGCCGTGGCGTCTCGCTCGAGGCGGCTGATGAAGGATTTATCCAGCCCACTGCGCTTGGCGACTTGCTCCAGGGTGAACCCTTTGGCCAATCGGGTGGCCCGTAACCGCTGGCCGATGGGAAAGGAGGGGGAGGCGCTAATTCGGGTCATGTTCAGCGCACCTGCCAGCGGGCCTCGAGCTGCCGCGCCACAAAGCTCAGGATCAGGGTCATCGCCAAGTAGATCAGCGAGACCGCCAGATACATCTCGAAGGGTTTGAAGGTGCGGGCCGAGATGAGCTGCCCGGCCCGGGTCAGCTCGACCACCGCAATGGCCGACAGCAGCGAGGAGTTCTTGAGCAGGGCAATGCCCTCGTTGACCAGCGGGGGGATCACCCGGGTAAAAGCCTGCGGCAGGATGATGTAGCGCAGAGTCTGGGTGGGGCTGAGCCCCAGCGAAAGCGCCGCCTCGCGCTGGCCCTTGGGGATGCTCTGGATGCCCGCGCGCAGGATCTCGGCCACGTAGGCGCTGGAGTTGATGCTAAAGGCGATCACCCCGGCCACGAACTCGTTGATCTGCTGCTGGGTGAGCTGGGGGAGGCCGAAGAAGATCAGGAAGATCTGCACCAGCAGTGGGGTGCCGCGCAACAGCTCGATGTAGCTCAGGGTCAGCCCGGAAAGCCAGCGGACCGGGGACATGCGGGCCAGCGCCACCACAGTGCCCAGGAGGATCCCGAAGACCAGCGAGAAGAGGGTGATGCGAACCGTCACCCAGGCCCCCTGGAGCAAGAAAGGCAGGCTATCGCGGATCAGGCCAAAGTCCATAAGGGTCAGGTAAGGTCAGGGTTGAGAGGTCGAATCGGGTCTGGAGGCGAACCGGGGGAAAGAGGAAAAAGCTCTCTTCTCCCCTTTCCCCTCGCCCTTGACTCCTATTTGAACCACTTGGCCGCGAGCTCATCCATCTTGCCGCTCTTCTCCAGCTTCTCCAGGGCCGCGTCGAGGGCCTGGCGCAAATCCCCGCAGTCTTTGCGCAGGGCCAGCCCGGTGTCCACCTGGTTGAGCTCGGCCACGATCTTGAGGTCGGGGTATTGCTTGAGAAAGGCCCGGCCCACGAAGCGATGCACGATCAGCGCGTCGGCCTGGCGGGTGTTCACCGCCAGGGCAGCGTCGGTATAGAGGTTGTAGGACTTGACCTCAGCCCCCTTGACCCCGCTGGCGATCTTCTCCTGGGCGCTGCCGATCTGCACCGCTACTTTCTTGCCCGCTAGGTCTTCGAGCTTGCTGATCCCGCTGGTCTCCTTGCGGATGATGATCACGTTGGGTCCGGAGATGTAAGGCCGGGTGAAATCCACCGACTTCTTGCGCTCCTCGGTGATGGTGAGCCCGGCGGCGATCACATCGATCTTCTTGGAGAGCAAGGCCGGGATCAGCCCGTCGAAGCTCTGTCCGATGACATTGACCTTGAGGCCCAGCTCCGCGGCCAGGGCGTTGAGCAGGTCCACGTCAAAGCCGATGATCTTGTTGTCCTTATCGGTTGACTCGAAGGGGGGGTAGTCGGGGCTGGTGCCGACAGTCAGGCCATTAGCCTTGGCATTGGCCAAGCAGCTTTGGGCCAGGGTGCCCGAGGCCCCCAACAGTCCCACCAAGACCAGCACAGCAAACCATTTGCGCATAGCTTCCTCCTGGACGTATACCGTATTAACGGTGGGGGCAGTCTAACACCCTTTTGATTTATAGGCAATATTAGTTGACATGTGTGCAACCCAGGCCGGGCCGTGGCCGCGATGAGGGGCGGGATATCGAGGGGCTCGCAACATGAAAGCGGCGGTATTTCCCGAGCCCAAGCTCAGACTAAAAGCGGCGTAACCTCCAGCCCCCGTGGGGACGCCAGGCTCGGAGGGCTTGA
Organism: Meiothermus sp.; assembly: GCA_035760705.1. GTDB lineage: Bacteria > Deinococcota > Deinococci > Deinococcales > Thermaceae > Allomeiothermus. Next base: position 136 of record DASTSL010000018.1, on the reverse strand, counting down.
GCGCCGCTAGAGGTCATACCCCTCGCCCAGCCGATCGAGGTCGGCGATGGCGACTGATGGGTGCTGCTATCCATCGAAGAATCGGCCTCTTTCGACAAAGCTGGATGTCAACCTGTTAGCCTGCAGAGATGCTGAC
>DASTSL010000017.1:0-38986 GCA_035760705.1 Meiothermus sp. | reverse complement strand
CGCAGCATGGCCGAGATCTTGCAGGCCAGCGGCGTGTCCTGGGCCATCCTGGGCAAGCGGGAGAAGTGCACCGGTGATGCCGCCCGGCGGGCCGGGAACGAGTACCTCTTCGCGCAGATGGCCGAGGAGAACGTGGCGACCCTCAATGCCGCAATGGAGGAGAAACCCAAGACCATCGTCACCACCTGTCCGCACTGCTTCCACACCATCGCCAACGAATACAAGGACTTTGGCGGAACCTACACCGTACGGCATCACACCGACTTCATCGCCGAGCTGGTTGGGCAAAGGAAGATCGCGGTGGGTCTTTCGGATGGCAAGGTCACCTTTCACGATCCGTGTTACTTGGGCCGCCACAACGGCATCCTCGAGGAGCCCCGCGCTGTCATCCAAGCCCTGGGCCTCGAGCTTTCCGAACCCCCCCGTCACGGTAAGAATTCCTTCTGCTGCGGGGCTGGTGGAGCCCAGTTCTGGAAGGAGGAGGAACCCGGAGCCGAGCGGGTCTCGAGCAACCGCTACCGCGAACTTAGGCAAACCGGGGCCACCACCATCGCCACCGGCTGTCCCTTCTGTATGGCGATGATGAACGTGGAGACCGCGCAGGAGCCGGAGGGGCAGGGGATGCAGGTGCTGGACGTGGCTGAACTGGTAGTGCAGGATTTGCGCAAACGCCAGGAGGCCGTGGAGCAGGCCGCCGATTGAAGATTGGTGCTTCCCGCTACCTTTTTGGCTTCATAAAATCTACAAACTCGAGGGGTAGACTCCGACAATACCTCTTTCCGCCGCGGCTCGGGGTGACCCATGGGTTTTCAGCTTCCCTATCTTTTGCTGCTTCTGCTGGCACTGCCGATCTTGGTGTGGCAGTACCGGCGCAGGATGGTTGCCGGGAGCGCCCGGGCTTATGCCCTCCACCCCAACCTGGGCCAGTTGTCCCAGGTCGCCTCTGCGACCCCGGCCTGGAAACGCCACCTGAGCGCCGGGTTGTACCTTCTCGCGCTCACCCTGGGCATCCTGGCCTTGGCCCGCCCACACGCTACCGTGCCCCAGCCCGACGACCGCACGGGGGTGATGCTGGCCATTGACATCAGCCGCTCGATGCGGGCTGAGGACATCGATCCCGACCGCTTCACCGCGGCCAAAAAAGCCGCCCAGACCTTCGTGCGGGCCTTGCCGGAGGGGGCCAAGGTGGGGCTGGTGAGCTTCGCCGGGTACGCGACACTCGAGGTCCCCCTCACCACCGACCACCAGCGGGTCTTCGACCAGATTGACTTTCTCCAGATGGCCCGGGGAACCGCCATCGGGGACGGGCTTTTAGAGAGCCTGAACGCTTTCCCGAAAAACGAAGCGGGCAAACTCTTGGGCCCCTCCACGGTGGTGCTCCTCTCCGACGGGCGCAGTAACCGGGGCTCGGACCCGCTCGAGGCCGCTCAGAAAGCCAAGGAGATGGGCGTGATCGTCCACACCATCGGCCTGGGCCGCCGGTCGGACCAGAGCCAGAACGACTTCCAGTTCAACTTCATGGCCTTCGACGAAGAGACCTTGCGCTCAATCGCCGAGGCTACCGGGGGCAAATACTATGCCGCCGAGTCCGCCCAGGAGTTGCAGGCGGCTTACCGCAACCTGGGCCGGGTGGTGGGCTGGAAGCCTGAGCGCACCGAGGTGAGCGGACTTTTTACCTTGCTGGCGGGGTTGCTGCTGGCCTCGAGTTTGGTGGTCTCGAGTGTGCGGCGGCAGGTGGTTTAGCGCGGCCCAAGCTAATCTTGAGCAAATCCGATTCTTCCAGGCTGGTCTTCGTGGCTTCTGCGTGGATGCGCGGCCCGGTTGCTTGAGCTTCGAGTTTTGCTCGCAGGTCTTCTTGAGGGTTAGCCAACCAAGTGTCGAGGGTCTCGAGGTACTCGCGAGCGTGCTCACCCAACTCTTCGAAAAGCCTTTTATTCAAGACGAATCTCGACCCGCCAACTGGAGATGAGCGCCATGTCAGGTTCGGGCTCGGCAACTTCGACGTGGGGAAGCCTGTGATCTTGTTGCGGTTTTCGCACGAAAGAAGACGCCTGGGGATTATCTATCCGACGTAGAGACTTTCGCTTGCTAATCGCGCATGGAGGCTCAGGCGCTTCTCAAGCTGGGCAAGCTCGAGGACCAAACAGGAAAATAGCCTGCTACAATCGTCATAGCGAAATATCTGAAAGCAGAGGTCTCGCATGCGCAAACTTATGACCTTGGCGTTGCTGGCGATGTTGGGCTTTAGCCTGGGCAAAGCCGCGGGTTGCGACAACCCCAGCGCCGACTTCGATTACGTCTACTGCGCCATCCAGCTTTACCAACAAGCCGACAAGGACCTCAACGAGGTGTACAAGCAACTGGTGGGCAAGCTCAACGCCGAGGGACGGGGTATCCTGCGCACCTCGCAACTGGCCTGGATCCGCCAGCGCAACCAGAGATGCACCGAGGTCACCAGTGATGCCCGGCTCGTCAACCTGGATTGCGCCACCGAGATGACCACCCGGCGCACCGATTTTCTCAAGGCGCGTATCCGCGAGTGCAACAGTACCGGCTGCGCGAATAGCCGTCTGCGCTAACTAGAGCTGGCCCTCCACCTCGAGCACCGCTTTCCCTTCCTCGAGGCGCACCGCTCGAGCCCGCAAGCTCAGATCAGGTTCCAGCCCCAGCCGGGTCTCGATCGCCTGGCGGAGTTGCGGATTGCTCAAGACCTTGCGCCAGACCGGCTCGAGGTGCACTTGCAACCGCATCCCGTGCCCCAGTGTAACCAAGCCAGGAAGCTGGGCGTTGGCCCGCGACGCGGCGACCTCTAGCAACTTCCGCTTGGCCAGGTTGGCGAGCCGCGCCCCGGCGAAGCCGGAGAAGTGGAATTCCTCGAGTCCCAGGTCTAGGGTTTGGGTATCGGGTCGGAACTCGAAAAGCCTCAGCCGCACCTCGGCGGACGGCCCGCTGGCGAAAGCCACCCCGAGCTGGCACAGGGCCGGGCCAAACCGGCACACCTTGACCTCGCCGCCATGTAAGCGGCCCAGCGAGATGCGCAGCCGGGGGATCTCGAGGGGGAGATCCAGCGTGGATAGGCGCTGAGCGAGAAGCTTGGCGAGGAGTTCTTGGGTTGGCTCGAGTTGGAGGGCGGCGCGAACATACATGGCGAGCTCCAATCTACCCGCTCGCCATTAGAAGTTCTGTGGGCTTTCAGGCCAGGACCGGTGGGGTTTTGACGGTCATCACCGGCACGGGCGACTCGCGCACCATCCACTCGGCCACCGAGGTGTAATAGGGCCCGCCCAAACCGCTCTGCCCGCTCGAGGCCATCACGATGAGGTCGGCGCCCCACTGTTTGACCATCTCCATCATCTGCTCGGCGGGGTTGCCATAGACGAACTCGCCCCCGCCCAACGCCTCGAGCTGCTCCCGCACGCAGCTTTCACAGGGCGGGGTATCCTCGTCGATCACGTGCAGCAGCTTGATCTCGGCCCCGGGGAAGCTCTGACGGGCGATCTCCAGGGCCATGCGGGAGGCCTGGCTAAAATCCGTGGGCACCAAGATTCGTTTGAACATGGCTCACCCCCTACGCCGTCACCCCGAGTCTGCCCGAGGACATAGGCCGCCGATAAAGCGCTACGCACGACCCACCCTGAGGTGACGAACCTTGACCTGAAGATAGCGGGAAGGGCGGGTGGCTAATGTCCTGGATTAACTCGGAGCAGGGCCAAATTCACCCAAGCGGGCTCGGGGAGCGGGTAAACTACCCCCATTGCCATGAAGCGTTTTTTGCCAGCGGCAGTGTGGGGGGTGGTGGCGGGGGCCTTGGCCTGGGCACAGCTTGCGACCCCACCGCTTTCGGCTCCCCGGATCGGCAACCATCCGGGCTATACCCGCGTGGTGCTCGACCTCCCGCCGGGGGTGACCTACACTCTCGAGCCCCTGGGCCCGGCCCTGCGCATCACCTTGCCGGGACAGACGGTGGTTCCGGCCATCACCCAGGTCAACCTGCCCGAACTCACCGGGTACGCCCTCGAGCAAAAAGGCCCCAACGCCGTGCTGACCCTGCTCACCCCGCAGGGGGTGGGACTTGGTTCGGGGTACAAGGTCTCGCTGCTCCCTGCCGCCAGCGGGGACGGCCAGCGGCTGGTGTTGGACCTCTCCGGGGGCTTCGTGGACCTGATCCCACTTGAGACCTTGCCCACCTTCAGCTTCGTCAAGGCCAGCGGGAAGCGCTTCGCGGTGGTCTTGGACCCCGGTCACGGCGGTCCTGACCCCGGCGCGATGGGTTATGTCACCGAGAAGGTGGTGACCCTCGACGTGGCCAAGCGGGTGGCGAGCTATTTGCAGGCCGCGAGCGTGGAGGTGGCCCTGACCCGCAGTGAGGACAAGGCTTTTTCCGCCGACAAGCGCAGCGACTTGGCCGCGCGAATCGCCTTAGCCAGGGGTAAAAACCTCTACGTCTCGATCCACGCCAACGCCGCCCCAGCCGCCAAGGCCGAGGAGTGGTGCGGGCTCGAGGTCTTCTACTTCGGCCCGGCGGCGAAGCCCTTTTACCCCCTGGCTGCCCCGCTCCGGCCCAACGTCCCGCAGATCGCCCAGGCGGCCACGCCCACCAGCCCCCCGACGGCTACCCCGGTCACTGCTTCGATGACCCCCGCTGCCCCACCCCCGATCGCACCGGTTTCCCCCCCGGTCGGTGAAAATACTCCATCCCCCGCCTCCCCCCTGCCTTTCGACCCGGCGGCTCAAGGCGCACCCAGCGCGGGCCTGATGTCCGACGTGCTCGACCCCGACGCCCAGGTGGTGGAGACCCCTCCCCCCACCCCCACCGCCGAAGGAATTACGCCGATTTCCCCACCGCCTCCGCCGCCCACCCTGCCCGCCCTGCTCCCGGCGATCAGCGCCAGCCAGCGGGTCTCCCTCTCGCAAGGGCTGGCGGTCAAGGTGATGTCATACTTGCTCGGCTCGAGCACCGCCTCCAACCGCGGGGTGCGGGTGGCCGATTTTTACGTCAACAAGTTCGCCTCAGTGCCCTCGATCCTGGTGGAGATCGGCTACGTCACCCACCCCATCGAGGGGATGAACCTGCGCAACCCCGACTACCTCGAGCGCCTGGCCTACGGGATCGCGCGGGGGGTGCTGGAGTACCTGGAGAACGATTATCCGGCGCAGTGAGTGTGATCATACACCGCGGCGGGCATATCGCTGATCGCGTGACGCGAGAGATTCGTGCCATGGGCGATATGCGATACGCGATAAGCATCCCCTAACATATCCCTGTGACCACCCGAGCTGACATCCAGCAAGCCTACAAACGCATCCGCCCCTATATCCGCCGGACCCCCGTGATCGAACTCGAGGCCGGAACCTTTGGGCTCGAGTTTCCCCTAAACCTCAAGCTCGAGTCGCTGCAGCACACCGCGAGCTTCAAGCCGCGCGGGGCCTTCAACCGGGTGTTATCGAACCCGGTGCCACCGTCCGGGATCATTGCCGCCTCGGGCGGGAACCACGGGGCGGCGACCGCTTATGTCGGGCACCGGTTGGGTTACCCGGTGGAGATTTTCGTGCCGGAGATCTCCTCGCCCGCCAAGATCGAGCGCATCCGCGATTTCGGGGCACAGGTGACCATCACCGGCAAGACCTACGCCGAGGCCCTCGAGGCCAGCAACCGCCGCGCCGCCGGCCCGCTGGGCGGGAGCGGGGCTTTGGTCGTCCACGCCTACGACCAGCCGGAGACCCTGGCCGGTCAGGGGACGGTGGGGCTCGAGTGGGAGGAGCAAGCCCCCGACCTCGACACCGTGCTCATCGCGGTGGGCGGGGGAGGGCTCATCGGGGGGATCGCGGCTTGGTACGGTGGGCGGGTCCGGGTGGTGGGGGTGGAGCCCCAGGGCTGCCCCAGTCTGGCCCGGGCGCTCGAGGCCGGGCGTCCGGTGGACGTGCCGGTATCGGGGATTGCCACCGACTCTTTGGGAGCCCGCAGCGTGGGTGGCTTGATGTTCGAGATCGCCCGGCGTTACCAGGTTCCCAGCGTCCTGGTCTCCGACGAGTCCATCCGGGCCGCACAGAAAGCCCTCTGGCGCGAGCTACGGATCGTGGCCGAGCCCGGTGGGGCCACGGCCATGGCGGCCTTGATCTCCGGCGCTTATCGGCCCCAGCCCGGGGAGCGCGTCGGGGTGCTGATCTGCGGGGCGAACACCGATCCGAGCACGGTGGTCTAAGTTGCGCCATGGTGAGCTCGCAGGAAAAGGGTAATAAGGGTCTCGGCCCTGCGCTTTCGCTGGCGCAATTCCCCTATCGTTTTTTCCTTTTGGAGACGCTTAGCCGTTCAGGCTGACCACGAACGGGCACATCCACCGCCTTGGCGCTGTGCGGCATTACCTAACATGAGCAAGCAGTCCTGGGCTTTGCACTTTCCTTGGAGTGAGAAAAATTCATCCCTGCCGCAGCAAACCCCGTTAGACTTGTGTCCATGCGGCTCAAACTCGGCCTGGTTCTGGGCTTTCTCTTCCTGGCGTTCGGAATGGCTCAGTTGGACGGCCCCGACCCTCGCCGGGGCTGGATGACCCTCGAGACCACCCACTTTCGCGTCCACTTCTCCGAGGGGCTCGAGGCCTTGGCGCAAAGGGCCGCCGGAATCGCCGAGGAGGCTTACACCACGCTCCTCGAGCAGTTCGGGCAGGCCCCGCCCAAGATTGACCTAGTGCTCGAGGAAGGCCCCGATTTCCCCAACGGGTTTGCTGACCCGGTGGGGGACCGCTTCGTCATCTACACCTCGCGCTTTCGCGGCTCCGACGATTTCAACCTGCGGTTGGGCTGGCTGCGCATGGTTATCTTTCACGAGCTGGTGCACGTGGTGGACCTGACCCAGGCCCGGGGGCCTTTCGCCACGCTTCGCCGCACCTTTGGCCGGATCGTGGCACCCAACGCCGCCAAGCCCCAGTCCTTCACCGAGAGCTTCGCGGTCTACGAGAAGTTCAAAACCCGGGGTGAATCCCGCGTCAACGACGCCCGAACCCGCATGATGCTGCGGCAGATGGTGCTGGACGGGCGGTTTCCCCCTCTCGACCAAACCACCCAGACCTACTCCCGCCGGGCCTGGCCCGCGGTGGGCCTGCTCGTCTACAACTACACCTCGTGGTTCATCGATTACCTCGAGGCCACCTACGGCCTCCAGACGGTGCGCCACCTCTCCGATGGCCTGAGCGCGGGCGGCAGCCTGGAAGCCGCCCTCTACGCGGTCACCGGGAAGAGCCTGGATGCACTGTATGCCGAATATACGGCCTGGCTTCCGGGCCAGTTCGCCCCCGAGATCGAAGCGATCCGCCAGACCGGGGTCAGCCAGGCCCAGCCCCTCACCCGCTGGGGCTACTACACCGAGTTCCCGGTGGTGGGGCCGGGCGGGCTCGCTTACGTCCACTCGAGCCCGGTGCGCTCGGGGTTGCGCCTCCTCAGGGCGGGGGAAGACCGCGAACTGGTTTCGGGTGGGTCGGTGGCTTCGCCCACCTGGTCGCCCGACGGCGGCTCGCTGGTCTACAGCAAGCTCCTGGCCTCAGGGCAGCGGGACCTCTTCCGCTACGACCTGAAATCGGGCGGCGAAACCCGGCTGACCCAGGGCGAACGCGCCTACGCGGCCAGTTACGCCCCGGACGGGCGTATCTTCTACGCCGCCAACAACCCCGACGGCTCAGCCCGGCTCGGGGTCTTGAAGCCCGATGCCAAGGATGCCAAGCCCCAAGGGATCCTGGACTTTGCCCGCCCCACCCTGGCCGGAGCCCCGGCGGGGGCGTCCATCCACTCGATGGCGGTTTCCCCCGACGGTAAAACCCTAGCCCTGGTGCTGCAAACCGAGGACGGGTTTCAGGATCTCTACCTGCTCGAGCTGGAGAACCTCGAGCTCACCCGGCTCACCCAGGACCGCTACCAGGACTCCGACCCGAGCTGGAGTCTTGATGGCCAGTACATTCTCTTCAGCTCCGACCCCGGGCGGGTCTACAACCTCTACGCCTACCGGCTCGGCGACGGGCAGTTCTTCCAGGTCAGCAACGTGCTCTCGGGGGCCTTCTTCCCGGTGGTGCAGGGGGCGAGCCTGGTGTTCGTCGGTTACGGCTCGGAGGGTTACGACCTCTACCGGATGCCCTACGATCCCTCCGCCTGGAAGCCGCTCGAGCGCCCTGGCGAATCCCTGGTCGCGGAGCCTGCGCCCGAACCCCTCCCGGCGCGGCCCTACAACGCTTTCGCCCTGCTGGCCCCGCACTTCTGGCTGCCCTACCCGGTGGTGGGCGGGGCCGGGGCTTACTTCCAGGGGGCCGACCCCATCGGACAGCACGGCTACACCGTGATCGCCGGGTGGAATGCCGCCCAGGGTTGGCCGGTGTATGGCCTCAGCTATCGCAACCGTCAGTTGCCGCCGGATATCTCGTTGCGGCTCGAGGGCGACGGCCCCTACAACTTCCAGCGCCTGGGTCTCAGCTACTCCGGCTTTGGCCTGAGCTACACCCGCGACGCTTTTTCCCCGACCCTGCCGATCAAACACGGGCTCGAGGGCACCTACACCACCAACTTTTCCTGGCGGCGGGAAGACCTGCGGGCCGCTGGGCGGCTGGACTTGCAGGGCGGAGGCTACCTGCGCGAGGGGGTCGGGGGCTGGGGCGGGGCGGAGGCCGAGCTTTCCGGCAGCCTGAGTTGGGGCTGGCGGCCAGTGCAGGGCTCCCAGGCCGGTACTCAACGGCTCGACCTGCACCTGGCGGGCGGGTATAGCGGCGCACCCTTGGCCGTTGACCAGATCGCCCTGGGAGGGCCGTTCGGGCGCTTCGCGGTGCGCGGCCTCGATCCGGGTGAACTGGTGGGGCCGCTTGGCTTGGTGGGCTCGGTGCAATGGGATTTTCCGCTGCTGCGAATCGAGCGGGCGCTGCCCATCGTGGGTTTTGTGGACGACACCTGGATGAGCCTCTTCACCGACGCCGGCTGGACCCGGCAGGGTTTCCGCTACGGCTTCGGCCTGGAACTGGGGGTCTCGGCCAGCCTGGCCTGGCTCCAGACCGGGCTGGTGGGGGGGATTGCCTATTCGCCCGGTGAACCCGGCCCCAAGATTTACGCCAACCTGACGGTTCCGCTGGCCTACTGAGTATCTGCAAAATAGAACCGTAGCGGGTGGAGAAGGGGTGGATGCTGATAGCTGGGCTTTTGTCGGCTATCGGCAACTCCTGCAAAAAAGTCCGATGAATGCCAGGTCAGATCACCAACGGGGCTGGAGAGCTTCGGTAAGATGCGGGGCATGAGCGAGACCGTCCTGCCCAGCAAAGAACAGGTATTGGAAGCCCTCAAGGTGGTCAAAGACCCGGAGATCCCGGTCAACGTGGTGGATTTGGGGCTGGTGTACGACGTCGAGATCAAGGAGACCGGGGACGTGGACATCACCATGACCCTCACCTCGATCGGCTGCCCGGCGCAGGATATCGTGAAGGCCGACGCCGAGATCGCGGTGATGCGGCTGGCCGGGGTGAACTCGGTGAACGTGGAGTTCATCTGGTCGCCGCCTTGGACCCCGGCCAAGATGACCGAAGATGGCAAGCGGCAGATGCGGATGTTCGGCTTCAACGTCTAAAATTGTAAGCCTGAGCGGAGGCTTTGAGGGCGCGCCGGGGAGCGCCCTTTTGTGTTATTGTCAGAGAGCCAGGGAAAGTCGGGTTTACCTCGGTCGGGCCAACCTCATTGAGTGGTGTAGCTGGGAGCCGACCGCCCTGCACTCGGGAGGAAGTATGGCAAGACTCTATGCGGTATTTCCGGATGCGACCACCCTCGAGACCGCTACCTTCAAACTGGGGTTGCGCACCAACGTCCGGGTGATCGCCCGGGACTGGTTCTCCAAGGAGGAGAAGGCTAACCGCCCACTCCTTCCGGTGTCCAACCCCGACGAGATGGACCAGTTCGCGGCAGGCCTGGAGGGCGAGGAAGGGAAGATGTTGGAGGACGCCCTGGGCGCGGGTTCCCCGGTGCTGGTGGTGGACGAGCCCGAGGAGGACCTGGCTCGGCAGCTCGAGGAGGCGGGGGCTTCCCGGGTGTTTAGCCGGTAACTATAGCCGTCACATCCGGCTGGTGTAGCCCTTGTGGGTGTAGAGCGTGGGGTCGCTGGGGTTGGCGTTGGCCGTGAGCTGGCGGTACACGAAATCGGGTTCGAGCTCGAAAAGGGCTGCATACTCCGACGGTGGTATGACCGACTCGTACCACCTATGGACCCCCTTATCTTGTAACCAGTGCATCAGTTCGGTCAGAGCCCGGTCGCCCTCGGGGCCGAAGGCCGGGCCAAAGGCATCCATGCTGAGCACCGAATTCTTACCACCGCGCACGAACACCGCGTAACGGGCCTTTTTGCGCTGATCCTGCCAATCCGTTACGAAGGTGACGATGAGATCGGGGAACCGAGCCCCTTTGAGCGCTTCCTTGAGGGCCTCGAGGGTCTGTCGGGGTGCACCGCGAACGCCGATCACTTCCATGACGGTATTCTACGGGGTCAGGATAAGACGAGGGGGCGAAGGTCAAAAGCCGAAGTTATACGTCATACGAAGAAAGGTTAGCTCGTTTCACCACGAGCCCGCTTTTGACGTTCGACCTATGACTTATGGGCTTACCTTCACCCCCCGCCAAAACGCGACATACCCCTTGATCTGCTTCGCGGCGTCCTTGGGCATGGGGTAGTACCAGGCCGCGTCCTTGTTGGTTTGCCCATCCACGACCACGTTGTAGTAGCTCGCCCTGCCCTTCCAGGGGCAGGTGGTGTGGGTGGGCGAGTCCTGCAAGAACTCCCGTTTCACGCTCTCGGCGGGGAAGTAGTGGTTGCCCTCGACCACGATGGTCTGCTCGCTCTCGGCGATGACTTGTCCGTTCCAGATCGCTTTCATGCTCTCGAGGCTAGTTCAGACCTAAAAAACTTAGAGTATTTCAGATTACGGAATACCTTTTAGGCAACGGATCGCTTCGCCTAATCGCCAAGAACCTATCGCCATCTGCGATAGCCGATAAGCCTGACCGCTGGCCTATAATAGCTTTCGGTAATACCGATAGGAAGCCCTTGGTATGCAGATCTCGCTCAAACAACTGATTTATTTCATCGCGGTGGCCGAATCGGGTTCGATCTCGAGGGCCCTCACCTCGCTCAACGTCACCCAGTCGGTGGTGACCGAGGCCATCAAAAAGCTCGAGGACACCCTGGGGGCCGAACTCTTCACCCGCCACGCCCGGGGCATGGTGCTGACCCACGCCGGGCATCAGTTCTTGCGCCACGCCCACGAGGTGCTGGCTGCTTTACGCAACGCCGAGCAGGCCATCCGCGAGCGGCCCGACACCATGACCGGCAAGCTCAACTTGGGGGTTACCAGCCTGGTCACGGCCTACTATCTGCCCTATCTCCTGGACCGCTTCGAGCGGGTGTTTCCCGGGGTGGAGGTCTCGATCGTGGAGGACCGCCGCGGTTACATCGAACACCTGCTCATCAACGGCGAACTCGACGTGGCGGTGATGAACGTCTCGAGCGTGGACAAACAGGCCATCGAGACCCGCACCCTGTTGCGGGCTCCCTGGCGGGTCTGGTTGGCGGCCAACCACCCCCTGGCGCAGAAGGAGGCGATCCGGCTCGAGGAGCTTCACTCCGAGCGCTTCCTGGCCCTCAAAAACGATGAGCTCGAGGAGGTCACCCAGCAGATCTATCGCTTGAGCCGTTTTCCCAAGATCGCCGTGCGCACCGACTCCATCGAGGCCATGCGCAGCTTGGTGGCGGTGGGGATCGGGGTAGCGGTGCTGCCCAACCTGATGTACCGCCCCTGGAGCTTGGAGGGGGATCGGCTCGAGTCGCGGCCCTTGGTCGAGGAACTGCCCCGGCTCGAGATCGGGGCGGCTTGGCGCCGGGGCAGCGCCCTCTCCGAGACCGCCCGGCAGTTCCTGGTCATCGTGGCCGAGCACGCCAGGGTACAGGATCAGGACGCCGGTCTCTCGGACAAAACCTCCCCCGGGCTCAGACCCTGAGCCTTTTGCCTGTTGCTTTCAGCATCTCTTTTTCCGATACCTCCCATTCCCTGGACTGGCTTGTACGACCCCTCTGGGCTGGATATCCTTTGCCACAGTACGACAACCCTTGTTCGGCGGGGATGGCTGAGGCCGGGGTGTCGTCGTTTGGTCTGTAGATCGTCCAGCACACCAGGAGGACAGCATGAAAAGACGATGGTGGGTACTGGGTTTAGCGCTCGTGGCCGGTCTTTCGATGGCCCAACTCCCGGCCAACCGGGCCAAGCAGTCGTTGGGCAAGACCGAAGGCAAGCTCAACATCATTGCCTGGGCCGGATATATCGAAAACGGCTCGAGCGACAAGGCCTATGATTGGGTCACCCCCTTCGAGAAAGCCACCGGCTGCAAGGTGAACGTCAAGGTGGCGGGCTCCTCCGACGAGATGGTAGCGCTGATGAACCAGGGCGGCTACGACCTGGTGACCGCCTCGGGGGACGCGTCCTTGCGCCTCATCTACGGGAACAAGGTGCAGCCCATCAACTGGAACCTCATTCCCAGCACCAAGACGCTTGATAAGCGGCTGATCGATGCCCCCTGGTACACGGTGAACGGGGTGCGTTACGGGGTTCCCTACCAGTTCGGGCTGAACGTGCTGGCCTACAACACCAAGGTCTTCAAGACCGCCCCGGATAGCTGGAAGGTGGTCTTCGAGGAGATGACGTTGCCCGACGGCAAGTCCAACAAAGGCCGCATCCAGGCCTATTACGGCCCCATCTACATCGCCGACGCCGCGCTTTACCTGATGAAGACCAAGCCCGAACTGGGCATCAAAGACCCCTACGAACTCACCGAGGCCCAGTACCAAGAAGCCCTCAAGCTGTTGCGGCAGCAGCGCGCTCTGGTGCAGCGCTACTGGAACGACGCCAACGCTCAGGTGCAGGACTTCACCAACGAGGGCGTGGTGGCCTCGACCACCTGGCCCTTCCAAGTGAACACCCTGCAGGCCAACAAACAACCCATTGCCAGCGTGGTTCCCAAGGAAGGCGCCACCGGCTGGGCCGACACCACCATGATGCACGCCGACGCCAAGAACCCCAACTGCGCCTACAAGTGGCTCGAGTGGAGCCTCAACCCCAAGGTGCAAGGTGACGTGGCCGCCTGGTTCGGCTCGAACCCGGTGGTCCCGCAGGGCTGTACCGCCAGCAAACTGCTCGGCGCGGAGGGCTGCAAGGCCAACGGCTACCAGGAGTTCGACAAGATCTACTTCTGGAAGACCCCCATCGCGGCTTGCAAGAGCCAGGGGGGGAAGTGCGTGCCGTACAGCCGGTGGGTCTCGGATTACGTGGCGATTCAGGGGGGGAGATAAGGGAGAGTGGGGGAGAAAAAGCAAGAGTTGAGCGGTGGCCGTCTCTTGCTCCTTCTCTTCTCTGCTCCCACTTCCCTAGCACTCTACGAGGTTCATCCCGTGTCTAACGCTGTCGAACTCAAGAATCTCTCCTGCCACTTCGGCTCGGTGCGGGCGGTGGACGACGTGAGTCTGGAGATCTACGCGGGGGAGTTCTTCTCGATGCTGGGGCCTTCGGGTTCGGGCAAGACCACCTGCTTGCGCCTGATCGGCGGGTTCGAGGCGCCTACGGCTGGGCGGATCGTGCTCTTCGGGCAGGACGCCAGCAAGCTCCCGCCCTACGCCCGCGACGTCAACACGGTCTTTCAGGACTACGCGCTCTTCCCCCACATGAACGTGCGGGACAACGTGGCCTACGCCCTGATGGTGCGGGGGGTGGGCCGGGCCGAGCGCTACCGGCGGGCCGAGGAGATGCTCGAGCTAGTCAAGCTCGCGGGCTTCGGGGACCGCCGCCCGGGGCAGCTCTCGGGCGGGCAGCGGCAGCGGGTCGCGCTCGCCCGAGCCCTCCTCAACAAACCCAAACTGCTGTTGCTCGATGAGCCGCTGGGGGCTCTCGACCTCAAGCTGCGCGAGGAGATGCAGATCGAACTCAAAGCCCTCCAGCGCCAGCTCGGGATCACCTTCATCTACGTCACCCACGACCAGGGCGAGGCGCTCTCGATGAGCGACCGAGTGGCGGTGTTCAACCAGGGCAAGATCGAGCAACTGGATAGCCCCAAAGGGCTTTACGAATATCCCAAGACCGAGTTCGTGGCCCGCTTCGTGGGCAGCGCGAACGTGCTCGAGGGCCGCCAGATCGGGCAGAAGGAGGGCAAATACGCCCTCCGCCCCGAGCGCATCCGCATCCAGCCCGACAGCGAAAAAGGCCCCAACCGCCTGGTGGGGGAATTGCTCGACGTCCACTACCTGGGCTCGCAGACCCGCTACGAGGTGCGGGTAGACGGGCAACGCGTCACCGCGATCACCGCCTCGGACGAGGCGGGCCTGGTCATCGGGAGCCCGGTGACCCTGAGCTGGGAGCCGAGCGCCCTGCGCCCGCTTGAGGGTGGGGTTCGGCCCACCGAGGAGGTCTCTCGGTGAATCGTTCTCACCCTGCCATGGCTGCGCTCGGCTCCTCCTCTCTCGCCTGGCGAGAGGGGGCAGAGCGCAGCGGAGATTCCTCGCATCGGTTGGGGGGTGAGGGATGGTAGCTCCTATGCGGCGGCGGGTCTCCGACCTCCTGTACTTGCACCCCCGCTTTTTGCTACTCCTGCTCTTGATCCCGCCCCTGTTGTGGATGGGCATCATCTACTTGGGCTCGCTCTTCAACCTGCTGCTCTACAGCTTCTATTCGCTCAACGACTTTACCGCTCAGGTCGAGTACCGCTTCTCGCTCTCGGCGTTCCAGCAGCTTTTCTCCTCCCCGGCCAACATCGACATCGTCGTCCGCACGATTTTGATGGCGATAGCCGTAACCGTGATCTGCATCCTGATCGGTTTTCCCATCGCCTACTACATCGCCTTCTACACCAAGGGCCTGAGCAAGACCTTCTGGTACTTGATGGTGCTGTTGCCCTTGTGGTCGAGCTATCTGGTCAAGGTCTACGCGGGGCGGCTCATCCTGGCCCAAGAAGGGGTGGTGAGCTGGTTTTTCAACCTGGTCGGCTTGGGCGGCCTGCTGAACGCGATCCTCGGCATCCCGGTGATCGGGGGCTCGAGCCTCTCCTCTAGCTACATCGGCATGGCGACAGTGTTCGTTTACGTCTGGCTACCCTACATGATCCTGCCGGTGATCGCCAGCCTCGAGCGCGTTCCCAAATCCCTCATCCAGGCCTCCTCCGACCTGGGGGCCAAGCCCGGTCAGACCTTCTGGAAGGTGATCTGGCCCTTAGCAATCCCCGGCGTGGCGGCGGGCTCGATCTTCACCTTCTCGCTCACGCTGGGCGACTACATCATCCCCCAGGTAGTGGGGCAGCCGGGTTTTTTCATCGGGCAGATGGTGTATGTGCAGCAGGGGACCGCCGGGAACCTCCCGCTCGCGGCGGCTTTCTCGGTGGTTCCGGTGGTGATCATCGCCATCTACCTGCTGATCGTGCGCAGACTGGGGGCGTTCGATGCGCTGTGATACCCCAAATGCCGAACGCCGAACGCCGAACGCCAAAGCGCTAGGGGCAAGCAAGCTATCCGCTATTGGCTATGGGCTCTGGGCCGGAGGTTGCCATGCCGAATAAACCTTCCCTCGCCCTCCGCATCGCCTTCTACGCGGGAATCGCCTTTCTGCACTTCCCGATCTTGGTGATCGTGCTGTATGCCTTCACCACCGAAGACCGCACCTACCAGTTCCCCCCGCCGGGGCTGACCCTGGCCTGGTTCGCCAAGGCCTTTGCCCGCTCAGACATGTGGGCGGCTTTGGGGCTCTCGCTCCAGGTGGCGGCGATGGCGACGCTGATCGCCCTCATCTTGGGCACGATGGTCTCGGCGGCCATGTACCGCTTCCAGTTTCTCGGCAAGGACGTCATCACCATCCTGCTGATCCTGCCCATCGCCCTGCCCGGCATCCTCACGGGGATAGCGCTGCTCACCACCTTCAAACGACTGGCCATCGAGCCCGGTTTCTGGACCATCGTCATAGGGCATGCCACCTTCTGCATCGTCACCGTCTACAACAACGTGGTGGCGCGGTTCCGCCGCACCGGCTACTCGCAGATCGAAGCCTCGATGGACCTGGGCGCGGACTACTTCAAGACTTGGCGCTTCGTGGTGCTGCCGAGCATCGCTACCGCGCTCTTAGCGGGCGGGATGCTCTCCTTCGCCCTCTCCTTCGACGAGGTGATCGTCACCACCTTCACCGCTGCTGACCAAAAGACCCTGCCTATCTGGTTCCTGAGCGAACTCTTCCGACCCCGCGAGCGGCCCATCACCAACGTGGTGGCGCTTTTTGTCATGCTCATCACTTTCTTGCCCATCGTGCTGGCGCAGTGGCTGACGCGAGATACCGACGATCTGCACGGGGGAGGCAAGACCACCTGAAAGCTTATCGCCCATCGCCTATCGCCCATCGCCATCAAGAGCGATACGCGATAGGCAGGAAAGGAGTCACGAATGGCAACCAAATCCCTAATCGGACAAACCAAAATGCTCATCGGCGGGGAGTTCGTCGCTGGGGAGAGCACCCCGCTCGAGGTGCTCAACCCGGCCACCGGCGAGGTGCTGGCGCGGGTCCCGGAGGCTTCCCTCGAGCAAGTGAAGGCGGCGGTGTCGGCAGCTGACCGGGCTTTCGAGGAGTGGTCGCAGACCACGCCCAAGGACCGCTCGCTGTTGCTCCTCAAGCTCGCCGACAAGATCGAGGAGCACGCCGAGGAGTTTGCCCGGCTCGAGTCCCTCAACTGCGGCAAGCCCTACCAGGCCGTCCTGAACGACGAGATCCCGGCCATCGCGGACTGCTTCCGCTTCTTCGCCGGGGCCGCCCGCTCGATGACCGGCGCGGTGGCGGGCGAGTACCTGGCGGGGCACACTTCTCTGATCCGCCGCGACCCCATCGGCGTCGTGGCCTCCATCGCCCCCTGGAACTACCCGTTGATGATGGCTGCCTGGAAGCTGGCCCCGGTGCTCGCAGCAGGCAACACCAGCGTGATCAAACCCTCCGAGCAGACCCCGCTCACCACCTTGCGGCTGGCCGAGTTTCTGGCCGAACTCTTCCCGGCGGGGGTGGTCAACGTGGTGACGGGTGTGGGCGAGACGGTAGGCTCTGGGCTCATCCACCAGCCCCAGGTGCGGATGATCTCGCTGACCGGCGACGTGGCCACCGGCAAACGGGTGCTCGAGGCCGCCTCGCAGAGCTTGAAAAGAACCCACCTCGAGCTAGGCGGCAAGGCCCCGGTGATCGTGATGGACGATGCTGACCTCGAGGCCGCCGTGCAGGGCATCCGAGTGTTCGGCTATTACAACGCCGGTCAGGACTGCACCGCCGCCTGCCGGGTCTACGCCGGAGCCAAGATCTACGACAAGTTCGTGGCCGAGCTTTCCGACGCGGTGAAGGGCATCAAGGTCGGCTCGCAGAACGAGGACGGGGTAGAGATGGGGCCCTTGATCACCGAGCGCCAGCGCAGCCGGGTGGCGAGCTTTGTCGAGCGGGCCAAGATGCAGCGTCACATCGAGGTCACGGCGGGCGGGCACCCTGTGGAGGGCAGGGGCTTTTTCTACCAGCCCACCGTGGTCGCTGGGGCCCTCCAGGACGACGAGATCGTGCGGCGGGAGGTCTTCGGGCCGGTGGTCTCGGTGACTCGCTTCAAGGACACCGAGGAAGCCATCGCCTGGGCCAACGACTCCGACTACGGCTTGGCTTCTTCGGTCTGGACCCAGGACGTGGGCAAGGCCATGCGCATCGCCAGCCGCCTCCAGTACGGCTGCACCTGGATCAACACCCACTTCATGCTGGTCAACGAGATGCCCCACGGCGGGCTCAAGCAGTCCGGCTACGGCAAGGACATGAGCATGTACGCGCTCGAGGACTACACCGTGGTGCGGCACGTGATGGTGAAGCATTGAGAGGGCTGGAGGCAGAAGGCTAAACGCCAAACGCCAAAAGAATCGATCCCTCCCCCTTGTCTGGCGCAAGCGCTTGGCGCATAGCGCTTGGGTGGGGGGATGAGCCTGATGGACTCGGGCGTTACGAGAAAGCTGACTTGCCATTCGGTCAGCAAAGGCATTGGCTTCACTCCCTCACCCTGCTGGCTTGCTGCAAAGCGCGCTGCGCCAAACCCTCTCCCACGGGGAGAGGGGATTTTTTACAACTGGGCCCCGTCGCCGAAGGCCTCGAGCCTCCTTCGGTACCCGGGGTTCTGGTAGCGCGAGAGCAGAAATGCCGGGGCATACTCCGGCAGTTCATTCCCGACGATATGGGCTGCCAATAGTTCGCCTGCCGCGCACGCGGCCATCACCCCAAACCCGGATAGTGCTCCGAGGATGTACGCGCCCTGCACCGGAAGCGGGCCGATGAGGGGCCGGTTTTCCTGGGTTTTGACGTAGTAGCCGCCATCTATCCAGGGTTTGGGGGCTTTGTCGAAATAGGCGCACAAACCCGGTATCATCACCGACATCCCGCGCAGGGTGATGTCGGCGTAGTGGGGGTCAGCGGGTAAGGGAAAAGCTGCGGGAACCGGCTCGGTGTGGTAGTTGAACAACACGATCAGCGTGGTGCTCTCGCCCAGCCCGTCGGGGCGGCAGTGAACCCCGGAGGGGAACTTACCCAATAGCCAGCGGGTGGATTCGTCTTCGGCCAGCACCTCGCGTTCTTCCGGGCTCCAGGGAAGCTCGAGTTCGTCCATCCAGATGAGCATGGGGGCTTCGCGGGGAACCACCCTCAGGTGCTCGGGGAAGCTCATCTTCAGGTGCAGCTCGGCAAAGACCGGCAAATCCACCCCGATCATCGCCGCGACTTCCCGTTGCATCGGCCCGGCGGCGTTGACGAAGATGGGGGTCTCGAGGGTCTGGCTCGAGCCGTCTTGCTGCTCGATCTGAACCGAGGCGATGCTTCCGCCGGCGGTGTCGGCCCCAACCACCTTGCCTCGCACCAAGCGAACCCCGTGGCTCCTGGCCTCCTCCAGCATCCACATCCCGAGCTGCTGGGCGCTGAACCAACCGGCCTTGCGGGCGTGGAGCACGGCCACCGTATCTGGCGACAGGTAGGGGAAAGAGTAGCGGATCAGTGCCCGGTCGGTGATGAGGTCGGCCCCGTCCAGCTCGAGGTGTGGTTTCGCCGAACGAAGGGAGGCGTGGTGTGGTTTCGCGGCGCTAGCGGGGTGGCCGAAACCCTGGGCGGGGGAGAGGAGGTAACGGTTCGATGACCCATCGTGGATTCGCAGCGGACCCGCGCCCATCCGAGCGGCGTTCTCGGCGGCTTCTTGCAGGGTGGGAATCTTGCCCCTGTCCGCCGTGGCGTACAGATACCCTCGGCGGTTCAGGTGGATTCGGTTGTCGGTTTCGCGGGCGATCTCCTCGAGCAACTCGATGCTGCGGTTCATCAGCCCGATCATTGCCGGGTCTGGTCCCGGCCACCAGTTGCGGTAAGCCTCGGTGGATTTATCGCTGGTGAGCGAGAGAGGGTCGCCCTGCTCGAGCAGCACGATATCCTTCACACCTTGCCTGACCGCGAGATGATAGGCGGCGGCGATCCCGGCGATTCCCGCTCCGCAGATGACGACTTCGGCTCGAGGCATAAACTGTATACAGTATACAGACGATCGAGCATCTGAACATAATGGGTTGGTTGCGCCAGCGGTTAGGCGGCCTTAAACCCCGGTGATTGCTCGCACCGCTTCCTCGAACACTTCGGTGTGCCTATCCACTTGCTCTACCGTGGTCGCGGGCGACATCAAAGCCATGTTGTGGAAGGGCGTGAGCAGAATCCCCCGGTTCATCATAAAGAGGTGGATGAAGGGGTCGAGGTCGGGGTCTTGCCCGGCTAGAGCCTCGGAGCCGTTCTTGGCGGGGTTGGGGCGGAAAAGGTACTCGACCCGGCCTCCCACCCGGGTCACGTGCCAGGGCAGGCCGTACTGGTGCATCACCCCCCGCACGTCGGCCTCGAGCTTCTCCGCTAACCCGATCATCCGGGCGTAAGCCTCCTCGGTGAGAACGTGCTCGAGCGTGGCCCGCATCGCCGCCAGCGAGAGCGCGTTGGCCGCCAGGGTTCCCCCGATCCCGCCGGTGTCGGCGGCGGCGGGATTGATGGCGGCGTGGGCTCGCTGGCCCAACTCCTCGGTGAAGCCGTAAGCGGCGGCGGGAATCCCGCTCGCCAAGGGCTTGCCCACGGTGAGGATGTCAGGCTCGAGTCCGTGCGCCCGCGTATACCCGCCGGGCCCCGCCGAGAGGGTGTGGGTCTCGTCGATGATCAGGAGGGTTCCGTACTTGCGCGTGAGGGCACGAAGGGCTTCGTGGTAGCCGGGCTGGGGCTGGACGATGCCCACGTTGGTCATCACCGGCTCGGCCAAAACCGCGGCCACGTCGCCGGGCTCGAGGGCTGCTTCCAGCGCCTCCAGGTCGTTCCACTCGACTACCTTGCTGGTCAGGGTGGGGTCAATCTGCGGCCCGATGTTTCCCGGGCGGCTGCCGGGTTTGCCGTCTACCAGCCAGGCGTAAGCCTCGTCCACCGAGCCGTGGTAGCAGCCGTGAAAGACCAGGACTTTAGGCCGAGCGGTGACGGCCCGGGCGAGCCGCAGCGAGAAGCGGTTGGCATCGGTAGCGGAGAGGGCGAACTGCCAGTATTTGAGCCCGAAACGTCGCTGAAGCTCCTCCGCGACCCAGAAGGCGTTTTCGCTGGGGAGCATGGTGGTGATCCCGCGCCTGAGTTGCTGGATGATCGCCGGCAAAGCCGCCTCCGGCGAGTGCCCGGTCATGGCCCCGGTGTCGCCTAGGCACAGGTCGATGTACTCGTTTGCGTCCACGTCGCGGAAAGTTGCGCCCTTGGCCTCGGCCACGAAAACCGGGAAGCCGCCCGGCCAGCGGGTCATCCAGTGCATGGGAACCCCGGCCAGTAGGGAGTTTTTGGCGCGTTGGTAGAGTTCGAAGGAGCGCGGGTGATGCTCGGTGAAGCGCGCCTGCTCGCTGTGCATCAGGGCTTTCACGCGGTCGCGGTCAATCTGAACCGGATGGGTCATGATAGGCTTCTCACAGGGATTTGCGGAAACACACGATTCGCTCGACTTCTTCGTAGCCCAGCCGTCTGTGGGCCTGCTGGCTGAGCGTGTTGTGGGTCTCGGTGTCGGAGGCCATCTCGAGACAGCCTTTGCCTCGTGCCCAGTCCTCGGCGGCCTCCACCAGCTTGCGCCCAATCCCGCATTGGCGGTGGGTGGGGGAGACGTACCAGCCCTCGAGGAAGCCCACCGGGCTCGTCTCGCACCCTTCGGCGTAGTCGCGGAGCGCAACCTCCGCCCAGCCGACGAGCTGGCCGCCCTCTTCGGCCACCACGATCTGAAAGCGCTCGGGGCGGGCGAGCTGATCCGTCACCTCGGAAGGGTCGTCGGCGTCGGGCCACAGGGCCTGGCGCAGAGGTACATAGATCTCGACCTCGTGGGGCTCGAGCGGGCGGATCCTCACCATCAGCCCTCCCCCCCGACCGTGGCTCGGTGAACCGAGAGGCTTTCGATCTCCGCTAGGTCACCCTCCAGGGTCACCAAGTCGGCCCACTTGCCGGGCTCTAAGCTCCCCCGGTTCCCCTGGTCGCCCTGGGCAATGGCCCCGCCCATCGTGTAGGCCCAGAGGGCTTGCTCGAGGCTGACCTCGTTGCCCGCGCAAAGGGGCTCTTTGAGCGCCGCACGCAGGCCAATGAGCGGGTCAACTTGCCGAACTACGGGGCCGTCACTGGAAAACGCCACGGTGAGCCCCGCGTCGAACATGGCCCGCAGGTTGAAGCAGCGGCAGAACCAGTCGTCCGGCACGTAGCGCTCGTAGTTGGCGCGAAGCTCGCTCAAAAAAACCGGCTGGGGCACGGCGATGATGCCGAGGTCGCGGGCTTTCGCCAAGTGCTCCGGCCCGGCCAGCCCGAAGTGTTCGATGCGGTGGCGCGGGCCTTGAGTACCGGCATGGCCGGGGGCCTGGTGGCCTTTCACTGGAGAGTCCTGATACAACTGCTCGTAGACGCTTAACACCTGGTTCAAGGCCCGGTCCCCGATGGCATGGGTGCCGATACGAAAACCCGAGCGGTGGGCCTCGAGCGCCAGTTCGTAAAGCTCCTCCTCCGCGAAGCGCAGGATGCCGTAGCTTTTGGGCTCGAGCGTCTTGTACGGCTGGCTGATCGCGGCGGTGGCCCCCGAGAGCCCGCCGTCGGCGAAGAACTTCACCGAGTCGCAGCGCAGCCGGTCGGAAACGTGCTTCTCGGGCAGGGGGAAGGTTTCGGTGCCCCCGTCGGGGCGGCGGATGTAGAGCAGGTTGACCCGGATGGGGAGTTCACCGCGCTCGTCCAGCGCCCGGTAGGCGGCGTAGAGCGGCGGGTCTACGGCGGGGTCGGTGGCACTGGTGATGCCCAGGCTGCGGAGGTACTCGCATCCCGCCTTCACCCACAGCTCGTACTGGGCCTGAGTGGGCTCGCCCATCGCCTTGAACGCCAGCCCGTAGGCGGTCTCGTAAAGAATCCCTTGTTCGTAGTCAATCTCCCCGCCGGGCACATGCGTCTGGGGGGTGATCCCGGAAAGCTGCATCGCTTGGCTGTTGACCGCGTGGATGTGGGCACAGGTACGGGTGAGGAGCACCGGATTGCGCGGCGAGACCTGATCCAGCACGGCCTTAGCAGGCATGGCCTTCTCGGCCAGCATGGCCTCGTTCCAGCCCCGGCCCCACAGCCACTCGCCGGCCCTTAGCGTCCTGGCCCGCTCCTCGACGCGCCGGTAGACCTCCGCTAAGCTCCCCACCCCGCGCAGGTCGAGCATGGTGGTGCGAAGCTGCCCCACCTTCCAGACGTGGACGTGGGCGTCGTTGAAGCCGGGGAGGAGGGTGCGGCCTTCTAGGTGCATGCGCCGGGTGCTGGGTGCAGTCAGGTTTTCTACGTCGGATAGCTTACCGGCTGCGGTGATTTTTCCTCCTCGTACGAGGAGGGCTTCTATGGGCTCGAGTCCGCCGAGGGTGGGATTCAGGATGGGTCCACCATAGATCAGGGTGTCAGCGTTCACGGGTGGCCTCCCGGGATATGCCGATGGTCAATAGCCAAAAGTGCGGCAAACGCAAAACGCTGAACGCCCAAAACCACGATCGAACGGTGTTTGCGTCTTGCGAATTGGACCTACTACCCGCGCCCGGCGTCACGAATCCACCTCCGGGTTCCGCCACACGATGAATACCCCGTAGTTGGCGCAACTGGCATCCTCGAGGTAATCCGGTATGATCCCCCACACCGCGTACCCCCGCTTGAGCTGCACCGAGAGCACCGGGTCGCTGAGTTCGCCCCGGACCACCTTTTGCACGTAGACCTCGATGGGCATTTGCTCTTGCACCGCGCCGTACCCTTTGGGCATCGCGCCCGCCACGTGGCCCCGCAACCCTAACTCCCGGACCAGCCGGTGCCGGGCGTTGTAGAGCAGGGTCGAAAGCCCCAGCCCGCGGTAGTCCGGGTGCACGCCGATGTCGGCCCCGTAGAGCCAATCGCCTTTTGGGTCGTGGGTGGTGAGGTAGTTGTGGCCCACGGCCTCCATGTAGGTGTGCTGGTAGTGGCCGAAGTCTATTCTCGTGCGGAGGTCGGTGGAGCAGGCCGCGACCCGGCCCGTGCTTACCTCGATCACGGCGTGCTGCCCTTCGGGGAAGATCTCTATGTGCGAGCGGTAGTGCTCGGGCCGCATCTTCTCCTCCGGGGCAAGGTCGGGGAAGGAGGCCTCCTGGATCTCGGCCAGGGCCTCGGCCATCCAGGGTTCGCTTCTCACCACCGCGAAGCGCTGGTCATGGCTTGGGAGAATCACGTTCATTGCGTCTAGCCTATAGCGTTCAGCGGCTCTTGACTTGCGTCCAAGCCTCGTCGTAAAGGCGGTTGTTCTTGCCCTGGTCGAGAATGAACTCGAGCACCTTCATCTGTTCGTCGGTAGGCCAGACCGCCGGGTTTTTGAGGAGCTCAGGCTTCATCAGCGGTTTGGCGGCGGCGTTGGGGGTGGCCGAGTTCTGGTAGTTGGCAAGCCGTGCGCCAATTTTCGCGTCGAGGATAAAGTTGATGAACCGGTGCGCGGCGTCGGGGTTGGGGGCTTTGGCGGGGATCGCCAGGTTGTCGAGGAAGAGGGTGCTGCCTTCCTTGGGTATGGTGAAGCTGTATTTGGGGTTCCCGGCAGCGGTGCGCAGCGCGTCCTGGTTATAAACCACCGCGGCCACCGCCTGGTTTCCCAGGAGCAGCTTGGTCGCGGAGACCCCGCCCTGGAAGCCTTTGAAGTTGCTCGAGCGCTTCACCGCGAGCATCAGGTCGATCACCTTTTTGACCGAGGCCGGGTCTACCGAGTTCACCGACTGCCCCACGTACCGCAGCCCGATCCCCAGCATCTCGCGTTGGGAGTCCATGAAGGTGAAGGCCCCCTTCTGCTCTTTGGGGTCGAACAGCACCGCCCAGCTCGTCGGGGGGGTCTTGAACACGTCGGTGCGGTACATCAGCCCGACCGTTCCCCACAAATAGCCCACGGTGTACTTGTTGGCGGGGTCGAAGGGCGGGTTGGCGAACTTGGGGTCGAGGTTCTTCAGGTTGGGGATCTTGCTCTTATCCAGCGGCTTCAGGAGCCCTAGCTCGATCATGCTGGGGATGATGAAGTCCGAGGGCACGATCACGTCGTACTGGCTCACTCCGCCCGCTTGCAGCTTGGCCAGCAGCTCCTCGTTCGACTCGTAATAGCTGATCCGCACCTTGATCCCGGTGGCCTTCTCGAAGTCGGTGACGATGGCGGGCTCGATGTACTCGGTCCAGGTGTAGAGCCGGAGTTCTTGCTGCTGGGCCAGCGCGAGGCCGAGCAGCAGGGCGAGAGTGAACAGGCGTTTCATGCGTTTCTCCTTTTGCTCCGGGCGTATCGCCTATCGCGGATCGAAAAAAGCCTCTGGCGATAAGCGATGGGCGATCTGCGATAGGCGTCTTTAGGCTGGGGCCATCATGGCCTTGTGGGTGGTGCGGATGGCGTTCGCCACGACCCCTAAGGCTTCCCGGAACATGTCTTGGGGGATGTCCAGGGCGGGCAGGAAGCGGATACAGTTGGTGTAGAGCCCGGCCCGGATCAGGATGACCCCGTTTTTGCCGGCCTCCTTGATGGTGTTCATGGCGAAGTCCGACCAGGGCTCCTTGCTGGCTTTGTCCTTGACGAACTCGAGCGCCATCATCGCCCCCACCCCGCGCACATCGCCCAGCACCGGGATCTCGGATTTCATCGGCTCGAAGACCTCGCGGACGACGTGCTCGAGGGTCTTGGCCCGCTCGAGGAAGCCGGGGGACTCGAGGATCTCGAGGGCTTTCAAGGCCGCCACGCAGGCCAGCGGGTTCCCGCCGTAGGTGCTCCCTACCCCGCCCACGTGCGGGCTATCCAGGATCTCCGCCCGGCCCGTCACCGCCGAGACGGGCATCCCGGCCCCCAAGCTCTTGGCCGAGATCACTAGGTCGGGGATCACCCCGGAGTGCTCGATGGCCCACATCTTCCCGGTGCGCCCCGAGCCTGACTGGATCTCGTCGGCGATCATCACCGCGCCCGCCCCATCGCAGACCTCCCGGATCTTGCGCAAGAATTTGTGCGGAACCGGGATGAACCCACCCTCCCCGATCACCGGCTCGATCACTATTGCCGCCAGGGCCGAAGGGTCAATGTGGGCGGTGAGGGCGTTCTCGAGATTCCAGCAGCACCAGTCCACCCACTCCTCTTCGGACATCCCGTTTGGCGTGCGGTAGGGGTTGGGCAGCGGCAGCCGGTAGACCTCCGGCGCGAACGGCCCGAAGCCCTTCTTGAAGAGGCCCCACTTGCTGGTCATGGCCATCGTGAGGTTGCTGCGCCCGTGATAGGCCCCCTCGAAGACCAGGATTCCCGCTCGCCCGGTGTAGCGCCGGGCGAACTTCACAGCGTTCTCCACCGCCTCGGCTCCGCCGCTACTGAGCAGGGTCTTTTTGGGGAAGTCGCCGGGGGTGAGCCGGTTCAGGGCTTCGCAGAGGGCCACGTAGGGCTCGTAGTTGGCGACGATCGAGCACATGTGCAACAGCTCGTCGGCCTGGGCCTTGATGGCCTCCACCACGCTTTCTGGCGTGTGCCCCACCGCCAACACGCCGATGCCCCCGGCGAGGTCAATGAGGGTGTTGCCATCCACGTCTTCGACGAGCGAGCCGTGGGCTTTCTTGACTGCGATGGGATTGGCCTGGGCCAGCGCGCCGGTCACGGCGGCGGCCCTTCTCGCTTGCAGTTCCTGGCTTTTGGGGCCGGGGATTGGGGTTTTCAGGTTGATATAAGACATGCTCCCTCCGATGTTTTTCGTAGGGGCAATCCTTAGCACTATGCGCCAGCGCTGTGCGCCATTGATTGCCCTAATTCAGCCGTCGGCTATCCAGGGTGAACACAAGGTTCACCCCTACAATACGTCGGGCGGAGGGATGCAAGCCTTCTGGATGTCCATACATGCTTATAGCTTGTAGCGGATAGCTCGTCCTGGCTATGGGCTATCAGCGGCTTTTTACCGCCGTCCACACCTCGTCGTAGAGGCGGGTGTCGCGGCCCAGATCGAGGACGAACTCGAGCTTGCTCATCACCGCCGCGTCGGGGTAGATGGCCGGGTTTTTGCGGTCGGCGGGGTCAATGTAGGGCAGAGCGGCTTTGTTGGGGGTGGCGTAGCGGTTGAAGTTGGAGAGCCGGGCCCCGATCTTGGGGTCAAGGATGAAGTTGATGAACTTGTGGGCCGCGTCGGGGTTGGGGGCCTTGGCGGGGATGGCCATGTTGTCCACGAAGAGGGCCGCACCCTCCTGCGGCACCACGAAGCCCACCTTGTCGTTCTCCGCGGCGGCCTTGATGGCGTCGCCGTTGTAGACCACCGCGTAGGTTGCGGTTCCGGCCACCAGACGGTTCTTGGCCCCCACGCCGCCTTCGAAACCCAGGAAGCGGCTGCTCTTTTTCGCCTCGAGCAGCACTTTCCCGGCGGCCTGGACCTGTTTGGGGTCTTTGCTGTTGATGCTGTAGCCCAAGTAGCGCAAGGCCCCGCCCATCATCTCCCGGATCGAGTCCATCAGCACGAAAGGACCGCTCCCCCCGGGCCCCAGGATCACGCTCCAGCTCTTGGGGGTCGGCACCCGGTCCTTGCGGTACATGATCCCCGACATGCCCCACTGGTAGGCTGCGCTGTAGCGGTTGCCGGGGTCGAAGGGCGGGTTGGCGAACTTGGGGTCGAGGTTTTTCAGGTTGGGGATCTTGCTCTTGTCGAAAGGCTGGATGAGCTTGAGCTGGATCAGGGTGGGGATGATGTAATCACCGGGCACGATCACGTCGTACTGGCTCACGCCCCCGGCTTGCAGCTTGGCCAGCATGTCCTCGTTGGACTCATAGAGGTCCACCCGCACCTTGATGCCGGTCTGTTTGGTGAAATCCTCGAGGATCTTGGGGTCCATGTACTCCGACCAGATAAAAAGCCGCATCTCCTGGTTCTGGGCGAAAGCCAAGGATGCTAAAGCCAGGGTCAGCAAGATCAGGATTCGTTGCACGGTTGCCTCCGTTGGTTTTGGGACAGCCTAAGCGGTGGGGGCGAGAGGGTCATGAGAGGGGTTCAAGCGGCCCGTCGGCTCAGCCGCTCCGACAGGAGCACCAAAAGCACCGTCGCCAGGAAGATGAGGGTCGAGAGCGCGTGGATCTCCGGCGTGACTCCCCGCCGCACCGAGGCGTAGATGAAAAGCGGAAGGGTCTGCGAGGTCGGCCCGGCGGTGAAGAAGCTGATCACGAAGTCATCGAGCGAGAGGGTAAAGGCCAGCATGGCCCCGGCCACGATCCCGGGGGCCAAGAGGGGCAGCAGCACCCGGCGCACGTAGTAGCCGTAGCTGGCGTAGAGGTCCCGGGCTGCCTCGTCCAGATCGCGGCCCAGGCTGCGCAGACGGCTCTGCACCACGAGGGCCACGAAGGCGATCTGGAAGGTGACGTGGCCGATGATCATCGAGATCATCCCCAGCTCGAAAAGCCCTGAGATCAGCCGTAAAAAGCTGAACGCCACCACCAGGGCTGCCGCCAGGATGATATCCGGGGTGACCACCGGGAGATACAGGGCGGTCTCGAGCCAGCCCCGGACCCGCCGCCCCCAGGGGTAGCGCTCGAGGGCCAAAGCCAGCATCGTGCCCAGCACGGTGGCGATCAGGGTCGAGACCACCGCCAGCACCAGCGTGTTGCGGGCGGCCTCGAGGATCTGGTCGTTTTGGAAGAGCCCTACGTACCACTTCCAGCTAAAACCGCCCCACTCGAGCCCGTACCGGGTCGCGTTCACCGAGAACACCGCCACCGCCAGCATCGGCAGGTAGAGGAAGGCCAGCGCGAGGATGGCGACGGTGCCGACGAGGGGGCTTAGTCGGTGCATACCCACCTCTGTCGAACGTCAAAAAACTGCCTATGGCGTATTGCATAGTGCGTATCGCTAAAAAGCTTTGGCGATCTGCGATCTGCGATCTGCGATCCGCCTGTAGAGACGTATAGCGTGTTCACACTAAATCCACTTCCTTCGCCCTCGAGCGGTAAATCCGCAGGGCAACCAGGGTCAGCAACACCAGGCCCAGGCTGAGGGCGGCCCCGAAGGGCCAGTCGCGGCTGGAGAAGAACTGCTGCTGGATCAAGTTCCCCACCAGCAGGTACTTGGCCCCGCCCAGGAGGTCCGGAACCACGAACATGCCCATCGCCGGGATGAAGGTGAGGATGACCCCCACCGTGAGGCCCGGTAGGGTCTGCGGCAGGATGGCCTGGAAGAAGACCCGGCTGCGGCTCGCATACAGGTCCTGGGCGGCTTCCACCAGGCTCCAGTCCAATCGCTCGACCGAGGAGTACAAGGGGAGTACCAAAAAGGGCAGGAAGGCCGAGACCATGCCCACGTACACCGCGAAGGAACTGGGGTTGAGCGCGGTTCCCGGCTCGATCAGGTGGAGGGCGGCGGCGATCCGGGCGAAGGGCATCTCCGGGGCGAACAAGAGCTGCCAGGCGTAGGTGCGGATCACCAGGTTGGTCCAGAAGGGGATGATGACCAACGCCAGCCACAAGTAGCGCTGGTGGGGCTTGCGGCTGGCGATGAAGAAGGCCAGCGGGTAGGCCAGCAGCACCGAGATCAAGGTGGTCATGAAGGCCACCCAGACGGTGCGGGCCAGGATGATCAGGTTGTCCGGGCTCCAGCCGAAGATGCCGTAGCCGAGGAGCCTCGAGAGGTTTTCGAGGCTAAAGTTCCAGACGATCTCCCCGAAGTTCCCCCGCTCGGCGAAGGCCACCGCCACCAAGGCCAGGCTGGGCAGGATCAGAAAGGCCGACAGCCACAACAAAGCCGGCAACAAGAACACCAGCCCCCGCCGGAGGATCGAGCCCGCCGTGCCGAGTTCGCCGTACCAGACCAGGAGGCGGCTCATGCGATCCTCCGCGATGAGGAGAGGGGGAGAAAAGGAGAGGGGGAGCAGCGGCTCGTACACCGTGGCGATGGTCTTTGGCCTACCCTCGCCCCCCCGCTCTCGAGCTGCTTCCAGCCTCCAGCTTTAATCATCGAGCACCACCAACCCCTCCGGCGGCAGGGCGGCCCACACCTCCTGCCCGGGGGAGAGCGGGGGGTAAGGGGCGGCGCGGACTCGGAGGTTGCCGGGCTCGAGCCAGACCTCCTGGTGCGACCCCCGGTAGACCACGTCGCGTACCCGGGCCGCGACCCCGTTGAGGGGCGGCGGGGTGGGGCAGATCTGCACCCGCTCGGGGCGGATGGCCAAGGTTCCCTCGCCCCAGGGAAGGAGGCTCGCGACCTGGAGGTGCCCCAAAGGGGTTTCCACCCCGGTTCCGCTCTTCTTGGCCGGGATCAGGTTGGCGGTTCCCAAAAACTCGGCCACGAAGCGGGTCTTGGGCTCGGCGTAGACCTCCTCGGGGCTCCCTACCTGCACCACCTGCCCCTCGCGCATCACCGCGATCCGGTCCGAGACCGTCATGGCCTCGTCCTGGTCGTGGGTGACCAGGATGAAGGTGGTTCCCAGCGAGCGCTGCAAGCGGCGCAAGCCCACCTGCACCTCGGCGCGGAGCTTGGCGTCGAGGGCGCTCATCGGCTCGTCCAAAAGCAGTACCTCGGGTTCGTTGACCAAGGCCCTCGCCATCGCCACCCGCTGCTTCTGCCCGCCGGAAAGCTGGTGGGGGTGGCGGCTGGCGAACTGCTCGATCTGGAGCAGCCCCAGCGCATATTCCACCCGCCGCTCGACCTCGGCCTTGGGGAAGCGGCGGCTCTTGAGGCCGAACGCCACGTTCTCGAAGACGTTGAGGTGGGGGAACAGGGCATAGCTTTGGAAGACCGTGTTGATGGGGCGGCGGTTAGCCGGTTGGGACGAGATATCTACGCCCCCCAGCCGCACCTGCCCGGCATCGGGCAACTCGAAGCCCGCGATGATCCTGAGCAGGGTGGTCTTGCCACAACCCGAGGGCCCCAAGAGCGTGAAGAACTCGCCCTTTTCGATCTCGAGGCTCACCCCCCGTAGTGCGGCCACCTCCCCAAAGCGCTTGACCACCTCTCGCACCGACAGGGTTCCAACAGCGGTCTGATCCTGGAGATTCTCGGGTGTGGACACAGCCATTAGATTACCTCTCAGATTAGCTCCTCATCGCCACGGCGAGCGCGCCCTTTTTCCCCAGGGCCGCCAGGATCTCCTGGGCCACCCGCTCGCCGCTCGCGCAGCCGCCCTCCATATAGCCCTGGGCGTCTACCGAGGTGTGCTCGCCGCAGAAGTGCAGCCCGCCCACCGCCTCGGCTTCGGCCCCGGAGAAGCTGGTCCACTGGCCCATCCGGTAAGCCGAGTAGGAGGCTTTGACCCAGCGCTCGCCCGGCCAGTAGGCCCGCACCGGGGCTACCGTAAGGTCTTGCGCCCCTTGGATGCCGGGCCAGATCTTCTCGAGGTCTCCCAGCCAGGCGCCCACCTGCGCTTCCACCGTGCCCTGGCCCACCGCCAGCCCTTGCTGGCCCCCGGTGTAGTTGGAAAGCGGTCCGCCCAGCCCCTGGGGGGTGCGCTTGGGTTCCCACTGGTTCTGAAAAGGGTAATCGGTGAAGAGTTGCCCGCTCGCCTCGTAACGGGTGCGCCAGATGCGCTCCTTGAACTCGGCGAAGAGCTTGGAGTTGGTGCCGTAGCCCAACTCGCGGATGGCCTTGAGCTTCACCGCCGGGAGCGCCACGTTGATCGCCACCTCGCGTAGCAGGCTAAAGGGCAGGGCCAGCACCACCCGGGGAGCCACCACCTGCACGCTCCGGTTCCCCTGGCGCAAGGAGAGCAGGTACTGCCCGTCGGAGCGCTGGGAGATGGCCTCGAGCACGCTGCCGAGCTGGATGTAGTCGCCCACCAACTGGGCCAGGTTTTTGGGGAGTTGGTCGTTACCCCCCTCGATTGTGTAGCGCTCGTCAGAGGAACCGAAGATGCGGAACTGCCCCTGCCCGCCGATCAGGTAGAGCAGGTTCAGACAGGACTGCTCGGAGGCCTCGAGGCCGTACTCGATGGTGTAGGCCACCTCGAGGAGTTCCCGGATCACCGGGGCGGCCCCGGCCCGCACCAGGTAGTCGCGGATGGAGAGGCTGTCCAAGAACCTGCCGTTCTTGCCGGGGTCTTTATAGCTGATGTAGGTGTGGCGGCCCAGCCCGGTGCCGATCAGGTCCGAGTCGATCCGTCGGGCGATGGGGCGGAAGCCGTCCACCACCTCCTGGGTGGGCACGAAGCGCCCGCCGAAATGATAGACCTCGGGCTCGAGCCCCTTGTCGGCGGCGTAAAGGTCGCGTACCGGGATCTTCAGCTCCTGGCAGAGCCCCAGGATGGACTTGTGCCAGGAGTCGATGAGCTCCCCGCCCAGCTCGACGGGTCGGGAGAAGCGGCCCCGCAGGGTGTACATGCGCCCGCCCACCCGGGTGTTGGCCTCGTAGAGCCGGAAGGGAACCCCCTTCTGCCACAGCCGGTAGGCCACGGTGAGCCCGGCGATCCCGGCCCCCACGATGGCGACCGGGTTGGCCACGGCGGCTTCCACCCCGCCTGAGCGGGGAGCGCTGCCGCAGCCCGAAAGCGCCGCTGCCCCGGCGGCCCCCAGGCCAGCCTGCAACAAGCCGCGGCGGGTGATCTGGCGCTCCGGGGCTTTCTGGGCTTCCTGGCGCTTTCTCGCCTCGACCCGGCGGCCCCACTCCACGGCCTCGCTGGTCTCGAGGCCCCGGGCTTCGGCCAGCCGGGCCAGGCGGAACGCGCGGCGCAGTTGGCCCATCAACGGACTGCGGCTCATGGCAACCCTCCTGAATCCGAACGCTTAGGCGGTGGCCGCCTCGAAGCTCTGCTCGAGGATCTCCAACCCCTTGTGCAACTCGGCCTCGCTCACCACCAGCGGGACCAGACAGCGGATCACGTTGTAGTGCATCCCGGCTTTCATCAGGAGGAGGCCCCGCTCGCGGGCCGCGTCGAAGACCTTGCCGGTGAGGACGGGATCGGGCTCCTTGCTGGCCGGGTCCTTGACCAGTTCCATCGCCGCCATCGGCCCCAAACCGCGCACGTCGCCGATCTGGGGGAAGCGCGATTGCATCTTTCTGAACCCTTCGTGGAGGATCTCCCCGAGCCGTTGGCCCTTCTCGAGCAGCCCTTCCTCCTCGAAGATCTCCAGCACCGCCAGGCCCGCCGCGCAGGCTAAGGGGTTCCCGGCGAAGGTCCCGCCCAACCCGCCGGGCAGGGGGGCGTCCATGATCTCGGCCCGGCCCAGCACGCCCGCGATGGGGAGCCCGCCGCCGATGCTCTTGGCGAAGCAGATCAGGTCCGGTTCGATGCCTGAGTACTCGATGGCCCAGAACTTGCCGGTGCGCCCGATGCCGGTCTGGATCTCGTCGTCGATCAGGACGATGCCGTGCTTCTGAGTGAGGGCCCGTAGCGAACGCAAAAACGCCGCCGGAGCCGGGACGAAGCCGCCCTCGCCCAACTGTGGCTCGATGATGAGGGCCGCCACCCGATCCGGCGAGACCTCGGTGTCGAAGAGTTCTTGCAGGCCCTCGAGCGCGGCTTTGGTATTGACCCCCCAGTATTCGTAGGGGTAGGGCGCGTGGTAGACCTCGGGGGCGAAGGGGCCGAAGTTCTGGCGGTAGGGATTGGCCTTGCCGGTGAGGGTCATGCCCATCAGGGTGCGCCCGTGGAAGCTGTTTTTGAAGGCGATCACCGCGGGCCGCCCGGTGTGGGCCCGGGCGATCTTGATGGCGTTCTCGGTGGCCTCGGCTCCCGTGGTCACGAAAAAGGCTTTCTTCTCGAAGTCACCGGGGGCGCTCTGGCAGAGTTTTTCCGCCAGCCGGATGTAGGGCTCGTAGGCCGTGACCTGGAAGCAGGTGTGGGAGAAGCGCTCGAGCTGCTCCCTGACCGCCCGGACCACCTTGGGGTGGTTGTGCCCCACGTTCAGCACCCCGATTCCGCCGATCCAGTCCAGGTACTCGCGCCCGTCCACGTCCCAGATCTTTCCGCCCAGCGCTTTATCCGCCACGACCGGGTGAACCTGTGAAACCCCGCGTGGGACGACCTTTTGCCGCAACTCCAACAAGGCTTGATTGCGTGATTCGGTGGCTGGCATAGCTCCCCTTTCTCTACTTCTCTACGGCAACGCCGGAAATAGCGCCTATGGCTATTCCCCAACCGACAACCCAGGAAGAACGTTCTCGCCCAAGCCTAAAGCTTGAGGCCGAGGTCTGACAATTGGAATTGTGCGCGGCGAGGTATCTAAATAACCGATAGCCCTCTTCTGGCCGTGGGGCCGAGTTCTCTGGGAGCGCGCTATAAAGGAGAACTTAACGGGTGCGGGGTGGGATGCTCGAGCGAAGCGCAAAAGGGAATCCTCCCAAACATAGCCAGCAATCCGCACCCGGACCCCCGCGCACCCGACTTCGCTTGGGGGGATCGAAAAAACCTTGCTTCGGCAAGGCTACCCTCGAGCCTTCATGCATCCTCGCCGGGGCTGATAATCCTGCCTTGGTGCTCCATTCTTCCAACACTTCTGGCTACAATCGGTTAAGTGATGGGACGACTGATTCGTGGCCTCGCCGCCGAGGGGAACCTGCGCGTGTTGGCCGCCGATACCACCGATGTAACCGAAGAGGCCCGGCAGCGCCACGGGCTCTCCGCCACCGCCACCGCCGCGATGGGCCGCGCGATGACCGGCGGATTGCTGCTGGCTTTTCTGCTCTCCAAAACCCCGCGCGAGCGGGTAGACCTGCGCTTCGACGGGGATGGCCCGCTGGGCGGATTGATCGTGGATGCCGGGCCGGACGGCTCGGTGCGGGCCTACGCCAAGAACCCTCGGGCCGAGCTCCCGCTGCGGCCCGACGGAAAGCTCAACGTGGGCGGCTTGCTGGGGAAGGGGCAATTGCGGGTGAGCCGGGCCCTCTCCAACGGGGAGATCTACGACTCCTCCACCGAACTCGTCTCCGGCGAGATCGCCGAAGACCTGGCGCACTACCTCTGGCAGTCCGAACAGGTGCCCTCGGCGGTGCTGCTGGGGGTGCGGGTGCGCGGCGACGGCAGCGTACAGGTGGCGGGTGGGGTGGTCATCCAGGTGATGCCCGAGGCCCCGCAGGCGGTGATCGACGCGCTCGAGGCCAACCTGGGGCGGTTGGGCGGGATCACCCCGCTCTTAGCCGAGCACGGCATGGAGCGCACCGTGGAGCTTCTGCTCGAGGGCCTGGACTACACCCGCACCGACCTGACCGTGCTGGGCTTCAAGGAGAACCATATCCCGCTCCAGTTCCAGTGCACGTGCAGCCAGCAGAAGGCCCTCGAAGCCCTGATCTTCTTCGACCACCACGAACGCGAGGACATGATCGCCAAGGACGGGGGTGCCGAAGCGATCTGCCACTGGTGCAACGAGCGTTACTGGATCACCCCCCACGAGATCCGCTCGCTAGCCGAGCCCTCCACCGGCGAGGTGCGCTGCCCGGACTGCGGGACGCTGTGGTACTTCCAGACCGCCGCGGGGCTCGAGGTGCGCCACGACGGCGAAACCTGCACCTGTGGCCGAGCAGTGCGGCTGAGCGAACTGCCCAGGGCTTAGATTCCCTATCGGTCAAAAAGCCGGACCCAGAGTAAGGTCCGGCTTTTTTCGTAGGGCGCTTAGTTGGGGGCGTGGACCCCGGTCCCCTCGTGACCGTAGTCGCCCTCCATCGTCGGCCCCCGGATGTCGGTGCCATCGGACTGGGCCCCCTGGCGGAGGAACTGCTCGACCACGATGCCCTTGGCCGGGTCCTTGGTCTTGCTCCAGGTCTTACCGAACACGTCGGAGTACCAGGTGGTGGTCCCGGTGACGTTCTTGATCCGCAGACCGTTCATGTGGACGGTACGGTCGGCTCCCCGGAAGGGCGAG
The DNA here is from genome assembly GCA_035760705.1 of Meiothermus sp. Taxonomy (GTDB): domain Bacteria; phylum Deinococcota; class Deinococci; order Deinococcales; family Thermaceae; genus Allomeiothermus. Next base: position 3,598 of record DASTSL010000017.1, on the reverse strand, counting down.
CGGGGGTCATCGTAGGCGATCTTGCCGCTGGGCTCGAGTTCCCTCAGCTTGGCGCAGTCCCCCGCGGTGATCCCCCCGTCGAAACAGAAGTCCACCGGGCGACCGATCTTGGTGGTGGCGCTGGGGTCGAAGTAGCGGCTGGGGTCGTGCACCACGAAATAAGGCCCGAAGCCCACCTGTAACCTGCCCTGATCGGCCCAGGCCCCGTGGCCCAGCACCCACTGCTCGGAGAAGCGCCAGAATTTGGGGTCTTGCTTGAACTCGCTCACGCAGTTGGGGCCGGGGATCCGGCGGTCGCCGCCGTCGGCGGGGGAGTTGGGCGGTACGAAGTCGGTGCCGGTGACCAGGGTATTGTCGCCGCACTGGTCTTTCATGGTTCCGGGCGGGCCAAAGCCGTGCAGGCTCTTCCAGTGCATCTCGGTGCCGTCGGCGCACTTGATGTCGTAGAAGAACTCGTGCAGGTTGTTCTTGGTAGCGTCGGGCGAGTGGGTGCCCTGGTGCAGCTTCATCATCACGCTACAGCGGGTGTAGGCGAAGCCCGCGTCGCTATAGACGGTGAAGTCGTTTTGCAGCTCGATTTTGTGGCCCACGTGGTCTTCGTCGCGAAAGTTGCCCTGGTAGCCTTCGGCATTTACGTCCTTGTATTCGAAGTGCTTCTCGTTGACGTAGCCGAAGGGGGGCATCCCGCTATACAGCGCGGACTCGCGCGGGTCGCGCCCGTGCTCGTGCCCGAACTTGCAGCCGGTCTGCGGGTCCACCGGCGGGTGCCAGGTGGGGTAGACCTTGCCGTCAGGTCCATACACCCAGTAGCGGGCGTGGATCTCTTTGGAGCACTCACCCTCCTTGGGCGGGAAGGTGGCGTAGTGCTTGTCGATCACTTCCTTGTAGGCCCGGCTCTGGGGGGCGCTCGCGGGGGGCAGTTCCTTGCCCCAATAGGCCGGGGCGCCTCCCCGCAGGCCACCGGTACAGGCCGAGAGCGCGAGCGCCAAGGTCCCCAGGGCCAGCGCGGTAGGTAGCTTCATCGGTGAACCTCCACTTTTGGATAAGTGCCCAGCCCGTCAGAAAAGTTTGGGCTGAATATCAAAAGTGTAGGTTTCCCCTCCGACCCGCGCTAGGCGAGATGAGCAAAATCTCTTAACTTCTCATTAACTTAACGCTAGGCACCCACTCGGCAAAAGCCGATTTCGCTGCCTCAGACGAAGCGGGCCTGGGGATAGCCTCGAGCCACCCCAGCTTTGAACCGCTCATATTCCTGCTCCGGCACCAGGGCTACGGTGGCCCCGCCGAACCCGGCCCCGGTGAGGCGCGCCCCGACGGCGCCATTTTGCATAGCCAGGTCCACCAGCCGGTCGAGCTCGGGGATCGAGACCTGGTAGTCGTCGCGGAGCGAGCGGTGCGAGGCCAGCATCAGTTCGCCGAAGCGCCGGACATCCCCTGACTTGAGCGCCGTGATCCCCTCGAGCACCCGGGCGTTCTCGGTAACGACGTGCCGGGCCCGGCGGTTCAGCGGCTCAGGCAGCGCATTCACCTCGTCCAGCCGGTCCAGACCCACGTCGCGCAGGGCCTTCACCCCCAAGAGGCGGGCGGCCTCCTCGCACTGGGCCCGGCGCTCGTTGTACCCAGCCTCGGCCAGGCGGCGGGGCATAGCGGAGTCCACCACCGCCACTTTGTACCCGGCGGGGAGCGGCACCAATTGGTAGTCGAGGGTACGGGTGTCCAGGAACAGCGCCTGTCCCGGCTGGCCCAGCGAACTTGCCATCTGGTCCATGATCCCTACCCGTACCCCCACGTACTCGACTTCGGCCTGTTGGGCCAGGAGGGCGATCTGCTTGTCGTCGAGGGGAAGCTGGTACAGGGCCCGCAGGGCCCGCAGGGTGGCGACCTCGAGCGCTGCCGAACTGGAAAGCCCGGAGCCCATCGGCACCTCGCTCCTCACGTAGAACCGTCCACCGGGAACCTCGTGGCCGGCTTTGCGCAGCACCCAGACGCACCCCGCCACGTAGTCGAGCCAGTCTCCTTGCTTGCCCTGATCCAGCGAGCGGGCCCGGGTCTGGCTAAAGTTCTCGGCGTAGCCCTCGACCCTTCCCTCGAGTCGGCTGGCTTCGACGTGGGTGAAGTAGGGGAGCGGGGTGGGGAAGACGAAGCCATCGTTGTAGTCGGTGTGTTCGCCCAGCAGGTTGACCCGGCCTGGGGCTTGCACGCTGACTTCGGGGAGGGTGCTGAATTGGTCTTTGAAGCTCATGGTTCTCCTTCTGTGCTTGCGGGAGTAGGGGGGCTGGAAGTGCGAGATGGGGTTCATAGCTTGGTGCTCGCTTTTCCAATCTCGTTCGAGGAGAGGAATAGGAGTCAAGGGGCTATCCCTCGAGCAGGCCTGGCCTTAGCCGCCCCTCGACCTCGACCATGGGCCAGTGGGGGTCTAGGGTGAGGTTCTCCAGGCCATTCTCGCCGATCAGGAAGGTGTCTTCGGCCTTGGCTCCGGGCAGGCTGGGGTTCCAGGCGACGGCCATGCCGACCTCGAGGGCGGTCAGGTTGCTCGGCGTGGCGAGCACCTCGCGCGGTTTGTAACCGGTGAGCCCGCCCTGGTGGTGCTCCTCGATAGCTTCCGGGCGTCCGATGTCGGCGTAGGCCTGTTTGAGGGCGGCGAAGACCTCGGAAAGGGTTTTACCCGGCAAGGTGCAGCTCAGGGCCACCGACTCCACGTGCAGGACGTGATCCATCAACACCCGCGCTTTGCCATGGCCCCAGGTTTTGAGCCGGGTGACGTTGGCGATTAGCCCCTCGCGGCGCCCGCACAGCACGGCCACCCCTAGCTTGCCAAGCGGCTTATCCTTAGGCAGCGGGTGGCGGTATTTGCCGATGCGCTCCTCGCCCGCCGCCAGCAGCACCACCGGCTGGATGCCGTAGGCGTAGAGAGCGCTCGAGACCGCTCCGATCAGCTCGGATTCGGTCCACTCCGGCTCGGCGTCGCGCATCACCTCGCCCACTGCCAGCGCTGCGTCGCGGCCTAGAGCCCGGTAGCGCTCCTGCTCCTGGGGGCCAAGCACCAGCCGCAGCGGGGTGAGGTCGTGCTCGGAGTCGTTGGGGCTGGGCGGCCCCGGCGTGGCGTACCAGGGGTAGCGGATGACCTCGAGCCCCTCCACCTCCTCGTCGGCGAGCCGCTCGGCTTCGATCTGGGAGGTGTGGAGCCTGACCGGGGCGGAGGCTTCGCTAAGGACCTCGAGCCAGGCCACCGGGCGGTTCACCACCACGGTGTTGTCCCCGCCCCCGCTGAGCCAGGCGAAGTTCTCCGGGTTTTGCACGAAGAAGAGGTCAAAACCGCGCTCGCTCATCCAGCTTCGGAGCTTTTGCAGGGCGATTCGGTTCATAGTGACTCTATTGTGTAATATCTGTCATTCCGAACGCTAGCGCTCTTGGATTTGGGCATCTCTCCTGCGGGTGGACGCTTGCGAATTCACGGTGCTCTGTTGCAAAGTTCCCTCGATGTAGCAAGCCGACTAACGGTAGGCGTTGTAGACCAACGCCTTGACCCGGCACTCCCGCATCTGCAGGCGGGGTTTGCGAGAACGCACCCCCTCGCCGAACTTGCGTTTGAGCAGGG
>DASTSL010000016.1:0-96459 GCA_035760705.1 Meiothermus sp. | reverse complement strand
CGTCTCCTCGCCCGCGGGAACTTCCCAGTACGCCTCGAAGCCGCGGAAGTGGTCGAGCCGCACGAGGTCGACCATCGCGAACGTCGCGCGGAAGCGAGAGATCCACCACTGGTAGCCGCGCTCCTTCATCACGTCCCAGCGGTAGAGCGGGTTGCCCCAGAGCTGCCCGGTCTCGGAGAAGTAATCGGGCGGAACCCCCGCCACCACGGTCGGAAGCCCTTCGGCGTCGAGGTAGAAATACTGCGGGTTAGCCCACACGTCGGAGGAGTCGTAAGCCACAAAGATCGGCATGTCCCCGATCAGCCGGATGCCCTTGGCGTGAGCGTAGTCGTGAAGGGCTCCCCACTCCTGGTAGAACACCCACTGGGTCCAGGCGTGGAAACCGATGTCGTCGGCGTAGTCCTTGCGGGCCTGCTCAAGTGCTGCGGGTTCACGGCTCCGCAGGGGAGCGGTCCACTCGTTCCAGGGCTTGCCGCCGAACTTGTTCTTGAGGGCCATGAAGAGGGCGTAATCCTCGAGCCAGGCCCCTTCCTGCTGCCGGTAGCGGGCAAAGGCCTCGAGTTCCTCCGGTTTGCCCCGCCCCACAAAGCCATCGTAGGCCCGCCGCAGCAGATCCCAGCGGGTGACGTAGAGCCAGCCATAGTCCACCTTGTCGGGTGGGTAGGCGGGGGGTTCCTCGGGCTCGAGCCAGCCCTTTTCGATGAGGGCATCCGGGTCGATCAGGTAGGGGTTTCCGGCGAAGGCCGAGAAGGACTGGTAAGGCGAATCGCCGTAGCTGGTCGGGCCCAGGGGCAGCACCTGCCACCAATGAGCCCCGGTAGAGGCCAGCCAGTCCACGAACTGCCGGGCTTCTTTGCCCAAAGTGCCGATTCCCCAGCGGCCCGGAAAACTCGTCGGGTGTAAGAGAATCCCGAAGGAACGCTTGATATCCATAAACCTAGCTTACACGCTAGCTGGAAGCGTTTCTATAGCCCTCTGCCCGTGCTAAGCTCGCCGATCAGTTCGCGCTTTTGCCGATCGGGATGAACCCGCAAAGTTGCCGCCCGGGCTGGTTGCAGTACACCTGTTGCACCTGGCCGCTCTGAGCGAAGCGGACGAGTTGGTCGAAGGTGTGCACCATGTCGGTAGCGAGGGCGCTGCGGTGGCACTCGAGGCAATCCGAGGGAACCGAAGAACCCGGTTCAGGCTGGCCAGTTTTGGGATCGAACGCGCCGAAGACCCAGGCCTTGCTGCCCTCCCCCGGCACCTTTTCTAAGACGTGCAGATAGGGGTCGTCCTGGGCCCGTACCCATAGCCCGTGGGCATCTTTTTGGTAGTCACCGTTGCTCCAGCTCGCCGTATGCAAATCAATCGCAATCACCGTCCCCACCGGGATCGGCTCCCCCCTACGCACGGCCTCTACGGCGGCTTTGGAGATGTAGATATCCCGAGACTTCCCGTCCGGGCGCTCGACGGTGGCGTACTGGAGGAGTTCCTTGCGGTAGTCGCCGCTGAAGGGAAACCTGGTGACGACCTGGGCCAGGACGGGCACGAGAAGCGCGAGCCCGATCAGCGTCCAGAGCCGTTTGGCAAACATGGCTGTTCGGGTTAATCCTACACCTCAGCGGCACTTAGTTTTTGGATGTATCCTGGGGCTAGCAATGGCAATACCCGCCCCTACCGAACAAATCCCCCTGACCACCGACGAGCACGGGGTGGTACGGATCACGGGGACTCGGGTTTATCTCGAGACCATCGTGGATGATTTCAACGCAGGAGCCAGCCCGGAAGAAATCGTCCTCAGCTACCCGAGCCTCAAATTGGCCGACGTGTACGTCGTGATTGCATATTATCTACGCAATAAAGATAAAGTGGACAGCTACATCGAAGAACAAGATCGCCAAGCTGGCGAGACACGCAAACATCACCAAACTGAGGAATCATCCAGGGAGATTCGGGAACTGCTAATCTCCCGACAAAAGAAGTAGTGCTCGTCAAATCCCTGTCAACGGATCAAGATCGTAATCTTGTTTATTTCGTCCTGAACGACAATTCTAAGCTATTGTTCGTGAAGATTACACATTTTTTAGGTCAGCCATTCAGTAAGCTGGTTGGTGTATGCGCTTTCTGACCGACGAGCACATCCCTTCTGCCTTGACTCGTCAGTTACAGCGCAAGTATTCAGAACGGGTTGACGTTTTGCGAGTAGTGGATGCTGGGCTAGCCGGGGCGAGCGACCCCGAAATCCTCGAGTGGGCGGCTCGAGATAACCGCATTCTCGTCACACAAGATAAGGCCACCCTCACCGATTTTGGTTACGAACGCATCAACGAAGGCCGACCCATGCCCGGCGTGATTGCCATTACCCGGCGGTTCTCGATTGGTGATCTGCTTGAGGAACTCGCCCTCATCATAGAGTGCGGTACGATGGACGACTTCGAGCGCAAAGTTTTTTACATCCCTCTGAGCTAGGAATTTACCCGATTTTGTTCCCTTTCTCGTCATAGCGGTAAAAGCCCCGCCCACTCTTGCGGCCATACAGCCCCGCCTGCACCATCTTGCGCAGCAGGGGCGAGGGGCGGTATTTGTCATCGCCTAAGCCCTTATGCAGCACCTCCATGATCGAGAGGCAGGTGTCCAGGCCGATGAAGTCAGCCAGGGTCAAAGGCCCCATGGGGTGGTTCATGCCGAGCTTCATCACCTGGTCGATGGCCTCCGGGGTAGCTACCCCTTCCATCACGCACTGGATGGCCTCGTTGAGCATGGGCAATAGCACCCGGTTGGAGACGAAGCCGGGGAAGTCGTTGACCTCCACCGGGGTCTTGCCCATCCGGCGGGCGGCCTCCACCACGGCCTGGGTGGTCTCGTCGGAGGTCAGGAAGCCGCGGATCACCTCGACCAGTTCCATCAGCGGGACCGGGTTCATGAAGTGCATCCCGATGAAGCGCTCGGGGCGCTGGGTATGGGCGGCGAGCTTGGTGATGGGGATCGAGGAGGTGTTGGAGGCCAGGATGGCCCCTGGCTTCACGATCTTGTCAAGTTCCTGGAAGAGGTCGGCCTTGACCGCCTCGTTCTCCACAATGGCCTCGACCACCAGGTCGCAGTCCTCGAGTTCGTAGAGGGTGAGGGTCATCTTCAGGTTCGCCAGGGCCGAGTCGTGCTGATCTTGGGTCAATCTCCCCTTCTCCAAGAGTTTCCCCAGCGAGCGCTGGACTCCGGCCAACCCCCGGTCCAGAAAACGCTGCTCCACATCCCGCACCACCACCTCATAACCGGCCTGGGCCGCGACCTGCGCAATCCCCGAACCCATCTGCCCCGCGCCGACGACGCCGATCTTACGAATTTCCATACCCCGCTATTCTACGCCTCTTTGAGGGGACGTCTTTCCGGGGTGGAGACCTTGCCCAGCGCGTTCACCACGATCACCCCGGCCAAGGCGATCACCCCGCCGATCACCGTCAAGGAGGTAGGAATCTCACCCAGCCAGAAGTAGGCGATGACGGCGGCGATCACCGGGTTGACGTAGAGAAAGCTGGTCACCCGGCTGGCGGGGGCCCTCGAGAGCGCATAAGTCCAGGTGAGGTAAGCCAACGCGCCGGGGAACACCCCTAGGTAGACGATGCTCCAGGTGGCGCTCGCCGAGGCCGTAGCGAGTTCCCGCGGGAAGCCGGGAAAGAAGATCAACATCGGTAAAGTCCCGGCCCAGATGGTGTAGGCGGTGAAGTGCAGCGGGTTGTACTTTCTCAGCAGGGGTTTTTGGAATACGAAGTAGATCGAGGTGGAAAGGGCGGCCAACAGGATCAGCAGGGCTCCCGGCTCGAACTCCAGGCGTCCCCCCTGCCCCACCGCGATCAGGGCGACCCCGGTAAAGGCGATGGCGATCCCCAGCCAGCCCCAGGGCGAGATGCGCTCTCCGGCGAACCGGGAAGAGATCAGCGCAGTGAACACCGGGCCACAGGCGATGAGCAAGGCCGCCGGGCCAGAGGCCACCGTGACCTCACCGTAGTTGAGCGCGGTGTGATAGACGAAGATCCCCAGCAGGCTCAGGCCGAAGATGGCGGGCCAGTCCTTGCGCTCGGGCAGGGGCATCCGCACGGCCAGGGCGTACACCGCCAGCACCGCCGAGGCCACCAGGAAGCGCAGCAGGGTGAGGTGGCCGGGGGAATAGTCCTCGAGCCCGGCGCGGATACCGGGAAAAGCCGAGGCCCAAGGGATCAGGGTGAGCAGCGTAGCGATCAGGGCTCTTGCGTCCACTCGAGGATTCTAAGCCCTGGCCGCCAGATTCCGGCTATCCGCTTTTTGGTCTCCTGCCGCGTTTTACCCAGTCCGCCCGAAGCGCCCTGGGTCATCCTTACCCAAGACTCAGGCATTCCCCAATACGATCAGGGCCCCGCTCGGAGCATAGAGAGCTCCCAGCCAACCTCAGAACCAAAACGCAGGCTAAATGGGCTCGCCGGGCGGGGGGGCGTAATATTCGTCGGGCGGCAACAAAAACACCCCGATCTCGGGGGCCACCGCGAAACGCCCAACCTTCAGGTTAACCCCTATGGTGAAGCCAGGGTTGACGCGCGGGCCGACACAGTTCAAGGGGGCGTTGTTCCGGCTCTGGCAGGTGACCTAGGAGTAGATCCGCGGCCCGAAATAGCCCCTGCCGGTCTCGAGGTTGATCGACCAGAAGTAGCCCACGTCGAGCCCGAACCCGCCCCCGTTGACGCTCTGAGTGATGTACTGGGAGCCATCGTAGTAAGTGTCGAAGGTCTCCCAGGCCAGGCTGAGCGCGAGGGAGAGTCGGCCTTGCAGGTAGGAGCCCCGCGCGAAAGCCGAACTCCCCGAGCGCGGCGGGACGATCAACTTTGCGCCCCAAGGCCCGTCGGTGACCTGAAAACCAAAGCCCTCGGATCCCAAGCGCAACCCCAGCGCGGTGTTGGTGGGTTTGTGGACTCGAGCCGCGAGCGGGGTGGACACAAAGGGCACGAAGCTATTCCCGTAGCCGATAGCCCCGGCGGGCCACGTTGGACGGGGCGTAGGAACCGAGCAATAAGCCAGCCGCGATAACCGCACTCAAGCGCAGCGTTCTCATGAGAAAAAGCCAAGGGTTGCTGGAAATTGTTCCAAGTGTGCTTTGTCCCGCCTGGAGGGTCACCCGTTCTAGCGCAAGATTCAGGGGCTGAGCGGGATCCGAAAGGTGTAGTCGATCTGGTTGCCCTGCATGCGACCCACCCAGAGCACCCTCAAGCTGGCGGGCAGGGGCAGGTCGAGCGAGACCGGCCCGTCCACCGAACGCCAGAAATGCGCCTGATCCCCCAACCCCAGGGCGTAGCGGCCCGCTGGCAGGATGAGTTGCAGCTTGTAACCTGCTACCAAGGTCTTCTCCTGGCGGGCCTCGAGCCTAAACCCCTGCTGCCCCGGCGGGACCTCGAGCCAGCGGGCTCCGTCCTGCAACCCGTAGCGGGGATTAGCCCCTGGGGGAAGCTCGAGCACGGTGTCGAAGCGGAAACCGAGTTCGGCAAAGAGGCCGCCCTCCACGAACACCCCCACCTTGGTAGGGGCTTCACCCCGCAGCAGGAGCTGGGTCCGCTCCACCGAGGCGGCCTGTCGGGTGAGGTTGAGGGCAAAGGGCCGGGCCAGGAAGTTCTGCACCACCATCACCCTGTTGCCCTGCCGCACCAGCCCCACCCCCAGGTGGGTATAGCCGGGTTTGAGCATGTTGTCGCGGTGGTGGGGGCTATTCATCCAGCCCTTGACGGCCTCGGCGGGGATCTTGGGGTCGGGGTAGTTCTCGTAAAAGGCCAGGTTCTCCCCTACTTCCACCTCGACCACCCCGGCCTTGCGCAGCCGGTCCACCGCGCTATCCCCCTCGGGGTTGACGTGGGCGAAGTAGTTGCGCCGGAGCATGTCGAGGCCGTGGGTGCGGGCCACCTGCGCGGCCAGGTTGTCCCACTCCAGGGGCCTTAAACCCCGGGCCAAACGCTCCTGGTTGGTGCGGGTCAGCACCTCCAGCTCGAGCGCGCTGGGGGCGGTCTGGGCCGATGCGAAAGAGAGGGCCAGCACGAGCACCAAAAGCCACCGCATATTTTCCATTCTCGGGTGTTAGCGGGCTAACACTTGTGAGATCCGAGGCAGGGGGCTTAATCAATGGGGGATATCCACGCCACCTAACATCACGCTGGGGCTGGAACCGGCGATGGAGTCCGACCAAATAGGGGCGCACCGTCGCGCGTCCCTACAAAATCGGGCTCGAACCCCTCAATCCTGCGGCACCATCCGGTACAAGAACCCCCGGCTGAAAGGCTTGACCTCGAGCAGGGCATTAACCTCGGCAGGCGTAACCGCCTCGACCTTGTGGGCGATCTCCGAGAGCGGTTCGTAGACCCCGTTGTACTGGTAGCTCATGCCTAGGTTGAAAAGCCGGTTCATGGGGGTTTCCCCGGCGAAGACGATTCCCGTGGCGAGCTTGTTCTTAGCCCGGCGTACCTCTTCCTGGCTGACCCCGTGGGCCTCGAGCAGGTTCAGCTCCTCGCGTAGGATGTCCACCACGGCAGCCTCGTTCTGCGGGTCGGTCTGGGCGTAGACGTAGAAGAGCCCAGCCTGGTCGGAGTCATCATGTCCGGCGCTGGCCGATTCCACCAGACCCCGGTGGGTGAGGGCCCAGTAGAGGCGGCTGTTCCCCTCCTCCCCGAGGATGCTCGCCAGCACCGCCGCGGCGTAGCGGCGCTCGTCCTGGGCGGAGAGGCCGGGGGCCAGCAGGGCCAAGTAGGTCTGGGTGGCTTTGGCGTAAGGTTCGCGCACGTCGCCGGGCAGAGCCTCGAAGGGGGGGTACTCGCGCCCGGCGGAGTAGGGCTGCCAGTCGGCGGTGAGGCGGGCGGCCTGCTCGAGCATCGCCTCCCAATCCACCTTTCCGGCCATCGCCAGCACCAGGTTCGCGGGAGCGTAGCGGCGGGCGTGGTAATCGACCATCTGCTCGCGGGTCATGGCGGTGATGGACTCGGTGGTGCCGAGCACGCTGTTGCCGAGCGGATGACCGCGGAAAAACTTGGGCCGGGCCCAGTCGAAGAGCATCACGTTGGGGCGGTCAGCGTAGAGGGCGATCTCCTCGAGGATCACGTTCTTCTCGGTGTCGAAGTCCTCCTGGCGCAATGCCGGGCGCATGAGGTCGGTGAGCAAGTCCAGGAGCCGCCCGCCGAACTCGGGCAGGACTGCCCCATAGTAGACGGTGTTCTCCTCCGAGGTGAAGGCGTTGTACTGCGCCCCCATGCGGTCGAACTCGAGGTTCACCTCCAGGGCGTCGCGGCGAGGGGTTCCTTTGAAGACCATGTGCTCGAGAAAGTGCGAAATCCCCGACTCCGCCGGGGTCTCGTCGCGGCTGCCGGTCTTGACGAAGTAGCCCAGGGCCAAGCTCTTAGCCTCGGGGTTGACCTCAGCGATCACGGTGAGGCCGTTGGGGAGCTTGGCTTCTTTGAAATCTAAGGCAGTGGTAGTTGGGGTCATGGTGTTCCTTGATGACGGCTAGCCGTTAGCTAAGAGCTAACCGCTAAGAGCTGATCGCCTCGAGCCTCTTCGGCCCCAGCGTCCCCACCCAGGGGTCCTGGTAGGGGTTCTCGGCCAGGAAGCGGTTGATGCGGGGCAGGTCTACGGCGGCGATCTCGGCTTCGATCTCGGAGAGGGGGCGTATGCGGCCCAGCATGAAGAGGTCGCGGGCCATGCTGCTCACCCGGCTCCGAGCCGACTCCTCCTGCATCACCAAGGCGGTGCGGAGGCCGATCTTGGCCCGCTCGAGTTCCTCTTCGCTGACCCCTTCGCGGATGCGCTCGATCTCGGCTTGGAGGACTTCCAGGGTGGTCTGGGCGCGTTCGGGGGTGGTTCCGGCGTACCCCAGCAAGTAGCTGAAGCCCTTCACCCCCTGCGGGCTGGCTGAGACCGAGTAGACCAAGCCGCGCTTCTCGCGCACCTCAGTGAATAGCCTCGAGCCCATCCCGCCCGAGAGCACCTCGGCAGCGAGGCGGGCCGCATAGAACTCGGGGTGGCCGGGGCCCACGTCCCGGTAGATGAGGCCGATCTGCACCTGGGCGGTGTCCTGCTCGAGGCTGACCGCCTGTGGCTCGGTCAGCACCGGCTGGGGGGAGGCCGGTGCGGCCCCACCCCACGAGCCCAGATGCCGTTCCACCGCGCCTTGCACCTCGGCAAAGCTCACCCCGCCCGCTACCGCTAGGATCGAGCCCTTGGCCCCGTAGCGGTTTTGAAAGTCTCTCCGCAAAGCCTCGGGGGTTGCGGAGGTGAGCCCCTCTTTGCTCCCCGCAGCGTAACGCCCGTGGGTGCTGGCGAACACCGCCCGGCGCAAGACCGCCCCCATCTTGCGCGGGGGCTGATCCTCCAGCGCGGCCAGTTCTTGCAGGGCCACCTGGCGCACCGGCTCGAGCAAAGCCTCCTCGAAGCGCGGCTTTTGCAGCACCAGAGCATAGAGTTCCAATACCGAGTCGAGGTATTCGGGCAAGAAGGAGGCCGCGAAGGTGGTGTACTCGAGCCCTACCCCGCTCCCCCGGCGCACCCCCAGGTCGTCGAAGGCCTCGGCCAATGCCCGCGCGTCGAGGTCGCCCGCCCCTTTCCAGAGCCAGCCCTCGAGCAAATTCGCCGCCCCCTCCATCCCCTGGGGGTCGGTGGTGCTGCCCACCGGAACCAGCAGTTGAAAGGCCACCCCGGGGTTCCAGGGCTGCTCCTCGACCGCTAGGGTGAGGCCACTCGCTAAAGTTTCAACTTGGGCTACAGCCATACCTCCCGAGTATACGGACTGCCTCGAGGGGGCATTGTGTATGGAAGCTCGAGCGAACATCCACCCGACAGTGCTCGTGGCTCGCGCATCTCCCGGCGAACCAACACCGCTGATCGCTCGAGGGGTCGCTCAGCGCGAAAAGAACTCCTGCAACTCGAGCCGCACCCGATCCGCCTCGAGTTTGAGTTCCACCGCGCCCGAATCCTCGCTGAGGTCGGGGTAGGCGGCCAGGCGCTCGAGCCGCTCCCGCACCTCCGCCGGATACCGGGTGGTGTCGCTGGCCCAGAGCATCCGAAAATGGGCCTGGAACACGTCGGCGGGGAGTTCGCCCGCGACGAATTCACCGAGCAGCTCGAGGTAAGGAGCCAGGCTGGCGGGGCGGAACATATTCCTCAGCATAGCGCCCCGCGCTCAAGGACCACGGGGCCGGATTCAGGATCTTCAACCCTTCTTCCAACCCTTCTGCACAAAGAGCGGGACGTATTCGGGCGGCAAAAACAGCCGGTCTTCGGGGTTGGGGACCCGGTAATACTCGCCCGGCGGGATCAGCACGTCGGTGTTGTGGCTGAGGTCAATGGTCCAGCGCTCGGGAACCCGCCGATCAGCCAGATAGCGCAGCTCGAAGGGCAAGAGCCGGAGCGGGTTTTTCTTCTCGAACAGACCGACCCCATTGGCCCTGGCCTGGCGCACCCAGTCCATCGCTCGGCGCAGGGTGGGGGTGGAGTCGGCGATGGTCTTGGCCTTGAAGGGCGGGATCACCGCGTCCACCACGCTGGGCTGTTTGCGAAAGGGGTTGATGTTGGGCCAGAAGAAGTAGGGAATCACCCGACCCTGCTCGAGCATCCGCTCGTTGTAGGTGAGGGGGCGCTGCCCGGTAGGCTGGTCACGGTTGATAAAGGCCAGAAAACGCCCATAGCGGTCCATCGTCTCGTGGGCGAAGACCAGGAAGAAGTTGAAAGTAGCCGCGGTTTTGCCCAGCGCTTTGAGGTCGGCGCGGACTTCCCGCTCGAGCGCTACCTCGGCCTTGCGGGCGTGGGTGTAGTGGTTGGTGGCGCAGCCGGGGCCAACGCTTTGCTCGAGGTGCTTTTTGAGCCCCGCCGGGAGCTTGAGGTCGGGGCCGAAGGGGTCGGAGAGGAAGGTCTCCCAGCGCGGGTCGCTGATCTCGGCGAAGTTGCTCGAGCCAGGCAGGCGAAAGCTGATCTCCGGGGCATCCACCCCCAAGAGCCGTACCCCGAATCCGCCCGGAGCCCGCACCTCGATGGTGTCGCCGTCGTGCACCTGGCTCCCCACGCTTCCGGCTCGCCCATTTTCATCGCCCAGCTTCACAAACCCCACGATCAGATCGCCCCGCTGCTGAATGGCTTTCATAAAATCCTCCCTAAAACGCCCCCACTGTACGCCCGATTGCGTTACAGCCTCGTTACAGTCGCCCACGCCCAGCGACTATCCGCCCATCGGCTCGGTCTCCCACGACCCGAGGCGGCTTCTACCCGCTCCGCCATCCCGCCGATCCAAGATGACCACGACCCCAGTCGGCTATGCCCTGACGAACAGTGGACGTAAGGCGTTGCGTCCCTGCAAAGGTGCTTTTTTCTCCGATAAAAAACCCCCTTCCAGCTTGGCGCTCCCGTACACATCGAGGAAACAGCATCAAAGGCCGTGAATCCGCGCTTTATTCGTCAGAGGGGGTAGGCCGTCCACCCCGCGCCGCGAGCCAAACATCTCCGGCTTGCTGAGGGGTGGTTAGGGGCGAGAGGGAGATCTCCCTACGCCCTGGGATAGCGATAGCCGGACGTAAACAATACAAACCGATCAGCCATTTTGCTACTAACAGAATTCAGCCCGAACATGGCATGATGTTCTTTGTGGCCGCCACGCGGGACGAACTCAAAGAACGCCTGCTTAGACCGCTCCGACGCGAACTGGCCGACGGGGCGCAAGACCGGGTGGTGGCGGGTGGGCTCGAGAAGCTAGCACAAAACCTGGCCGGGCCGTTCCCCGAGGTCAGGAGATTGCTCGAGGGCTACCGCGACCTCTCGCAAGAAGAACGGCTGGGGCGGCTCCAAAAGGTGATCGCCCTGCTCGACGGACGAACCCTAATTTCCGCCACCGAAGCAGCTCCTAAAACACCGCCCACTCCCGCCCCGACGCCCAAGCCGGAAACTGCACCCCCACCCGAAGGGCTCACGCTCGATTCCCCGGTGGAATCCATCGCGCTCGGGCTGGGGGGCAAGAAAAAGATGAGCGAGTTGGGCATCCGCACGCTGCGCGACCTCCTGCACAACTATCCCCGCCGCTACGAGGACCGCCGCGCCCTGGTGAGCATCCGCGAGGTACACGACGGCGAAAAAGCCACCGTGGTGGGCAAGGTGCTCTCTAAGGAGATGGTCAAGACCCCACGCAAGGGCATCACGCTGGTCCAGGTACGGCTGATGGACGCCTGGGGCTGGAAGTTCACCGCGGTGTGGTTCAACCAGCCGTGGGTGCTCAAGTCGTTTCAGGAGGGCTCGAGCGTCATCATCTCGGGCAAGGTGCAAAAGCGCGGCAGCCACATCAGCTTGATGGTTGAGTACTTCGAGAACGAGGAGGGCGAATCGCTCTCGACCGGGCGGATCGTGCCGGTGTACCCGGCCAAGGAGGGAATCGGGCAAGCCTTCCTGAGGCGCTCGGCGTGGCGGGGGCTCGAGGCCTTCCCGACCCTCCCCGACCCGCTGGGTCCGTATCTGCGCGCCTCGAATAGCGCGCCACAGCAGGTCATCGCCCTGGGCGGCCAGTACCTGAGCTTCCCGCCGCTGCGGTGGGCCCTGCAACAAGCCCACTTCCCCGATTCCGAGGAAGAATTGGCTCGTGCGCTCGAGCGCCTCAAGTTCGACGAGTATTTGCTGCTCGAGCTAAAGGTCATGATCCAGTCGGGTGGATCGGGGCTTTTGGGCCGGATGTTTAGGGTCGAGCCGGAGATGATCCAGAAGTTCCGCTCTTCCCTCCCCTTCCGGCTCACCAAGGCACAGGAGCGGGTGCTCGACGAAATCCTGGCCGATATGCAGTCGGAGAAGCAGATGGCCAGGCTGGTGCAGGGCGACGTGGGCTCGGGGAAGACCGCCGTGGCCGCCGCCGCGCTCTATGTCGCCACCCAGAACGGGGCTCAGGGTGCCCTGATGGCCCCCACCGAGATCCTGGCCAAACAGCACTACGCCAACCTGCAAAAATACCTCTTCCCGCTGGGGGTGACGGTGGACTTGCTGGTGGGCTCGATGCCTGCCGGGGAGAAGCGCGAGGCCCTGGACCGGCTGCGCTCGGCCCATACCGACGTGGTGGTGGGGACCCACGCGCTCATCCAGGAGGGGGTGGAGTTCAAAGATTTGGGCCTGGCGGTCATCGACGAGGAGCACCGCTTCGGGGTGATGCAGCGGCGCAAGCTGCTCAAAAGCCGCCCGGACGTGCTGGTGATGTCGGCCACGCCGATCCCGCGCTCGCTGGCCCTGACCATGTACGGCGACCTCGAGGTCTCGCAGATTGACGAACTCCCGCCCGGACGCACCCCGGTCAAGACCAAGGTACTCACCCACAAGCTGCGCCACCAGGCTTACGCCTTCGCCCGGCAGGAGATCCAGAAAGGGCACCAGGCTTTCGTGGTCACGCCGATGATCGAAGAGGGCGAGAGCGAGGTCACCGCCGAACTCCAGGCCGCCACCCGGCTGGCCGAGGAACTCCAGGAGCTTTTGCCCGACGTGCGGATTGACCTCCTCCACGGCAAGATGCGGGCCGAGGAGAAAGACGCGGTGATGGAGCGCTTCCGCTACCGGCACTTCGATCTGCTGGTCTCCACCACCGTGATCGAGGTGGGGGTGGACATCCCCCAGGCCACGGTGATGGTCATCGAGAACGCCGAGCGCTTCGGGCTGGCCCAGCTCCACCAGTTGCGCGGGCGGGTGGGGCGGGGCGGCCTCGAGGCCTACTGTGTCCTGATCGCGGGCGAGACCAGCAAGAAGACCATGAGCCGGTTGCGGGTCATCGAGGAGAGCACCGACGGCTTTTACATCGCCGAGAAAGACCTCGAGCTGCGCGGCCCCGGCGAGCTACGCGGGGTGCGCCAGTCGGGGATGCCCGACCTCAAGCTAGGCGATCTGGCCTCGGACGCCGAGACCATCGAGCGGGCGCGGGAGTTGGCCAAACGCATCCTCGAGTCCGACCCCTACTTGGACCATCCCAAACACGCCCTGTTGAAACGCGAGCTCCAGGCACGGGCGGAGGCCATCGGGTTTAGGGAAGTGATTTAGTCGTACGTCCTACGTTAAACGCGGGAATTGGTTTTGGCGTATGACGTATAGCATACCACGCTTTCCAGCTGTAACGCTGCGGTAACGCTCCTTCGGCTACCCTGATCCTCGAGCCTTAGGGCGAAGATCCAGGCTCAGCCCTGCCAGTAGGATGAGCGTAGCCGTGCGCTCAAAGGGCAACCTCCTCGAGAGCACCGCTCTGGACGCCTCCCCGGAGCGGTCTCTTAATGGTCGATGGTCATTTCTGACACCCCACTGACCGCCCCCGGCTAGCCTGGAGTCATGGAAGTCTTGCTGCTGATGCTGATCAGCCTGGTGCTGATTGTACCGATCGCCGGGCTGTGGCGGGCGGGGCTACGCTCGGGCAACGAAATCGAGGTGGGCGAATGGGCCTGGGACTGACCCTCTTCCTGTTGGCGGTACTGCTGGCCCTGCTTTTCTGGGTCGCTACCCCACGAAAGCCGCGGGGCAAGTTCACCCGTGATTCCACCAGAAGTTCCAGTGGGGAATCCGGTTACTTCCTGGCCTACGGCAGCTCGGCGTACGAGAGCACAAGCTCTAAACTCACCAAGACCCCCGACCGATCGGACAGCGAGTAACCCCAACTCCGCTTAAACTAAGGGCGTGCAAGCCCTTCCCCACCCCGCCGTGCCCGCCTGGGCCTCGAGCGGGGCGGTTTTGCGGGCTAAGGCTTTGCAGGAGTATTTGGCCGACCTCGAGCAAACGCTCAAAACCCATAAAGCTATCCCGCCGGTCACGGTGATGGTGCTGGGCGAACCGGACTGGCGAGCCCGCACCCGTCATCCCTACGGCTTTCCCTTCCAGCGCACCAGCCTCAAGGAGGGCCTGTACCTGTTCATTCCGGCCCGCTACCCGGAGCGCTTCGTCTGGCGGCTGCGCGAGGTGTTAATGCCCGCCGCCAAGCTGACGGGGAAACTTCCCGGACGGGTGGAGAACTTCCTCGACCTCAACTTAGGGCACGAGTACGCCCACGCGGTTCAGGTGGCCTGGGGCTTGCGCACCCGGGTGCGCTGGGTGGACGAGTTCGTCGCCAACTACCTGTATCTGCTGGCCCTCCATGAAGCCCGCCCCGAGCTTTACGAACAGGCCGTGGCCTGGGGAACCCTGATCGCCGGGCTGACCCCGCAGGAGCCCAGCCTGGGCGGCTACGACCGCAAACCGCACAGCCTCTCCGATCAGCTTTGGTTCCAGGGGCAGTTCACCACCCAGGCCGCCCGCCTGGTGGAGTCGGGCGGGGATCAACTGCTCACCGGACTCTTACAAGCCGCCCCGCTCAAGAAATCCACCGTGCACAAGGTATTGGTGGGGCTCGAGCCCTCCCTGCGCGAGTGGTTCGCCGGGTTCGCACCCAAGAAAGCGCCCTTGCAAATCCAGGAGGAGCATGTCACCTGGGAGAATCTGGGATAAAGACGACAGCATTTTTCACCGGAGTAAAAGCCAGGGCCACCCCTAGCGCTTTACGCCGAAGAGTCGGCCCTGCTCACCATCTGGCGGATGAGCGAGCCGGGGTCTGAGGTCAGTCCGGGCGCCTAGCGCGGCGGGGCCACGTCGCCGGGGTTTCCCGTCTTGACCAGCTTGTTCACCCACTCGAGCAGCGTGGTATCCCCTACTTTGAGGGTGTAAAACTCCGGGCGCGGGATCACGCAGTGCTGCCCACCGGGGGCCACGAAGCTAAAAAAGTTGGGGCTGGCCTGCTTGATCGCCGCCAAGTTGCCGATGGCCCCCTGCACCCACTCCACCGCGGTGGCCTGGCTGGGCTGCGGTTCGCCCTTCATCAGGCCGTAAAAGAAGATCTGGGTGTTGTCCTGGGCGGTGGTGTACTGCGCCAGCACGTTTTTAGGGTAGGCCTTAGCGACGGCGGCGTAGATGGCGGGCAGCCGAATCTTCGAGGCCTCGGATCTGGCCGCGGCCAGATCGGGAATCCAGTCCGGCAGAGCTCCTTCAGCCTTCCAATTCTTGAACCCGGTGTTGGCGAAGGCGTCGTTGACTACGCCGACCCCGGCATCTCCGAGTTGGATCACCTTGGCGGTGGGGTACTGCCGCATCACGTAAGGCGCCCACATCACCGAACCGTAAGCCCCCGCGCTACAGCCGGTCACGAACACCGTGTCGGGGCTCTGGCGGTTGGCGAAAAGCCAGTCCAGGGCCGCCTTCGCGTTCAGCGCGCCCTTGTGCTGGATGGTGGTCTGGCCGTACTGCACGGTGGCGTTCCCCCAGTGGATGTCCGCCGTACAGTAGGGCACGAAAACGTGGGTCCAGCCATAGAAGGGGTTGGCGGTGCTGAGGCGGTTGTAGATCCCCTGAGCTAAAAAGAGTTCGTTGGCCTGGACGGCACGGGTGTAGGTCGCGGTCTGGGGGTTGCAGTTGCCCTCGTTCCAGCAAGCCCCGCCCCCCTGGAAATCCAGCACCACCTTGTTCGCGGCCCCGGGGCTCACGTAGAACTTCCACGGCGAGCCATCCGAGCACATCGTCCCTTCGGGGCCGGGAATCTCGAGCCAGCCGGGGGGTACACGGCTCGAGGATTGCGCCAGGCCCAGGAGCAAGAATCCGAAGAGCAGCGAAAACAGCAGTCGCTTCATGTATGACCCCTCCTTGAGCTTGCGCCTCAGTCTACCCCGAGGCGGGAAAACCCTATTGGGGGACGAAAAAGACCCCGCCGGTGGGCGGGGTAAACCGGCCTGAAGGTTTATTTACAACCCGGCGCCGACCTCGAGGTCCGCCCGCACCTCGCCGCGTTCGGTGGCGTTGCGCAGTTCGATCTTTTTCTTGATGCGCTTGAGGGTGGTGACCTCCTCCAAGGCCCGCTGGTCGAGGGTGTCCGAGACGAACTTGATCTGCTCGTTGATCTCAGGGATGGTGATCTGCTCGAGGGCGTTCACCCGGCGCGAGGTCTTCTTGATCTCCTCGCCGATCTTGCGCAGACGGTTCTCGGTGTTGGCGACTTGCAGGATGGCCCCGGCCAGGGCGCGGAATTGGCGGGCGGCCTCGAGGGTCGAGGGGCCGACTCCGATGGGGCTGAAGCTCAGCTCGCCATTGCTTTGCGGCGGGTTGATCCGGGGAACCTTGACCCCGTAGAGGCTTTCCACCTGGAGCCCCACCTCGGTGCTGCCACCGGAGAGGGACAAAGACTCCACCGCCTCGGGACCGTCGAAAGATTTGGCCAGCAGGATGCGGAAATAGGCTTCCTTGGCCGCGTTCTGCAAGGCTTCGCGGGCCGAGAGCGAGTCTTTGACCAGGGCGAAGAACTCCGCGATGAGGGCGTCCCGCTTGTTCTTGAGCAGGTCCGCCCCCTGGATCGCCAGGCGTTTCTGGTCGCGCTTGGCCAGGAGCGTGGAGCGGGTAGGACTGACTTGTTCAGCCATTGGCACCTCCGGTGCGTCGTACGTCATACGCCCTAGGGCTTACGCCTCCGGCTTTTGCGTACGACGTACGACCTGTGACGTATGGCCGCATCCCTATGCTCCCACCAGCTCCTCGAGCTTCCCGGTCTTCTGGTAGTACTGGTCGATGTACTCGCGGCGGATGCGCTTGAGTTCCGAGGGCGGGAAGTCCGAGAGCAAGGCCCAACCGATGTTGAGGGTCTCCTCGATGCTGCGGTCTTTCTGGCCCTGGTTGATGAACTTCCGCTCGAAGTTCTCGGCGAAGCGCAAGTACTTCTTGTCGGTGTCGGTGAGGGCGTCCTCGCCGGTGATCGCCACCAGGCGGCGGAGGTTCACGCCGCGGGCGTAGCTGGAGAAGAGCTGGTCGGCCAGCTCCTTGTGGTCGGCGCGGGTCTTGCCCTTGCCGATCCCGTTGTTCATCAGCCGCGAGAGGCTAGGCTGCACGTTGATGGGCGGGTAGATACCCTGCTGGGCCAGCTCGCGGGCGATGAAGATCTGCCCCTCGGTGATATAGCCGGTGAGGTCGGGGATGGGGTGGGTGATGTCGTCACCCGGCATCGAGAGGATGGGGATCTGGGTGACCGAGCCCTTCTTACCGTGCACCACCCCGGCCCGCTCGTAGATCGAGGCCAGGTCGGTGTACATGTAACCGGGGTAGCCGCGGCGGCCCGGGATCTCCTCGCGGGCCCCGCCGATCTCGCGCAGGGCCTCGCAGTAGTTGGTCATGTCGGTGAGGATCACCAGCACGTGGTAGTCGTGCTCGAAGGCCAGGTACTCGGCGGCGGTGAGGGCCATGCGCGGGGTCAGGAGGCGCTCCACGGTGGGGTCGTCGGCTTTGTTGAGGAAGAGCACGCTTCGGGCCAACGCTCCGGTGCGCTCGAACTCCTGCAAGAAGTAGCTCACCTCGCGCTGGGTGATCCCCATCGCGGCGAACACCACCGCGAAGCCCTCACCCTCGCCCAGCACCTTGGCCTGGCGGGCGATCTGGGCGGCCAGCTCGTTGTGCGGCAGACCCGAGCCGGAGAAGATGGGGAGCTTCTGCCCCCGCACCAACGTCATGTTCATGTCGATGGCCGAGACGCCGGTCTGGATGAACTCCTCGGGCTTCTCGCGCGACACCGGGTTGATGGGGGAGCCGTTGATGGGCAGGCGCTTCTCGGCCACCACCGGGGGCAGCCCGTCGATGGGGCGCCCGATCCCGTTGAAGGCCCGGCCCACCATCTCCTTGGAGACACCCAGGCGGGCCACGTCTTCCACCAGGCTCACCTTGGTGTTGGCAAGATCGAGCCCCGAGGTCTCCTCGAACACCTGGAGCACGGTGTACTGGTCGGAAACTTCGATCACCTGACCGCCGCGCACCCGGCCCGAGCCGTCGGTGATGTTGACGATAGCTCCGTAAGCCAGGTCCTGGGCCCCCTCGAGGAACAAGAGCGGCCCCGAGACGTAGGTGACGGCGCTGTATTCTTTCTTCAGCATTCCTTACCTCCTTAGGCCTTCACCTTGAAAGCACTCTCGAGCGCCTTGTCGAACTCGGCCTTGTAGGCGGGGAACTCGGCCTCGGGGACGTAGCGGGCCCGGCCCATCTTCTCGATCACCGAGTCGGAGAGGAAGTCGGCGATGGTAGCTCCGCGCTGCAAGGCGGCCTCGGCGGTACGGTAGAGGCTCACGATCATCTGCATCATGCCGTAGGCCTTGCTCATCGAGCAACTGGCGTCCACCGGGTCGAAGCCGTTTTGCTGCAAGAAGTCCTCGCGGGCGATGCGGCCCACCTCGAGCGTGAGGCGCTCGGCATCTTGCAGGGCGTCAGGCCCCACCAGCTGCACCACCTGTTGCAGGTCGGCTTCGCGCTGGAGGATGGTGATGAGCTGGGTGCGTAGCTCGGGGTAGTCGGGAGCCACGTTCTGGCGATACCAGTCCTCGAGGATGCCGAGGAACAAGGAGTACGAGCGGGCCCAGTTGATGGCCGGGAAGTGCCGGGCGCGCGCGAGCTGGGCATCCAAGGCCCAGAACCCGCCAGTGATGCGCAGGGTGGCCTGGGTGACGGGCTCGGAGAAGTCCCCGCCCGCCGGGCTCACCGCACCGATCACCGAGACCGCCCCCTGCTCCCCGGCCAGGGTGATGACCTTGCCGCTGCGTTCGTAGAAGCTCGAGAGACGGCTCGAGAGGTAGGGCGGGTAGCCTTCTTCGGCGGGCATCTCCTCCAGGCGGCTGGCGATCTCGCGCAAGGCCTCGGCCCAGCGGCTGGTGCTGTCGGCCATGAGGGAGACCTTGTAGCCCTGGTCGCGGAAGTACTCGGCCACGGTGATCCCGGTGTAGAGCGAGGCCTCGCGGGCCGCCACCGGCATGTTGGAGGTGTTAGCGATGAGGATGGTGCGGTGCATGAGCGGGCCGCCGGTCTTGGGGTCCTCGAGTTCGGGGAACTCCACCAGCACGTCGGTCATCTCGTTGCCGCGCTCGCCGCAGCCCACATAGACCACGATGTCGGCGTCGCCGTACTTGGCGATGGACTGCTGGGTCACGGTCTTCCCCGAGCCGAAGGGGCCGGGGATGGCCGCGGTGCCACCCGCGGTGAGTGGGAAGAGTACGTCCAGGATGCGCATCCCGGTCAGGAAAGGTTCGTTGGGGTCGAGCTTGCGTTGAATGGGCCGGGCCTTGCGCACCGGCCAGTGGTGGCTCAGGCGCAGCACGGTGCCGTCCTCGAGCTCGGCGATGGTGTCGTCAATGGTGTACTCGCCCGCCGCCACGATGCGCTTGATCCGGCCCGCCTTATCCGGCGGAACCAGGATCTTGTGGGTGAAGGAAAACTCCGGAACCGTGCCCAGCACGTCGCCACCCTTCACCTCGTCGCCGACTTTCTTCATGGGGGTGAAGGGCCACTTCTGGGTGCGGTTGAGGGCGCTCACCTCGATGCCCCGGCTGATGTACATGCCGGAGGCCTCCTGGATCTTGTCCAGGGGGCGCTGGATGCCGTCGAAGATGCCGTTGAGCATCCCCGGCCCCAGCTCTACGGCCAGCGGGAGCCCGGTGGTGACGACCTCTTCACCCACCTGCAGCCCGTTGGTGTCTTCGTAGACCTGCACGAAGGCGGTTTCGCCGTCGAGGCGGATGATCTCGCCGACCAGCTTCTCCTTGCCGACGCGCACGATGTCGTACATCTTGGCGTCCTCGAGGTTCTCGGCGATCACCGCAGGTCCTGCGATTTTCTTGATGATTCCCACTTCTTTGTCCTCCTCGTGTGGGGATTCCCAGGGGTCCAAGCCAGAGTTCCGAGATCAGAATTCTAACGGTTCGCGGCGCTCTGTGCCCCGAACCCCCTCACAGCTTGATGTCAAAGCCGATGGTGTCCCGCACCAACCGGCGCATGTAGAGCTTGGCGTCGGTCCCGCCGCTAAAGGCCGAGAGCAGGTTGGGCAGCGACAACAGCACCGGCACCTCGCGCCCGCGCATGGCCCGTTCGGCGGCGCGGTTGGGGTCGGGCAATAACCCTTCGTCCACCGCGATCAGGGCGTAGCGGTTGGAGGCGATCATCTCGATCAGCTTGGAAGCCGCATCGGCGGGGCTGGCCGAGACCGCCTCGAGCCCCGCCAGCCGGAAACCGGTGGCGGTGTCGGGGTCGGTGAGCACGGCGATCTTCACAGGAAGGCCTCCTTCTCGATGGCCGCGACCGGCAGCCCGTAGAAGGCCCGCCGGGCCAGGAGCCGCACCCGGGCCGCTTCCCACTCCTTGTCGCGGATATAGGCCAACGCCATCCCCGCGCCCAGGGTGTCGCGCCCGCCCTGAAGGGCCTTGTCCAAAAGCGCCCGGCGCAGCCCGCGCTCCAAAGCAGCCAGGTCGCGGGCCGAGGCCGCCGGGGCCAGGGGGGTCCCAGCCAGGCTCTCCAGGGCGCCCAGATCGCCCGAGGCCACCCGGTTAAAGAGCACCGGGCTGACCAGGCTCCCGCCCGGCACGAAGTAGCGTTCGGGGTCGGCCTGCACCCCCAGGGCTTGCAGCTTGAAGGCGGTGGAGAGGTTGATCGCGTCCACCTCGAGCATGAAGTACGAGGCCAAAAAGGCCTGGCCCAGCCGCCGGGCCTTCTCCAGCGAATAGGCGAAGAAGTCCCGGTCTAGGGCCACTTCGATCTCGAGGAGGTCTTGGGTCCGGGCGGCGGCGCCCCGCAGGGCCTTGGCCAGCGGGTGGGTGGGAAGTTGCAGCACCTGGGCCACCGAGGGCACGTCCGGGGCCTGGAGCATGGCGTTGACCAGCACTTCAGGCAAGGTGCCGCCGGAGAGCCGGGCCTTGATCTCTTCGGGGCTTTGCTTGGCGGCCTTGCCGCGCAGGATGGTCTTGAGGTTGGTGAGGTCGGCCCGCAGCAGGGCCAGCGCCACTGCCTCGCGCTCGGTCCCGGTGACCAGTTCGGGCAGGTCGGCCACGGTGCGGGCCAGGTGGCCCGAGACCGCCCGGTCCACGTCGGCGAGCCCGTCCCCCACCAGGTCGGGGCCGTAGATGGAGTCCCCCAGGGCGCGCACGAACTCCGGGAACGACTGGTTCATCGCCTGCTGGAAAAAGCTCTCCGGCAGGACCTGGTTCCGGCGGTTACGCACCCGGGCGTTGAGGTAGGCGAAAGCCACAGCTACCCCCAGATCGCCTTGACGGCTTTGGCCGACAAGACCTCCCAACCCCGCTCGAGGCGCTCGGCGAGGGTGTTTTCCACGTAAGACTTCCCGCCCGCCGAGGTCAGGCGCACCCCCGCCCGAACCGAGGGGTCGGTTTTGACCTCGAGCCCCTTGCTCTTGGCCCAACCCTCTAGGTGGGGGGCGTCGGCGGGGTTGACCACCAAGACCTCGGGTTTGTCCACCCCTTTGAGGGCTTCTTCGGCCAGCTTGGTGAGGAGGGCGGGGTAGCCGGGTTGCGAGGACAAAGCCGCCAACGCCTGCCGCGCCCCAGCCCCTACCTGGTCCACGATTTGGCCGCGCGAGCGGATACGGGCCTGGTTGACCACCAGTTCGGCAGCGCTCTCGGCCCGGCGCAAAGCCGCCTGGCGCTCGGCCTCGAGCGCCTTTAGGCGGCTAGCCTTGAGGGCTTCGGCGCGGGCCTGGGCGGCCTCCACGATGGCCCGGGCCTTGGCCTCGGCCTCCGCGGTGATGGCCGCGATCTCCGAGGTCACTTCTTGTTTAAGGATGTCCTCGAGTTTGGACATTCAAACGCCTCTCAATTTTCGTTTACAGGCCGCGCAGCAGGAAGAAGCCCACGAAGCCGAAGATCACCAGCGTCTCGGGCAGCAGGAAGAAGATGAAGGCGAAACCGATGTTGCGGCGGTCTTCCACCACGCTCCCTAGGGCCGCCGCGCCGATGGCCGACTGGGCCACGCCGGTGCCCAAAGCTCCTAAGCCCAGCGCCAGGCCCATGCCGATGGCCTTGAGGCCGTCCTTCATCGCCACCGAGGCATCCCCGGTAGCCTCCTGAGCCAGAGCCAACGCCGCAACCAGAACAAACGCCAACACCGTGAGAACTTTCTTTGCCATATCTTTTGCTCCTTTTCTCATCTGGATAGCCTAAACGGGCCTAAAGCCCCTCTACGAAGATTCGCCGCGCACCGACCGGAAAGGCCGGTAGGGTTTGCCGCTCTCGTCGTAGAAGCCGAAGTTGGAAGCGAACTCGATCCACAGCAAACGGATCGGCTGGAGCACGTGCCCCAAGAGTGTCACCGCAGTGATGAGGATCACCATCAACCCACCCAGCAGCAAGCCGAGCAGAACTCCCAGAATGCCGATGCTGTTGGCCAGACCAAAGCCCACCTGGTTGGCCAGGTCGTAGAGCACTGCCCCCGCT
Source organism: Meiothermus sp. (assembly GCA_035760705.1). GTDB lineage: Bacteria > Deinococcota > Deinococci > Deinococcales > Thermaceae > Allomeiothermus. The sequence goes on along the minus strand of DASTSL010000016.1, from coordinate 74,227 downwards.
ACCCCCACCGCGTAGATACGGATGTAGCTGAGGATCTGCCCGCCCTTGCCGGGCAGCTCGGCGATCATCAGCGGGATGCGGGCCAGGAAGACCGAGACCAGGAAGATGGCCAGACCCACTGCGAGCAGGATGTAAGTAAGGGGAGCCCCCTTCCCGGTCTGGAAGGTATAAGCGAAGGCCACCAGCCCCACCAGCCCGGCCAGATAGCCCAAACCCTCCCAGAAGTGGGACATGTGCCGGTGCTTGTAGGCGTAATAGGCCCGCACGCCGAAGGCGTAGAGCACCTGGAACACCCCGAAGGCCAGGCTGATCACGATCAGCAGGTTGGCGGTGCGCTCGAAATCGAGGCGGTTGATGAGGATGGGGATCAGCCCCTTGGCGGCCTCACCAGCTTCCCCGTGGTGGTTGGGGTCATAGAAGACGTGGAGCTTCTCCAGGAAGGTCCCGAAGAATTCGCCGTAGAGGAACCCCCACACTACCGCCCAGAAGGCCATCCAGGTGAGCACCTTGGAGAGCTGGCCGAGCACATCCGGCCCCATCTTGGCCCCCAGGAAGCCGATCTCGAGGGTCTCGCCGCGACGGGCGTACCCGGCGAAGAGCCGCGCCACCAGGAAGAACAGCAGCCCGAAGGCCATGTCCCCCACCACCATGCCGAAGAAGAAGGGGAAGGTGGTGGCGATCATCATCGTGGGATCGTAGCCACCGTAGCGGGGGGTGTTGAGGAATCCGTGCAGCAGTTCGAAGGGTTTGGCCCAGGCGGGGTTTTTGAGGGTGACCGGGACCTGGTGAGCTTCGTGGTGCTCGTCCACTGGCTCGAAGCTATAGATGATCTGGTCCTTGAGCCGCCCCAAAGCGGTCTCCACCCGCCCTTTGGCGTCCTGGGGAACCCAGCCCATCAGGGCGAAGCCGTACTTGCCCGCCGCCATGTCCGAGAGCGAGCGCAGGCGGGCCACCTCGTCCTTACCGCGGGTCCACAAAGCCTCCAGGGAATCCTTGGACTCCTTGGCGAGCTTGACCACCTCCTCGCGGATGCCCACCAGCTCCTCGGGGGCCAGCTTGCTGCGCTCGCGCATCCGGGCCGCGGCCTGGGTCAGCGGAAGGTTCCCGTAGACCCCGGGGAAGCGCAGCTCGGCCAGCCCTTGCCGCGAGAGCGCGGTGCGGGCGGCCTCGAGGTCGCGGCGGAGCACCACCACCACCGCCGCCACCTGGTTGGGCAGGGCTTCCGACTCGAGCAGGAAGCGGTCTTCCAGGTTGGCCTGCAAGGCGGCCCGGACCGGCTCGAGTTCCTCGGCCTTGCTCACCAGGAAGGGGATCACCGCCAGGCGCTGGCTCTGGTCGAGGCCCTGGGTGAGCCCGGCCAGCCGCTCGGCCACCGAGCCGAAGAGCTGGATGGCCTGGAGTTCTTCCTCCAGGGCGGCCCGCTCGCGGCCCAGCACCTCCGCCCGCTCCGACCACGGCTTGAGGATGGCCTCGGCGTCGGAGAGGCTCCCGGCGAAGGGCTTGGTGGGGGTGGCGGTTTTGCCCAAAATCCCCAGGGCGTGCTCGGCACCCGCCGCCACCGCCTCCCAGCGCCGGAGCTCACCGTCTTCATCGGGGCTGAGGCGATACTCGCCCAACTCCTCGGTGCGCAAGGGCTCGATGTGCACCACCCCGGCCCGCTGGAGTTCGGCCAGCAGTTCCTTGGCGAGCCGTTTGGGTCCGGCCACCATCAGTTTTTCCATCGTTGCGATCAGGGGATACCTCCTTTTTGGGTCGCGGGAAAATCTAAGGGAGAACCTCCTTGAGCACTTCCTGAACCGCCCCCGCGATCTTGGGAGCCGCAGCAGTGCTGATCGCCTGGGCTTCGGCCTCGGCCTTTTGCCGGGCTTCGGCCTCGATCTTGGCCACCATCTCGGCGGTCTCGGCGCGGAACCGAGTCTCCATTTCGCGCAAGCTCTGCTGGGTCGCTTGCTCGATACGGGCCGCTTCCGCTTCGGCCTCGCTGAGCTTGGCCTGGGCCGCGCGGCGGGCTTCTTCCAACCGCCGGGCCAGTTCCTGCTCCTGCTCGGCAAGGCTCTTGATCAGTCCTTGGCTAGCCACCATGCCTCCTCTCGTACAACCTGAGTGGTGAAAAACTGCTTTCGTGAAAACCTGCGCAATTTAGCGCCCGTGGTATTGTATCGGGCGGCAAACGCTAGTGTCAACGCGAACCACGGGGATGGATGGACTGCCTGTCAGGGGAGAGTTTACCCGCTAGAGCCCGCTCTTCATTGGGGCCGATCCAAAATCTACACTGACCTCTTTATTCCCGCTCCCTTTGACTTTATTCACCGCCCCTCCCTCGAGCCCATTTGTGTAACAATCGTTACATGTATTCGTGGGGGAGTTTGTGCGCTTTTACTCAATCGAGGGACCGGGACTCGCGGGTTTTCACGACGGGTCAAGCCGAGGAATAGCCCTCGTAGATAGCCGCTCCGGGGACAAGAGCCATAGTCGCCGGTAGCATGGGCTTCCCTCGCTTGCAACCGAGGAGGCCGCCGCTTAGACTCGCTAAAGTGGAATCACCCGCCAAAGCAAAGATCCGCGTGAGCCCCAAGGGGGCCGCCCGCCTGTTGGCCCGGCATCCCTGGGTCTATAAGAGCGACGTTCAAGACGGCCCCCCGGAGCCGGGGCTGTACCCCGTGCATGGCCCCAAGGGCCTCCTGGCCTGGGCCCTGTGGAACCCGGCTTCGGAGATCGCGGTGCGGGCCTTTCGCTTTGGCGAGGTGCGGGATGCCGAAGCCGCCCTGTTGGAAAACCTGCGGCTGGCCCTCGAGCGCCGCAAAGCAGCGCTCGAGCAAAACCCCGGCGGGGGCTACCGGCTGGTCCACGCCGAGGGGGACATGCTCCCGGCCCTGGTGCTCGATGCCTACGCCCAACACGTGGTGATGCAGGTCGGCTCGGCAGCCCTCGAGCCGCTGACCGACAAACTGCTGGGCGTGCTGCTCGAGACCCTCCCGGTCGGGAGCGTGCTGGCCAAGAACGACCAGAAGAGCCGGGTGCTCGAGGGCTTACCACAAGCGGTGAAGCCGCTCCATGGGGACGTGCCGGAGCAGGTCTGGGTCGAGGAGGGCCCGGTGCGCTACCGGGTGGATCTACGCGAGGGGCAAAAGACCGGAGCCTTCCTCGATCAGCGCGACAACCGGCTACGGCTGGACGCCTTCGGCGGGGAATCGGCCCTCGACGTGTTCAGCTACCACGGCTCCTTCGCCCTGCACCTGGCCACAAACTTCAGCCGGGTGGTGGCGGTGGATTCCTCGGCGGACGCGCTGCGGCGGGCCCAGGAGAACGCCGCAGCCAACCGGCTGAGGCTCGAGACCCGCGAAGCCAACGCTTTCGAGTTCCTGCGCGAACAGGAAAAGCAGCGCAACCGCTACGACCTGATCGTGCTGGACCCTCCGGCTTTCGCCAAGAGCAAGCGCGACCTCGAGCGGGCCTACGCCGCCTACAAGGAGATCAACCTGCGGGCCATGAAACTCCTCAAACCGGGCGGCGTCCTGGCTACGGCCTCGTGCAGCCACCACGTGCTCGAGCCGATGTTCTACGAGATGCTGGCCGACGCGGCTGCCGACGCTCACAAGAGCCTGCGGGTCATCGAGAAGCGCACCCAAGGCTGGGACCATCCGATCCTGTTGAACGTGCCGGAGACTTTTTACTTGAAATTCGCTCTGCTCGAGGTGCAGTAATCGGCGGTGGGGAGTCGGAGGTGGGAGTGGGATAATCCCCCAACCTTTCCCACACCTTGCGCTTTGCGCCGCGACCCTCGACACTATGGGCTTATGGAACCTGCGCTCGATGACCTCCTCGAAAAACTGGGCAACCATCTGGTCTGGCGAATCGGCAAGGCCGAGGGCGAGGAGGTCTTGGTGGTGCGGGTAGGGCTGGCCACCGCCGCCCCGCATTTTGGTCATTTGCCCCGGCTGCGCAACGTGCAAGACCAAGAGGTCGAGGAGTTGGTGAAATCGGGCTCGGTGCGGGTGGAGTGGGTGGAGTGAGGGGAACGAAACCTCTATCTTCCTACCCCCCTACCCACCCCCCTATGTGATCAGATGCTCAACCCGGCCCCACCCGGGGGTGTTAGGATGCTCCGGTTGTATGACCCTCGAGCGAACCTTCGAACTGCGCATCCCCGGTACCCCTGCCCAGCTTTTGGCCCCCGAGCGGGTGTTCGGCGGGCGGCCCCCCTTCCGTGATCTGCGCCGCGAGGGCGAGCATCTAGTAGGCGAACTCGTCGCGTATACCCCGTTGATGGGGGACCTGCGTTTTCCCTTCCGCAGCCGTCTTCACTCCCAAGCCGAGGGACGGGCCTCGTTGGTGGCGTTGATTCCCGGCGACAGCCGGGCGGCCCAACCCTCGAGCGAACCCCCGGCTTTTTGGGCCGAACTCTCGGGTGAGGGGGCGGTGGTGGGGGAGGCGCTCGCCTATACCATCACCGTGCGACTCCACGCCCAGCTCCCGGAGGGAGAGAAATGGGGCGGCAAGGCCCTCAGGCGCATGGCCGAAGCAGCTTTCCAGCGCACCATCAGCCGGGCGCTGGAGACCCTCAGCCAGGGGTAAGCCGACCGGTCCGTCCGTAACCTCGGGTCGGCGCAAGGCTCGATATACTGAGAAAGACCTAGCGAACCGCTCGAGCTAAGGATGTGAGAATGAGAACGTTGGGCGCTCGAGATGAGGGAGGTGGACCGTGTTGGAGCTTCGCTACCTGGGACATTCGGCGGTTTACTTGAGCGACGGCAAAACCCGAATCGTGATTGACCCCTTCCTGAGCGGCAACCCCACCGCCAGCCTCAAAGCCGACGAGCTCGAGGTGGACTATATCCTGGTCACCCACGCCCACGGCGACCACTGGGGCGATAGCCTGGCCCTGGCGCAAAAAGGCGCCACCATCATCGGCACCGCCGAGATCGGCTACTATGCCGAGAAGAAGGGCGCCAAGGCCATCCCCATGAACATCGGCGGGAAGCTCAAGACCGAGTGGGGTTCGCTCAAGCTCACCCCAGCCTGGCACTCCTCCTCTTTCCCCGACGGAACCTACGGCGGGATGCCCACCGGGATGATCCTGGAGATCGGCGGGATGAAGATCTACCACGCCGGGGACACCGCGCTCTTCAGCGACATGAGCCTGATCGGCAGGCAGGGGATTGACCTGGCCTGCATCCCCATCGGGGATCACTTCACCATGGGACCCGACGACGCGCTGCAAGCCCTCGAGCTGATCCGGCCCAAAGCCGTGCTGCCCATCCACTACAACACCTTCCCGCCCATCGTGCAGGACGGGGAGGCTTTCGCCAACCGGGCCAAGCTCCTGGGGGTGGAGGGCCGCGCCTTGAAGCCGGGGGAGGTCTGGTCGCTGCAATGAATTTTCGCCACCTGGCCCGTAAGGACTTCAGGCTCGAGATGCTCTTGGGGTTGGGGCGCTTTTCCCAGGTGTACCTGGCCAAGGCCCCCGACGACACGCCGGTGGCGATGAAGATTCCCCGCAAGGAAGTGCGCAGCGACCCCAAGCTGGCCGAGCGCTTCGCCCAGGAGGTGGGCCTCTCGCTGGCCCTCTCGCACAAGTACCTGGTGCGAGGGCTGGCCGGAAAACCCTTTGGGGAGGAAGCTTTCTTGGCCCTCGAGTACATGTCCGAGGGCAGCTTAGAAGACCGCCTCAGCCACGGGACGTTGCCACCGGACGAGGTCAAGACCTGTTTGCAGCAGATCGCCGCGGCTTTGGTCTTCCTGCACGACCAGGGCGTAATCCACCAGGACGTCAAGCCTTCCAACATCTACCGCAACCAGGGCGTCTACAAGCTGGGCGACTTGGGCGTGGCCCGCACCCGCGAGAACTACCGCCTGGGCGAGCGGGCCGGAAGCCCCTTCTATATGGCCCCCGAACTCTTCGCCGGGGGCGACCCCAACGCGGCCTCCGACACCTATTCGTTCGGGGTGCTGGCCTACGAACTCCTGACCGGCAGACGGCCCTTCAAGGGTGAGACCTACGAACAGCTCGAGTACGCCCACCTGCACTTGCCCGCCGCCCCCACCAGCCTCCCGCCGCAACTCGACCGAGCTTTGCGGGGCTTGCTCGACAAAGACCCCCAACGCCGCAAAACCCTCAAGGATTTCCTGGTCGTGCTCGCCAACCCCGAGGCCCCGCCCCGGCTCAAAGAAAAAGAGCCCGAACCCCCGGCCAAAGGCAAAGGGTTATTCGGCTTGTTCCGCAAGAAGGGCTAAACAGGGGTAGTACGCTGAAAACCGCGAGTGGCCCCGCGGCCTGGGGTCTATAGAAAGAGTTTTCCTTTTTCTGCCCCGGCTACAAGCCAGTCTTGGCCTTTGGCGCAAGACGAGGGGCGTACGACAGGTGACCCCTGTCGCGTTATGCTGTTCCCAGTCAAGCGGAGGTCACCGCATGTCCGAACCCATCTGGTATCCCTCGGCGGCCTACACCCAGGGCAGCCACCTCGAGCGGCTCATGCACAAGCTGGGGCTCCCCACCTACCAAGCCCTCTACGAGTACAGCATCCAAGACCTCGAGGGCTTCTGGGAAGCCACCCTGCACGAGTTGGGCATCGAGTGGATGAAGCCCTATCAGCGGGTCTTGGATGCCTCGCAAGGCCCCGAGTGGCCCAACTGGTTCCCTGGCGGGCAGCTCAACCTGGCTTATAACGCGGTGGCCCGTCACCTCCCCCACCGGGCCGAGGACACCGCGCTCGTCTGGGAGGGGGAGGACGGGCAGATCACCCGCCTCAGTTACCGGATGCTCGAGGCCGCCGTGGCCAAAGCAGCGAACGGGCTCCGAAGCCTAGGTATCGCCAAGGGAGACCGGGTGGGGATCTTCCTCCCGATGCTCCCCGAGACCGCCATCAGCGCCCTGGCGGTGGCGCGCATCGGGGCCATCTTGGTGCCGATCTTTTCCGGCTATGCCGCCGAGGCCGCCGCGACCCGCCTCAACGACGCCGAGGCCAAGCTGCTCATCACGGCGGACGGGTTTTACCGGCGCGGGGGGAAGGTGAATCTGCTTCAGGCCGCACGGGAAGCCGCCCAGCTCTCCCCTTCCGTGGAGAAGCTTTGGGTGGTGCAGCGGTTCGGGGAGGCGGAACTTCAACCGGGCGAAGTCGCCTGGAGCGATCTGGTGAGCCAGCAGGACCCCGTAGCCCCTTACGAACCGATGGACAGCATGGATCCCTTCATGCTGATCTACACCTCGGGCACCACCGGCAAGCCCAAGGGCACCGTGCATTACCACGCGGGCTTCCCCATCAAAGCCGCCCAGGACATCGCCCATCTCTTCGACCTGCGCGAAGGCGAAACCCTCTTCTGGTTCACCGACATGGGCTGGATGATGGGGCCGTGGGCCATCCTGGGCGGGCTCACGGTGGGCGGTACGGTGTTTCTCTACGAGGGTGCCCCCGACTTCCCCGACGCCAGCCGGTTGTGGGTCATGTGCGCTCGCCACGGCATCACCCACCTGGGCATCTCCCCTACCTTGGTTCGTGCGCTGATCCCGCACGGCGAAGATGCCGTAGCGAAGCACGACCTCTCCAAACTGCGGGTGCTCGGCTCGACCGGCGAGCCCTGGAACGAAGAACCCTACAGGTGGTTCTTCCGGGTGGTGGGCCGCAGCCAATGTCCCATCATCAACTACTCGGGCGGCACCGAGATCGGCGGGGGCATCCTGGGTTGCACCGTGTGGCGCCCCATCAAGCCCGCGGGGTTCAACACTGCCGTGCCCGGCATCAAGGCCGCGGTACTCGACGAGAACGCCCAACCCGTCACCGACCAGGTGGGCGAACTCGCGGTGCTGGGGCCCTGGCCCGGGATGACCAAAGGCTTCTGGCGCGACCCCGGGCGCTACCTCAACACCTACTGGTCCCGCTTCCCCGGCGTCTGGGTCCACGGCGACTGGGCGGTGCTGGATGGCGAGGGGCACTGGACTATCCACGGGCGCTCCGACGACACCCTCAAGATCGCGGGCAAGCGCGTGGGCCCCGCCGAGATCGAGAGCGCCGCCGTCGCGCACCCGGCGGTGAAAGAGGCCGCGGCCATCGGGGTTCCACACGAGGTCAAGGGCGAGACCGCGGTGGTCTTTATCGTGCTGAAGCCCGGCCACAAGCCGAGCCCGGAACTTTCCAAAGCCATCGGGGATCAGATCGCAGCGGGGCTCGGAAAAGCCCTCAAGCCCGAGAAGATCCTCTTCGTGCCCGACCTGCCCAAGACCCGCAACGCCAAGGTGATGCGCCGGGTGATCCGCGCGGCTTATCTGGGTCAGAATCCGGGGGATTTATCGGCGCTCGAGAACCCCAAAGCAGTCGAGGCGATCCAGCAAAGCAGCCCATGAGGTCAATTTACGTAGGGGCGACTGCTCGTCGCCCCTACAATTTTCGGCTCGATCAGGGGACTTTTTCAGCCACTGGGATCAGCATCCACGAGGCATCGTTCGCCGTAGGAATTGCGCGCGAAACCGCCCGAGCATCACCACATTTGCCGTCTTTTCCGGGTATAGATCGAACTCGATCGCGATGGGCAAAAGATAATCGGCCCCTCTCGAGGCCGATGTTTTCAGCTACAACCGGCTACTTCTTGGCGGTCGCTTTCTTGGTGGTGGTCTTCTTCGCGGCAAGTTTTGCGGCAGGTTTAGCGGCAGCCTTAGCCGGAGCCTTCTTCGCCGCGGGTTTGGCCGCAGCCGTCTTGGCAGCGGGCTTAGCGGCCGCTTTCGCAGCCGGTTTTGCCGCGGGTTTCGCAGCAGGCTTAGCCGCAGCCTTAGCAGCAGGCTTTGCAGCAGGTTTCTTGGCCGCAGTCTTTTTCTCAGCCATGAAGTCACCTCCTTTCCGAGTAGAGTGGGATATTGTTCATGATCCCTGGATCATAATATACCACATCTTGTAGATTTTGCATCCATCAATACCACCTATAGTCGTATATCCGGAATTTCCTTTATTCATCGCATAAATCGCATTTTGGAGCCCATACACCCAAGTCCCCCAGCGTGTAAACTGCGCACATGCTAGATGCCAAAACGCTTGCTCTGGCACAGGATGTACGCGCCCTTCTCGCCAGAGGTCTCGAGGCTTTGTCGCGCACCTCGATTGACCCGACACCCGTTCGCCAGGCGCTTTCTGACCTCGAGGGGCCCTTCATGCTGGTGGTTTCCGGCGAATTCAACAGCGGAAAATCCAGCATTCTCAACGCACTTCTCGGCGCGGAGCTTCTGAAAGAAGGGGTCACGCCGACCACCGATCGGATCAATCTAATCACCTACGGGGAACAAACCAAGCTCGAGCCACAAGGCCCGGATCTCACGCTGATCTACCTGCCACACGAACTTCTCAAGGATCTGCGAATGGTGGACACGCCCGGCACCAACGCTATCCTCGAGCATCATCAGGTGCTCACCGAGCGCTTCTTGCCCCGGGCCGATCTGATCCTCTTCGTCACCAGCGCAGATCGCCCCTTTACCCAGTCCGAAGCGGAGTTCTTGCAACTGATCAAGGCCTGGGGAAAGAAAATCGTGCTGCTCGTCAATAAGCTCGATCTGCTCTCCCCCAACGAGCAAGGGGAGGTGCTCGAGTACGTGCGCCAGGGCGCGGTGCAAACCCTGGGCCAGAGCGTGCCGGTATTTGGTCTTTCCGCACGGCGGGCCAAGCAGGGCGAAAAACAAAGCAGCGGTCTGGCCGATCTCGAGGCCCACATCCGCAAGGTGCTCACCAGCGAGTCGGCCAAGATCAAGCTGGGGTCGCCGCTGGGGGTGCTGCTCAAGCTGGTGGGAGAGACCCGGCCAGGGCTCGAGCGCGAACTCGCCGAAAACCGCAAGCAACTCACGACCTGCGCCGAACTCGAGGCCCTTTTAGGGCGCCACGTCGAGCGCACCCGGCGCGATTTTGACGGGCAGGTGGCGCTCGCCTTACAGGTGCTCGACGAGGTGCGCGAACGCGGCGAGCGCTGGCTCGACGAGACCGTGCGGCTCTCGCGCATCCTCGACCTGATCAACGCCAGCCGCATCCAGGATTCCTTCATGCGCGACGTGGCGCAAAACAGCAACCAGATCTTGGAGCGCAGCGTGCAGCAGTCCTTGAATTGGCTGGCCAAGAAAAACCAGGAATTGCTCGAGGACGCCCTGACCCTCCTGCGCGAAGCGCCGGGGGTGTTGCCTGCCCGTGGTGACGGCGAGCCCAGTGTGGAGCAGGCCATCCAGAAAGCGCTCGAGCGTTACCGCCCGGACGACGAGGCGGTAGTGCTGCGCGAGCAGATCCAGCTGGCCTTACAGCAAACCGCCTTGGCCAGCCTGGGCGGGGTCGGGTTGGGCGCGGGGATGGTGCTCATCCTGCAAAGCCTGGCCGCTGACGTCACCGGGGTGGTGGCGGGACTGGTCGCGGCGATTCTCGGCCTCTCGATCCTGCCCCGCCGCAAGGACCAGGCCAAAAGCCGTTTGCGCGAGCGGCTGAGCGAGGTGCGCTCGAGCCTGGAGGCCGCGCTTAACCAGGCTTTACAGCTCGAACTCGAGCGCTCCACCGAACGCTTCCGGGCCCTCTACCGCCCGATCTGTAGCGGGCTCGAGGCGGTTAAAGAACGCGTCACCCGGCAGATCCAAGAGTTCGAGGAACTCGAGCGCGAGGCACTGAGCCTGCGCGAGCGCTTGTAGGCGGGATTCATGGACCCCACCTACCCAACCCTTTGCATCACCGCAGTCGGAATTCCGCTTCTAGAAATTCCTTCGTCCCCTCCGGCCCCGACAGCTTGAGCGCGACAGCGAGCAAATCGGATGCGGCTACCCAGCTCTCGCCGGGAAAGTAGGCCTTCGCAAACCGCAAAACCGGGCAGCGCTAGCGTTCGAGGGTGATCCATTCGGCGCGTTGCAAGAGTGTGGAGTCGCCGTAGCCGTGCTCGAACTCGGTGGTCTCGAGGATTGCCCTCGATACCTCCCGACGTAGCAGATCGTAGCGCTCCTTCTGCTGTAGGTCGAAGACGCTGGCGCGGCAGGCGATCAGAGTTTCGTTGACCCTACTGCTAAGTATCTGCAGGATAGAAGCGTAGCGGGTGGAGCAGGGGTGGCTGAGGAAGCCGCGCCGCACACCCCGCATCCGCACTCTCCCGCCGAGCAACCCCACCCTTTCATCGCGGGCGCACTGAGCATGGCAAGTAAAAGGGCGACCGCAGGGGTCGCCCTCACCCGTGGATAGGGAGTCAGAACTTGTCGAAGAGGATGGCCCGCTTGACCTCTTCGATGGCCTGTGTCACCGGGATTTCGCGCGGACAGGCCTCGGTGCAGTTGTAGGCGGTGCGGCAGCGCCACACGCCGGTGCTCGCGCCCAGCGTCTGAAAGCGCTCGCGGGCGCCCTTGTCGCGGCTGTCGAAGATGAAGCGGTGGGCCTGCACGATGGCCGCCGGGCCGACATAGGTGCCGTTGACCCAGAACACCGGGCAACTGGTGGTGCAGGCCGCGCAGAGGATGCACTTGGTGGAGGCGTCGAAGATTTCGCGGTCTTGGGGGCTCTGCAAGCGCTCCCGCTCGGGCGGGGGCTCGTCGTTGATGAGGTAAGGCTTCACCGCGCGGTAGGCGGCGAAGAAGGGGTCCATGTCCACCACCAGGTCTTTCTCTACCGGCAGGCCACGGATCGGCTCCACGGTGATGCTAGGGCCCAGGTCTTTGACCAGGGCTTTGCAGGCCAGGCGGTTCTTGCCGTTGATCACCATCGCGTCCGAGCCACAGATCCCGTGACCACAGCTTCGGCGGAAGGCCAAGGTGCCGTCGGTGAAGTATTTGACCTTGTGCAGCAAGTCCAGCACCCGGTCCATCGGCTCGGATTCAACCTGGTAGGTCTCCCAGTGCGGCTTGGTATCCTTGTTGGGGTCGTAGCGCAGGATTTTGAGGGTTACTTGCATTGTTTCTCCGTCGAACGTCGTACGCTATATGTCTTACGCAAAAACCAGGGCGTAAGACGTATAGCTATCAGTACGTCCTCGCCTTCGGCTCGAACTTGCCCAGCACCACCGGCTTGTAGCGGAAGCAGACCTTGCCGTCGCCCTGTTTGAAGACCAGGGTGTGCTTGAGCCAATTCTTGTCGTCGCGCTCGGGGTAGTCCTCGCGGGCGTGGGCGCCCCGGCTCTCGCGGCGGTTGAGGGCGGAGTGGACGGTGGCCTCGCTGACCTCGAGCAGATACCCCAGCTCGATGGCCTCGACCAGCTCGGTGTTGTAGCGCTCGCCCTTGTCCTGCACCCCGATGTGCTGGTAGCGCTCGAACAGCTCTTTGAGTTCTTCGGTTCCCTTGGCCAGCAGTTCCTCGGTGCGGAATACCGAGGCGTAGTCCTGCATGGTCTGCTGCAGCGCGGTGCGAAGCGAAGCCACCGACTCCTTGCCGCTCTGGCTGCGGAACTTCTCCACGCGCTCTTTGGAAGGCCCCGATACGTCGGGCGAGAGGTCGTAGAACTCGGCGGTCTTGGCGAACTTGGCGGCGGCGATTCCGGCCCGCCGTCCGAAAACCACCAAGTCGCCCAGGCTGTTGGTGCCCAGGCGATTAGCCCCGTGGAGGCTCACGCAGGCCACCTCGCCCGCCGCATAGAGGCCGGGGATGATGGTGTTCGAATCGTCAGCGATGACCTCACCCCAAAGCGTGGTGGGGATGCCGCCCATTGCGTAGTGGGCGGTGGGCATCACCGGCACCAGTTGTTTGGTGGGGTCTACGCCGAGGTAGATCTGGGCGAACTCGGAAATATCGGGGAGCTTTTTGTGGATGGTCTCGGGCGGCAGGTGGGTAAGGTCTAAGAGCACGTGATCCTTGCGGGGGCCGACCCCGCGCCCCTCGCGCACCTCGAGGTACATGGCCCGGCTTACCATGTCGCGCGGGGCCAGGTCCTTGATGGTGGGGGCGTAGCGCTCCATGAAGCGCTCGCCGGAGTCGTTGCGCAGGATGCCACCCTCGCCGCGGGCTCCCTCGGTGAGCAGGATGCCCAAGGGGAAGAGGCCGGTGGGGTGGAACTGGTAGAACTCCATGTCCTCCAAGGGCAACCCCTTGCGGTAGAGGATGGCCTGCAAGTCCCCGGTGAGGGTGTAGGCGTTGGAGGTCACCTTCCAGGCCCGCCCGTACCCGCCGGAAGCAATCACGATGGCCTTGGACTTGAAGGTGTGGATCTCCCCCGTGGCCAGTTCATAGGCCACCAAACCCTTGGCCACCCCGTCCTCGAGGATCACGTCCAGCACGTGGAACTCGTTGTAGAAAGTGATGTTATATTTGACGCACTGCTGGTAGAGCGTCTGGAGGATCATGTGCCCGGTGCGGTCGGCGGCGTGGGCGGCGCGGTGCACCGCGGCCTTGCCGTACTCCTTGGTGTGCCCGCCGAAACGCCGCTGGGCGATCTTCCCCGAGGGCAAACGGTCAAAGGGCAGGCCCATGTGCTCGAGTTCGATCACCGCCTCGATCACTTCCTTGGCGAAGATCTCGGCGGCATCCTGGTCGGTGAGGTAATCGCCGCCCTTGATGGTGTCGAACATGTGCCATTCCCAGTGGTCCTCCTCGACGTTGCCTAAGGCCGCGCCGATTCCGCCCTGGGCCGCTCCGGTGTGCGAGCGGGTCGGGTAGAGCTTGGTGACGACGGCCACGTCGGCCCCGCCCTTGGCCGCGTACAAGGCCGAGGTGAGGCCCGAGCCGCCCGCCCCCACTACGATCACGTCGTGTTGGTGTGCCATGTCTTACCTCGAGAAGTCGTGGTTGAGGAGCGAGATGCTCCCGATCAGGAAGACCAGCACCCCCAGGCTGTAGACGACCGCCTTGGTGACGAAACGCTGGCGGGGGTCTTTGATCCAGTCGTCCATCACGTAGCGGGAGCCGTTTAGACCGTGGAGCATGGCCAAGCCCAGGATCACCAGGTCGTAGATCTTCCAGGTGGTGTTGGATAACCGCTGGGCCACGTAGTTGTAGTTGACGGTGTTCACGTCGATGAGCACGAAGTTCATGTAGATGTGCCCCAAGACCAAAAACACCAGCACCAACCCCGAAAGGCGCATGAACACCCACCAGGCCAGCTCGAGGTTGGTCCCGGCCTGGGCTTTGGCATCTTGATAACGGCGAGCGCGGATAGCCATGACTTACCCTCCGTGTTTGGTCGCGGCGGCGATGATGCGCGGCACGGTGATGATGAGGCCCGGAATGGCGGCGGCCAGGCACAAAAAGAGCACCCCGTACCACAGTTCTTTCTGGTACTTGACCCCCCAACTGGTGAAGTCCAGCAGGATGATGCGCAGCCCGTTGAAGGCGTGATAGAGGGCCCCCGCCGTCACCAGCAAGAGCCCGACCTGGAAAACTGGGACGTGAAAAAACGCCATCAGACGATTCGATACCTCCGGCCCCCACATCGCCGAGGAGATGTTAAGGGTATGCAGCAGCAGCCACAACAGCAGCGCGATCCCCGAGAGCCGGTGTAGGAAAAAAGCCCACTGCCCTTCTCTACCACGATACATGGTTCCTCCCGTCATTTAGCTTGGCGAACCCACCTCGTTCGTTCACGCTCATTATGATAACACCGTCTAGATGGGCCAATGTAGCTCAGTCGGCGCTCGAGCGCCCCGGCCAACCAAGGAATCAACCCAGCAAACCGAGCCGCCCACCACGCCTTTTGTACCGCTTTTCTCGGGTAGGGATGTCCAGGGATGTCCCCCGGATCGGCCAACTGCCGCAGGGGGCCTAACGCGTTGCCGGCTTTTTCCTTAAAAGTCTTGACACCCCCACCCCCCCTCCCCATAATTGGGGCGTGGCATCTGGGGGGTAAAGCCGGGCGAAGCACGGCCAACCCAGGGACAACCCCTTGGAGGATCATGAGTTGGAACTCTTTGGCTTTGGCCCTCACCTGATGATTGATGGCTACAACGCCAACCCCCAAAAACTAGCCGATGCTGAACTCGTCCGGCGTGTGTTGGACGAGCTTCCGGTGGAGATGGAGATGACCAAGGTGCTGCCGCCCTTCGTCTACCGCTACGGCGGCAAGCTCGGTCAGGCCGAGGGCGTCACCGGCGTGGTGATCATCGCCGAAAGCCACCTGGCGATCCACACCTTCCCCGAGAAGGGCTTCATCAGCGTGGACATCTTCTCCTGCAAACCCTTCGATCTGGGGAAAGCGGTGCGCTCGGTCACCGAGCGCTTCGAGATCGGTCGCTACGAGACCTACTTGATCAACCGGGGCAAGGAGTTCCCCAAAGACCCCGAGCTGGCCCGGCAGATCGTGATGGGCGAGCGGGAGTATCTGCAAGCTCGAGTGGGATAGCCCAGCCTCAAACTCGCTTCATGGACCTCTCCGGTATGGAGAGGTTTTTTCATTGGATTATCCCAAGGGTCGGTGAGCCGCGGCCACTGGCCACTCCCGGGCTGTGTATGAACTCTCTGCTACACCACATTGACAAAGCTACACCACCTTCCATACCCTTACGGCAGAGAGGTGAGCATGAAAGGCATCGAAATCCGGGGCCCAGAAGTCCCGGCGCTGAAGGAGATTCTGACCCCCCAAGCCCTGGCCTTTATCGCCGGGCTGCAACGCGAGTTCAACCCGGTGCGCAAGGGGCTCTTGCAGCGCCGCGCCGAGGTTGCCGCACGGATCAGGGCGGGAGAAAAGCCGAGCTTCCTCGAGCACACCCGCTTTATCCGCGAGGGCAACTGGAAGGTGGCCCCGGCCCCCGCCGACCTCGACGACCGCCGCACCGAGATCACCGGGCCAGTCGAGCGCAAGATGATGATCAACGCGCTCAACTCGGGGGCCAAGGTCTTCATGGCCGACCTCGAGGACGCCCTCTCCCCCACCTGGGAGAACGTCATCCAGGGGCAGCAGAACCTCAAGGACGCGGTGCGCCGCACGATCAGCTTCACCAGCCCGGATGGCAAGGAGTACCGGCTCGCCCAGAAGACCGCCACGCTGGTGGTCCGCCCGCGCGGCTGGCATCTAGCCGAGCGGCACCTGTGGGTGGACGGCGAGCCGGTCTCGGGCTCGTTGATGGACTTCGGGCTCTACTTCTTCCACAACGCCAAGGAACTGCTCGAGCGCGGCAGCGGCCCCTACTTCTACCTGCCCAAGCTGGAAAGCCACCTCGAGGCGAGGCTCTGGAACGACGCGTTTGTGTTCGCCCAGGATTACCTGGGCATCCCCCAAGGCACCATCCGCGCCACGGTGCTCATCGAGACCGTGCT
This sequence comes from Meiothermus sp., assembly GCA_035760705.1. Lineage (GTDB taxonomy): Bacteria > Deinococcota > Deinococci > Deinococcales > Thermaceae > Allomeiothermus. The sequence continues at coordinate 58,061 of DASTSL010000016.1, read as the reverse complement.
GGCGGCCTTTGAGATGGAGGAAATTCTTTACGAACTGCGCGACCACGCCGCCGGGCTCAACGCGGGAAGATGGGACTATATCTTTAGCTGCATCAAGAAGTTCGCCACCGTCCCCGCCGCGGACGGCGGGGTGATTTTCCCCGACCGGGTGCAGGTCACCATGACCGTTCCCTTCATGCGAGCCTACACCGAGATGCTGGTGCGTACCTGCCACAAGCGCGGCGCTCACGCCATCGGTGGGATGGCGGCCTTCATCCCCAGCCGCAAAGACCCCGAGGTCAACGAGCGGGCCATCGCCGCGGTGACCAAGGACAAGGAACGCGAATCCGGCGACGGCTTCGACGGGACCTGGGTGGCTCACCCCGACCTGGTGCCGGTCGCGCTGAGCGTGTTCGATAAAGTCTTGGGCGACAAACCCAACCAGAAAGACCGCCTGCGCGAAGACGTGGACGGCACGGTGCGGCCCGAGCAACTCATCGACTTCCGCGTCCCTGAGGGCAAGGTGACCGAGGCCGGGGTGCGCAACAACATCAGCGTGGAGCTTCAGTACATGGCCGCTTGGCTGAGCGGCTCGGGCGCGGTGGCGATCTTCAACCTGATGGAAGACGCCGCGACCGCCGAAATCTCCCGAGCCCAGCTCTGGCAGTGGCTCAACAAGGGGGCCAAGCTGGAGGATGGCCGCACCTTCACCGGGGAGCTTTACCAGCAGTTCAAGGCTGAGGAGATGGCCAAGCTCGCCGGGCTGAAAAACCTCGAGGCCGCCGCCGAACTCCTGGACGAGCTGGTGCTCCAGCCGGAGTTCCGCGAGTTCCTGACGCTGCCCGCGTACGAGCGGTTGGACTGAACCGAAGGGGTTATCCAGGTAGGCTCGAGGTCAAAAGCAGACCCCCCAACCCCCCTTGATGTGACCCTGATAGCACATATCAAGCTCTCGAGCTTACCCAGTGAGGATGCAAGAGGGGCTTCGCTCTGATCTCCCCTATCTGCTGTGCCGAGGACAGTAAAGCCCCTAATGCTTCGCATTGAGCACTTGGAGGGATTTTCTCTCCCTTGCCAAAAACCCAGACCCACCCTTGCTTTAAGGGTCCTCCCAAAACTTTAGGAAGGGTCACTATGCTGCGGGTATAGTTTTCGGGAAAATCCCTTACTTCCTATCTGCATTCCGCGGTTTCATCCACTCACAAAATTCAAGCCGATCGGCGTACAGGAACGAAAGCATGAAGGTCACGTATACGGATAGCCTCGAGAGCATCACCCCCGCTCAACTGCAAGGCTTTTTCATCGGCTGGCCCAACCCGCCCTCGCCGTAAACCATCTGCGCATCTTGCAGGGGAGCAGCCACGTGGTTCTGGCCCTGGACGAAGGAAAAGTGGTGGGGTTCATCAACGCGATCAGCGACGGGGTGCTGAGCGCCTATATCCCCCTGCTGGAAGTCCTGCTCGAGTACCAACAGCGGGGCATCGGGAGCGAGCTGGTGGGCCTCATGCTGGCGAAGCTGGGCGACTTTTACATGGTGGACTTGCTCTGCGAAAGCCAGCTGCAACCCTTCTACGCGCGGCTGGGAATGCGCCCGGCGGTGGGGATACCCCTTCGCGACCACGCGAAACAATCGGGGTGCAGCTAAAGGGTATCCTGGGATGGATGCTCGCCCGGCTAACCCTGTTGCTGCTCGTGCTGTACGCCCTGCCCTGGCACTTGTGGCCGGGCTTGCTGGTGGGGGCCGGGCTCTTCTGGCTGCTCTGGCGGAGCCACTACCGCGATAGCTTCCTGTGGTTCGCCAGCCTGCCGGGGCTGTACCACTTCTGGGGAACTTCACTGCAAACCCCTACGCTGGCGGGAGCGTTCGGCGACTGGGGGCTCACCACGGTCGGGCTGCTGCTGTTGGGGGCTTCGGCCTCGGCGGCGGCCCGGCAGGAGCGCGGGGCGGTGCTGTGGCTGGTTCCCCTGGTGGCCCTGCGGCTGGACGGGATCGCCCTGGCCCTGCTGGTACTGGCTCACGCCATCTATACCCTCGAGCGCGAACGGGTGCGCTCGGGGGAGGTGGGCAGGCCGCTGGGCTGGAACCGCACCGCCCTGCTCGCGGCGGTCGGCCTGCTGGGGCTCCTGGCCCTGGCCCTGGTCGCTCTGCCGGTGCGGATCGCGCTCGAGATGGGCTCGAACCCCAGCCCGAGCGCCCCGGTTCAGCCGGGCCCCCGGGTTCCTGAGTCGGGCTCGAGACCCCCCGGTCAGCCCCGCCCCCGGATCAGCCCCGCCGAGCCCACCCCCTTCAGCCGCTTTGCCGAGCGGGCCAGCCAGGCTTTGCTACCGATCATCCTGGGACTGATGGCCCTGATCCTCTCGCTGGTGGGGCTGTCCGCGCTGCGGACCCCGCCGAGCAAGCTCCGCCCGCGAGGGTTTCACCTGGTCCCCCTCGTCGCGGCGACTTTTTTCTGGGTGATGCTGCTGGCCTGGCTAGGGGCGCATCAGCAAACCGACCTCACCGGGGCGGCTCCCCTCCCCCTACCTGGCCTCAGCCCGTCCACGCCGGAAGGAGAGGCTGGCCCGCTTCCCCCTCCGATCCGGCGCGGGGTGGACTGGGTATACGCGGTCAGCCTGGGGCTAGCCCTGCTGGTGACGGCGCTTTTGCTCGTCGCAGTGGCCTTGTTGCGGCGGCTCCGCGAAGGCTCGCAGGGGATAGGGGTGAGCGCCGCTAGGGGCCGGGGTGAGCTGCCAGCCGAGCCGCCCTCGAGCCGCATCCGCCGCGCCTACCAGCGCTTTTTGCGACAGATGGAACAGCGCGGCTTCCCCCGCACTACCTTCGAGAGCCCGCGCGAGTACGCGACGCGGCTGGGAAAGCTGAACCCGAGAGCGCTGGGGGAGCTGCGAGAACTCACCGAGCTCTACGAACCGGTGCGCTACGGCGGCTCGAGCGACGAAACTCGAGCCGAACGGGCGGAAGCACTTGCCGAAGCGTTACCCGCGGTCTTTAGCCAGGCGCAGGAAGGTCGAGCATGATCCGAAACTGGTATCAGAAGCTGAGCGCGAACGTCGAGCAAGTCATCGTGGGCAAGCACCAGGAGGTCAAGGCGGTGGTGGCGACCCTGCTCAGTGGGGGGCATGTCTTGCTCGAGGATGTCCCCGGAACCGGCAAGACCACCCTGGCCCGCGCCCTGGCCAAGAGCCTGGGGCTCGATTTCCGTCGTGTTCAGTTCACCCCCGACCTGCTCCCTTCCGATCTGACCGGAGTCTACGTCTACCTTCAGGGGGCGTTCGAGTTCCGGCCCGGACCCCTCTTCACCGGGCTCCTGCTGGCCGACGAGCTGAACCGGGCCACGCCCAAGACCCAGTCGGCCCTCCTCGAGGCCATGCAGGAGCATCAGGTGACGCTCGAGGGCAAAACCCACCCCCTGCCCCGCCCCTTCCTGGTGATCGCCACCCAGAACCCCATCGAGCAGGAGGGCACCTACCGACTCCCCGAGGCCCAGCTCGACCGCTTCACCACCCGGATCAAGCTGGGATATCCGCAGGGCGAGGATGAACGCGAGATGCTACGGCGGATGCGCCAGCGAAGCCCGCTCGAGACGCTCGAGCCGGTCACTTCGGCGGCGGAGGTGCTGGAAGCCCAACAACTCGTGCGGCAGGTGCGGGTGGACGCGAACCTGGAGGATTATTTGCTTGCCCTCGTGGCCACCACCCGGCAGGCCGAGGGGGTGATCCTGGGGGCCTCACCCCGCGCCGCGCTGGCCCTAGAGCGCTTCGCTCAGGCCCTGGCCGCGCTCGAGGGCCGCGACTACCTGATCCCCGACGACCTCAAAACCGCCACCCTCCCGGTGCTGGCCCACCGCCTGATCCTCTCCTACGAGGCCCGGCTGGAAGGGCAGAGCGCCGAGCGCGTGCTGGCCGATATCTTGAGCCGGGTCCCGGTCCCGGTCGAGACCCCGCTTCGCGGCGAGGCCTGATGCCCTGGTTCTGGCTGCTCCCGCTGGCCCTGCTCGCAGCGATCCTGCTGGCCCCCAACCTGGTCCGGGGGAGCGGGGCGGTCCGGGCGGGGAAGCGGCGGCTCTTCCCTCACCGCAGCGGTGAGGGCCGGGTGCGGGTGACGCTTGAGAGCCCCCTGCCGGTGTACGTGCGCCTCGAGCGCGAGGGGTCCGGGCCGCTCTCCTTGCTGCCGGGCGGGGCCAGGGCCCTGGTCTGGCCGCGCTGGGAGTGGGAGGAGGCCTTGCTCTATTCCCCGCGAAAACGCGGGGAGCACCCGCTTCCGCGGGTACGGGCTTTCGCCCAAGACCTGCTGGGGCTGCGCGAGGTCGAGGTCAAGCTGAGCTACGAAACCGACCCCGTGCTGGTCTACCCCGAAGCCTTCGGCCTGCTCTCCCCCGACCTCCGCCTCACCCTCCTGGCCGACGGACCCGAGGCCCAAGGGGGCCTGGAGGACCCCTCCCGCTTCGCCGGGGTGCGCCCCTACACCCCCGGCGACCCGCTTTCCCGTTTTCACTGGAAGGCCACCGCCCATCACGGCCAGCCGATGGTGCGCGAGTTCGCCCGGGTGCGCTCGAGCGGGGTCTGGCTGCACCTCGACCGACAAGCCAAGGGCAAGCAGGGGGAAATCTACCTCGAGCACGCCACCGCCCTGGCCGCGAGCTTGCTGGTCGCGGCGGAGGAGGCGAACCTGGCGGTGGGGCTTTCCGCAGGCGCCGGGGTGGTCGGGTTAGGGCGCGGCGCCGAACACCTGGCCCGGATCCTGGAGGTGCTGGCTCGAGCCGACCCAGAACAAGAAACTCGCCCCGTCCCGATCCCACCGCCGGGGGTCAACCTGCTGCTGGTGACGCAGGAGGCTTCCAGCTCGGTCATCGAAGGAGCCCTGCGCGCACGGGCCAGGGCTAGCCGGGTTCACCTCATCGCCCTGCCCGAGGGGTTTTACCTCAAATCCGGCGAGAAGGGCCGCCCGGTCTTTGGCAAGACCGAGGGGGTGCTGCGGCTCCTCAAGAAGCGAAGCCTGCTCGAGGCCGAGGGGGTGCGGGTGCACATCCTGCGCGGCAACGAGAACATCCTGCGCATCGCGGATATCTGACCCGGCGACCGGCCTTGTGCCTGCTTGGCCACAGCGGGATAATTCAAGCACCGGAGGCCCTGTGAGTAACCCATTGGACAAAGCCTCATTCCTGGCCGAGCTGGCCCAGGTCTTCTCCAAGGATCGCCTGCTCGAGCAGGCTGCCCAGCTCACCCCCTACGAGTCCGACGCGCTCACCGCGTTCCGGGCCAGGCCGCTGGCGGTGGTGCTGCCGGAGACTGCCGAGGAGGTGATCGCGGCCGTCCGGCTGTGCGCGAAGCACCGGGTTCCCTTCGTGGCTCGAGGCTCGGGGACCAGCCTTTCGGGGGGTTCCTTGCCCGTTGACGGCGGGCTTTTGATCGGGCTGAACCGGATGAACCGGCTCCTCAAGCTCGACCCCAAGGAGCGCGTGGCGGTGGTGCAGCCGGGCTTTATCAACCTCAACGTGACAAAGGCGGCGGAACCCTACGGGCTCTACTACGCCCCCGATCCCTCCTCGCAGCCAGTCTCGACCATCGGCGGAAACCTGGCCTTCAACTCCGGCGGGGCGCACTGCCTCAAGTACGGCATGACCTCGAACCACGTGCTGGGGCTCAAGGCAGTACTGCCCAGCGGCGAGGTGATGGAGCTGGGCGGCGAAAGCTTAGAGTCGGTCGGCCCGGACTGGCTGGGGCTTTTCGTGGGCTCGGAGGGGCTCTTGGGCATCGCTCTGGAGATCACCCTGCGCCTCTTGCCCAAGCCCGAGCGTTACCACACCGTCCTGGCCGCCTACGACTCCCTGGAGAAAGCCGGGGACGCGGTGGCCGCGGTGGTGGCGAGCGGCCTCCTGCCCGGCGCAATGGAGATCATGGACAACCTGGCCATAGAGGCCGCCGAGGCGGCGGTCCATGCCGGGTACCCGCGGGAGGCCAGGGCGCTCCTCATCGTAGAACTCGAGGGCGAGGCCTTAGCGGTCGAAGCCGAGGCCCGCGAACTGGCCCGGGTGATCGCGGCCTCCGGGGCATACGAGGTGCGCCTCGCCCAGAGCGCCGAGGAGCGCCTGAAGATCTGGAAAGGCCGCAAAGCCGCCTTCAGCGCGGTGGGCCGATTGAGCCCGGATTACATCGTGCAAGACGGAGTGGTCCCGCGCTCCAAGCTGGGGCAGGCCCTCTTTGAGATCGAGGGGCTTTCCGAGCGCTACGGCCTGCGGGTGGCGAACGTCTTCCACGCCGGGGACGGAAATTTGCACCCCTTGGTGCTTTACGACGGCAAAAAGCCGGGGGAACTCGAGCGGGCCGAGGAGCTGGCGGGCGAGATCCTCCGGCTTTGCATCCGGCTCGGCGGCTCGATCACCGGCGAGCACGGGGTAGGGATGGAGAAGCGCCAATACCTGGGCGAGATGTTCGGGGAGGACGACCTGGAGGCGATGAAGCGCATCCGCCGGGCGGTAGACCCCAACGAGCTTTCCAACCGGGGCAAGATGTTCCCCGGCGGCGAGGCCCCCGCCCTCAGGCTGCAGGGGGCGCACCCGCTCGAGCAGGCCGGGGTGATCTCGCGTGAGTAGGTCCTCCCCGCGCCACCCGGCTCGCGCCGGGAAACGACACCTCGAACGAAGCTGGCTAACTCCGGGGGGTCTGTGGTGATCCTGCGACCCTCAACCCCCCAAGAGGTTCAAGAGATGGTCCGCACTCACGATAGGCTTTTGCCCCGAGGCGGCGGGACCAAGACCGCGCTCTCCACCCCGCGAGCCGACCAGACCGTGCTAGACCTGAGCGGCTTGAGCGGGGTGCTCGAGTACGATCCCGGCGAGTACGTCTTCGTGGCGAAGGCCGGAACCCGGCTGGCGGAGATTCAGGACATGCTCGCGCAGAACGGCCAATATCTCCCCTTCGACCCGCCCTTCGTGGAAGCAGGAGCGACCCTGGGCGGGACGGTGGCCGCCGGGCTCTCCGGGCCGATGCGCCAGCGCTACGGCGGGGTACGGGACTTCATCCTGGGGGTGCGGTTCGTGGACGGGGAAGGGAACCTGCTGCAAGGGGGCGGCAAGGTGGTCAAGAACGCCGCCGGGTTCGACCTGCCTAAGCTGATGGTGGGCAGCCTGGGACGCTTGGGCGGGATCGTCGAGGTGGCCTTCAAGGTGTTCCCCTTTCCCAAGGCCACCGCTACCCTCAAGGTCACGTTCGGCAGCCTAGAAGGAGCGCTCGAGGCCCTTTACAAACTATCGGGCTCGGTGTTCGAGTTCTACGCCCTGGACCTCGAGCCGAACCCCCAGGACATCGCTTTTGCGACCGGCGGAGCGGGAAACCCGGCTACCCTTACCCTCCGCATCGGCGGCCTGCCCGAGACCCTCCCCGCCCGCCTGGACCGCCTGCGCCAATTTCTCGGCAACCCGCCGGAGGATCACACGCTGCTCGAGGGCGAAGCCGAGCGCTCATATTGGGCCTTCACCAACAAGCTCGAAGCGCAGTCGTATAGCGACCCGGCTAGCGCCGGTACTCAGTGGGAGCACGGCTACTTGGTGAAAGTTCCCCTCCAGCCCAGCAAGATCCCCAGTCTGGAGGCCAGTCTTGGCCCCGGGATACGGCGCTACCTGGCCGCGGGGAACCTGCTCTACCTGAGCTGGCCTGACTCCATCGCCAAGCTGGACGCGCTGCTCAAGGCTCAGGGGCTCTCCGGCTTGGTGCTCCGAGGCAGCCTCGAGTCCCCTTGGATCGGGGTAGACTTGTCGCAGACTTTCGGGGCTCGAGTCACCGCCGCGCTGGACCCTTCGGGCCGCTTCAGCAGCTATTAGCGCTTTTGGGAGACCTATGCAACACAAAATCGACACCGGACCGCTCGGCCCCCAGGGGGAGGTGATGGCCCACGCCATCGAAGCCTGCGTTCACTGCGGCTTCTGCCTCCCGGCCTGCCCCACCTACGCTGTGCTGGGTGAGGAGATGGATTCTCCCCGCGGGCGCATCTTTCTGATGAAGGAGGTGCTCGAGGGCGGGTTGCAACTCGACGAAGCCCTCCCCTACCTCGACAAGTGCCTGGGCTGCTTAGGCTGTGTGACCGCCTGCCCCAGTGGGGTCCCCTACGGCGAACTCATCAGCACCTTCCGCGGCTGGAGCGAGCCCAAGCGCCACCGCTCACCCTTCCAGCGGGTCTTCCGGCTCGCCCTCCAAGAGACCCTGCCCTACCCGGCCCGCTTCCGCATGGCGGCGACCCTGGGAAAGATGGGCAAGCTCCTCAAACCGGTGCTGCCGAGGATGCTGCAAGCCCCGCTCGACCTCCTCCCCGACCGGCTCCCGCTGGCCGAGCCTCTGCCCGAGGTCATCCCGGCGGTGGGAACCCGGCGGGCCCGGGTCGCTTTCCTGGCGGGCTGCGCCCAGCAGGTGCTCGAGCCCGGCTTCAACACCGCCACGCTACGGGTGCTGGTCCAGAACGGGGTGGAGATCGTCATCCCCAAGGGCCAGAGCTGTTGCGGGGCGCTCGCCATGCACACCGGGGAAAGGGCTAGGGCCTTGGGCTTCGCACGGAACAACCTGCGGGCTTTCCCCAAAGATGTGGACGCGATTATCTCCAATGCCGCGGGCTGCGGCTCGGGCTTGAAAGAATACCCCCTCCTCTTTCATGGCGAGTCGGAAGAAGCCGAGGCCAAGGCCTTCGCCGCGCGGGTCAAGGACGTCTCGGTGTTTCTGGCCGAACTGGGGATCACTCCCCCGCCACCCCTCAAAAAACCCCTCCGAGTGGCCTACCACGACGCCTGCCACCTGGCCCACGCCCAGGGGGTGCGCGCGGAACCACGCCAGCTGCTCGCCAGCATTCCCGGCCTCGAGCTGGTCGAGATCCCCGAGGGCGATCTGTGCTGCGGCTCGGCGGGGACCTACAACCTCGAGCAGCCCGAGATCGCGGCCACTTTGGGCGAGCGCAAAGCCCGCAACATCCTGGCGACCGAAGCCCAGATGGTGGTGACCGGCAACATCGGCTGTTTCACCCAGATCCAGACCCACCTCAAGCGATTGGGCCGGGAGCTGCCGGTAACGCACACGCTCGAGGTGCTGGACCGGGCCTACCGGGGTGAATTATAGATTTCAATTGATCTCGTAACCTTAGCTGTTACTCCAGCGTTTCGTAGCGACAATACGGTTATGACCCCATAACGGTTCAGGAAAAGCCCGTTGTGCGACACGCTAAAGCGCTTCACTGGGAGTTAACGAGCCAGCCTCTATCCTGAATCTAATATGGGTAAGCCATATCGAGATTTCGCCCAGCCTAAACGGCTGATCGTCGCACTGATTATGCTGGCGCTCCTGGCGGCCTGCGGCGTCACCGAGCAACCCCAGGAAGACTCTACCTACATCGAAGCTCAGGGACTGGATTTGAACCCGGTGTGGGCCGTGCAGGGCTGTGAGGGCACCCCTAACGACATTCCCAGCCAGCGACACGAGAAGGGTTGCTTCGGGAAAATCCTACAGTGGCCCGATGGAAGCTACGCTTGGAACCGCCCTGGCGACCCAACGAATAAGGCCATCATGCCTATTCACGCGACGCTGCTCCCTAGCGGCAAGGTGCTGACGTTTGGGCCGGGCGACAGTACTTATTCCGCCGTGGAAGACCCCGATTACGCTAGCGCCCATAATAAAAACAGCACCGATATTTGGGATCCCATCACCAATACCCATACCCTGGTGAACAACACCCAAACCGAGCTGTTCTGTGCGGGCCATGCCGCGCTCCCTGACGGACGCACCTTCGTGGCCGGGGGACACCTGGGCAAAAAAGACGGCAAGTACCTGGGCACCACCACCGTCAATCTCTTCGACTCCCTCACCAACACCTGGACGCTGCTCGATACCCCCATGTACGTCCCCCGCTGGTACCCTTCGGTCACCGCGCTGGCCAATGGGGAAATGATGATCATCGGCGGCATCAACTATGGCCAGGATTTCGATCAGATCGAAGTCTGGAGGGTGGAGGGAAACACCGCTACCAAACGGCTGCTGGCCGTCCCCAAGCTCAACCGAGCCCACCCCCAGTACCCTTGGCTGACCGTCACTTCGAGCGGAAAAGTCTTCGTTTCGGGTCAGGAGAACAAACTTGGGTACTTCGACCCCACGGGGGATGGCAGGTGGGAAGATCTAGGTGGCAGAGGGGCGCGCAGTCGTGACGGAATGGTGCGCAACAGTGGAACCTCGGTGATGTATGCCAAGGACAAGTTCTTGGTGGCAGGCGGCAGCCCAGGCGATGGGGATACCGATCTTCCGGTTAACTCGGCAGTGGTGATCGACCTGAACCAACCCCCAGGACAAGAAGTACGCCCCATCAGTCCGATGAAAAACCCTCGCCGCCACCACAACGCCACGATCCTGCCGGATGGGACGGTTTGGGTCAACGGCGGCACCAAAGGCCCTGGGGTAAATAACCAGGCCCTCGAGAACCGCGTCTATGAGTCGGAGCTTTGGAATCCAATCACCGAACAATGGAACCCCACGGCTGTAGCGCAAAAATTCCGCAGCTACCATTCGACCTCCCTCCTGTTGCCCGACGGACGGGTGATGACCGGGGGCGGGGGCCGCTGTGATGGCTGCAATCCCCAAGACGACAACACCGACGTAGAGGTTTACTGGCCACCCTACCTCTTCAACCCGGATGGCTCGCTCGTCACCCAGCGCCCCGAGATCACCCGCTACCCTACCCAAGTGCGCTACGGCCAGCGTTTTTCGGTACGGGTACAAAACGCTGGGGACATCCGCAAAGTGACTTGGCTGCGCCTCGGTTCGGTGACCCATTCGGTGAACTTTGATCAGCGCATCAATTACTTGGACTTCTCGAACACCTTCCGTAGCACAGGTTTCCTATACATCAAGGCTCCGGAGAATCCCAACCTGGCCCCACCCGGCTTCTACATGCTGTTCCTGGTGGATGGTAAAGGGGTCCCCTCGGTCGGAAGGATTATCCAGATTCGCTAACCCAGCGCTACCGGTGAGAGAATCGATCTAAACCATCCTCTAGCTATCTAGGAACCACCGTGCATAAGTATCTCCTCACCTTCACCTTAGGACTCCTCGCTGCTTGCACCTCGAACCCTAGCCCCAACGGCAGCTTTACCCTGAGCGCGAGCCCAGCCAGCCCTACTCTTACCCAGGGCGACAACGCGATCATCGCGGTAAACGTCTCGACCAGCGGGGGGTTTTCTGGAAACGTCAACCTGAGCCTCGAGCAGGCCGATGGCTCGGCGCTTCCCCGGGGAATCACCCCCAGCTTTAGCCCGGCCAGTCTGAGCGCCGGGAGCAGCACCCTCAGCGTGAGCGCCGAGGGGAGCCTGGCGGCTCAGACTTATGCCTTGCGGGTCAAAGGGGTCGCCGGTTCACTGACCCAAACCACCCCCCTGGACCTCCGGGTAGTCGTACCTCCACCCGCTAGGGGGGGCAGCCTATCCTTGCGAGAATGGCCCAGCGGCCAAAACGGCAGGCTCGACCTTGAGGGTCTCGGCCTCGCGGGGACGGTGGTGCTGGGGAGCGCAACCATTACCGCAGGCACAGTTTCCTACAGCCTGGAAAGCTCGAGCAATTCCGATCCTCTCTCGCTCACGCCACCTGACGGCTGTACCTCCACCGTTACCGCCAGCGCCCCCGACGCTAAGGTGGACGCCGTTGCCCAAATCAGCGCCTACCTGGGCAGCGCGACCACCCCCAGCGGCTACGTCCAGATCGGCAACCGGGCCACCGCAGGAGCCGCAGTAGACGACCAGGAAGCCTTGTTGTATTACGCTGACAAAGCCGTGCAGGTGATGGGAACGGAGACCTGCCCCGACCTCACCACTATCTTCAACCTTAGCTTGAGCACCGGCTGGAACTATCTGATCTCGCGGGTAACGGCGGCAGCCCAAGGCAAGGCCATCGCGGTGGAGTTGACCTCGAGCCCTACCCTCCCCCCTAATCTCAAGTGGTATTACCGTACTTTAGGGGTGAGTTCGTTAGGTCACTTAACCAAAAAGCTCCCACTGATGCGCTGAGCGTCAGGCTGAACCCGGGGGAGTCCTGGAGTTTTTGATGAGCTGGTCCAGGGCAGTATCGTAGGCTCATGCGGGAAGTCCTGGAAAATAGCTTCCGCCATGCCCTGGCCGCCACCCATCCCCGCGAACTCACCCGCCAAGCCCTGCCCCAAGAGCCGCCCGCCCTTATCCTTTCGGTGGGGAAAGCCGCCCTGACCATGCTCGAGGCGTGTGTTTCGCTGCGCGAAAGCAGCGAGGCCGCCCTCGAGCGCTATCCCAGTGTTCCTTACCTGGCGACGCCCAAGGGGGATACCGCCTCACCTCTGAGCGGAGTCATCCTCCCTGCCGCTCACCCCGTCCCCGACGAGCGCAGCGTGCGGGCAGCGGAGAAAGCGCTGGAGCTGGCTTCCCGGCTGCAACCCCATGACCTCCTGCTGGTCCTCGTCTCGGGGGGCGGGAGTGCTTTGTGGTGCCTTCCGGACGGCATCTCGCTGGCCGAGAAGCAGGCCTTGAACCAGGCTTTGCTGCGTTCGGGGGCCAGCATCCAGGAGATGAACGCGGTGCGCAAGCACCTCTCGCGGATCAAGGGTGGGGGGCTGGTGCGAGCCACCCCAGCCCGGGTCCTGGCCCTGCTCCTCTCCGACGTGCCGGGCGACGACCCCTCGGTGATCGCCTCGGGGCCGACGGTGCCCGACCCCAGCACCTTCGCGGAGGCGCTGGAAGTGCTCGAGCGCTACCGGATCGAAGCCCCGGCGGCCAAAGCCCACCTCGAGCGTGGCCTGCGGGGGGAGATTCCCGAAACCCTCAAGCCCGCCGACCCGGCGCTCGCCCGGGTGGAGAACCGCCTGGTGGGGGGGAATCAGACCTTCCTGGAGGCGGCTCGAGCCTACTGGGAAGCCCACGGTTACCCGACCCTAATCCTCTCCGATCGCTTCGGCGGGGAGGCGCGGGAGCTGGCCGGTTTTCACGCCGCTTTGGTGCAGAGCATCCGCGCGCATGGGACCCCGGTGCGGCCTCCGGTGGTCCTCCTTTCGGGGGGCGAGGCTACCGTGACGGTGCGGGGAGCGGGCCAAGGCGGGCGCAACCAGGAGTTTTTGCTGGGCTTGCTCCACCGGCTGGGATCGGAGGGAGTCTGGGCTTTGGCCGCCGACACCGACGGCATCGATGGCAACACCCAGGCCGCCGGGGCTTTTCTCACCCCCGACTCCTGGGCCAGAGCCGAGGCGCGAAGGTTAAGCGTCAAGGAACACCTCGAGCGCAACGACGCCCACAGCTTTTTCTCCCGCCTGGGCGACCTGCTGGTCACCGGCCCGACGCAGAACAATCTGAATGACTACCGGGTGATCGTGCTCGAGTAATTGAGCGAAATGCGTGTGGCGGATAGCCAGGGCTTTGGCCATGAGCGATGAGCCATAAGCACCTCGGCGTTTAGCATCTCCCCCGCTCACTTTCCTCACGCATCTGACCCCAGACCCCGTACAATCTATGCGTGTACGCCTTTCTCCAGGCCCTGCGGGCGCTCCGGCAGCACACCACCAGCAGCCTCGCGACCTTCACCACCTCCTTGGTGTCCTTCACCTTGCTTTTTTTGCTCGGCTTGGTGCTGTGGAACCTGGACCGAGTGGTGGGCTCGCTCGAGCGCGATGTCGAGATCGCAGCAGCCCTCAAACCCACCGCCAACGCCGAGGCTATCCTGACCCAGATCCAGGGCTGGAACGAGGTCGCGGAGGCCCGGCTGGAGACCAAGGAGCAAGCCCTGGCGGCACTCCAGCTTTCCTACCCTTATCTTTCCCAGGCCAACGAACTCATCGAAAATCCCCTGCCCGATACGCTGCGGCTCAAACTGGTGAACCCCCAGAGCGTCAAACAGGTGGCGGATCGGCTGGAAAAGCTCGAGGGCATCGCTTGGGTGGAGTACGGGGGAGCCATCACCGAGCAGTTAGTGCGGGTGCTGGGCGGGCTGCGCATCGCGGCCAACCTGCTGATCGTGCTGCTGATGGTGGATACCCTCTTTAGCGTGATGGGCACCATCCGCCTCTCGATCCAAAGCCGCCGCGAAGAACTGCGGGTGATGATGCTGGTGGGGGCCACCCGCCGCTTCGCCCAGGCCCCCTTCGTGTGGGAAGGGCTCCTTCTGACCCTGCTGGCCTCGGTGGTCGCTTTAGGCTTGGGAATGTTCTCTTACGGCTTTATCTCCGACGCGCTGCAGAAGCTTCTGCCCTTCCTGCCAGTACTGGGCACGCAAGACCTATTGAGAGCAGGCGCCGCGCTGGCGCTACTGGCCCTGGTCCTGGGCGCGGGCGGGGCCTTTTTGGCGGCCCGCAGCCATCTGCGGGAGACAGCGTTATGAGACGCGAAACCCTAAACGCCCAACGCCTGAAGGCAAGTAGCTGGTGGCTGGTGGCTCCTGGGAGGAATTCTCCCACCTCTCGCCACAAGGCCATAGGCCCTCTTTCCGCGTTGGGCGTTGGGCGTTGGGCGTTGGGCTTATTGCTTCTTTTCTCGCTCCCTGTTTTCTCCCAAAACCTCAACCAGTTGCAACAGCAACTGCGCGAGGCCGAGCGGCTGCAAAATGTGCAACAGCAGCGCATCCAGAGTCTCAACCGCGAGCTAGCTCAGCTCGATGCAATCACCCAGGCTCGCCTTTTTGAGCTGCGGTCGCTCGAGGGCGAGATCACCCGGCTCGAGCGCGAGCGGGCTGAGCTTTCCCGCCAGATCAAGCTCCTGCAAGGCCAGGTGAGCGAGACCGAGGCCAAAATCAAGGCCCTCGAGACCGAGTTGGCCGGGCTCAAGGAGCGCCTGGCGGTGTTAGTCAATAGCCTGCACCGCGAGCAGGCCAGCCGCTACTTGCCCCTACTGCGGGCCGAGTCCTTCACCGACCTGGCGGTGCGGGTGCGCTGGACCGATGCTTTGGGCTCACGCCAGACCGACCTGATCGACCGCATCCAAGCCACCGTGGCCTCTTTGCAAGACGAGCGCACCCGGCTCACCTTGCTGGTCAAGGACCTCAACGAGAAACAGGCCGAGCGGGAGAAGCGCATCCAGGTGCTTTCAGCCCGCCGCCAAACCCTCCAGGGGGTACTGGCCGACCTCCAGCAGCAGCAGATGGGCCGCCGGGTTCTTTTGCGCGAGACGCTGGTCTCGCAGCAACAACTGCGTCAGGAGTTCAGCCGCATTAGCGCCGCCATCATGGCCGAGCAGCGCCGCCTGGCCGAGATCCGCCGCCAGCAGGAGGAAGAACGCCGCCGCCAGGAAGAGGCCCGCCGCCGTCAGCAAGCGCAGCAGCGGGCCCAGCAGCAAACCCAGCAGAACCCTTCCACCAACCCCGGGCCGGTGGTGGACCTCTCGAGCATCCCCCGCGAGTTGGTGGGGAGCCTATTGTTCCCGGTCCCCAGCGGGCGCATCTCCGCCGCTTATGGCCAGGATGGCAACGACTTCCAGGAGATCTCTGGTCCTTCCGCCGGTAGCCCAGTGCGAGCTGCCGCTGACGGGGTGGTGATCCCCCCTATCATCTACGTAGCCAACATCGGCTACACCGTCACCATCCAACACAGCCAGAACCTGATCACCCTCTACACCAACCTGCAAAGCCTCCAGGTCGAGGAGGGGCAGCGGGTGGGCCGGGGGCAGTTGCTGGGCTATACCGGCGGCGGGGCTCTCATCGCCCCCGAGCAAGTGTGGTTCAGGGTGGGCGTCATCAACGGGGGGAGCATCCGCTACGTGGACCCCTCGGTGTTCTACTAAGTGCGCCCCGGTAAAAGGGTGGCGCAAGGGTGAATTCCGGGGTGCGCAGCGTGGCCTGGTGAACCGCTCTTCTCCACCTATCCCGTTTCTATCCTAGAGATACTTAACTACAAAAGGGCGGCCCGTAGGCCGCCCTGGGATTCCCGGTTGCTCAGGAGGTGGGCTCGATCAGGCCGTAGTCGCCGTCGCGGCGGCGGTAGATGACGTTGATGTCCTCGGTCTCGGCGTTGCGGAAGACGAAGAAGTCGTGGCCCAAAGCCTCCATCTCGAAAGCGGCATCCTCGGGGGTCATAGGCTTCATGGCGAAGCGCTTGGTGCGCACGATCTGGGGGCCCTCTTCGGTCTCCGGCTCGAGCGGGGCGGGTATTCCGGCCATGACCGGAACATGGTTGCGATACTCCTGGAAGTGGCGCTCCTTGTAGCGTTTGAGCTGTACTTCGAGCCGGTCCACCATGCGGTCAATGGCCGCATACATGTCGGCGTCGGACTCCTCCACCCGGACCAACCCCCTGGGCAGGTTGACCTGGATCTCGGCCTTGGCCCGGTTGCCGATACGGGGGCTCTGGGCCATCGCCAAAACCACGCGCGCATCCGTGATCCCCACACCCTCGGCCAGGCGATCCAGGCGGGTGAGCTTCTTGTCGAGATAGTTCTTGAGGGCCTCGGTGATTTCGACGTTGCGTCCCACCAGTTTGTAGATGTTCATTTATCGCCCTCCTTTAGAGCCTTAGCATACTACGCAGGTTGCCGGGTCAAATGTCAGTTTGGCCGCACGTCACGACTTGCGTACGCTCAGGGCTATGAGGCTGCAAGGTCGGATTGGCGGGACTTCGGCGGGTTACGATCTTCGCCTCGAGTGGAGCGAGCAGCCAGAGGGGTCTACCCTCTCGGGCCGCATCGGCGGGCAAGTTGAAGGGAAAGACGTCCACCTCGAGCTACCGCCGGAGGCACCACCCGAAGTCGTGGCACTGGCCGCGGTGATCGCTTTCAAGGCGCTCGATACGGGTGTTTCGCTGCGCGAAAGCAGCGAGGACGCGCAAAATTCGGCAGTGGCCAGGTCCTCGGGAGGAAGCGGCTAGAGCGGCGGTCGAATGGCATGTCGAAAACGCTGGTGGGAAGGCGTCGCTTCGCGGCGCTCGCCGGGGGACGCTCCTCAACCGCTCTAAGACAGGCTGTAAGCCCCCACCTTTTCGTCCCGCACGAGCTGCCCGGCCTTGAGCACTACCACCCGCTGGGGGTAGGCCTCCACCAGTTCGCGGGAGTGGGTCGCCATCAGCACCGTGGCCCCCCGGGCGTGAACGGCCTTGAAGATCTCCAGCACCGCCAGGGCGTTGGCCGGGTCTAGGTTGCCGGTGGGCTCGTCGGCCAGGATCACCTGGGGATCGCCCACCAGCGAACGGGCGATGGCCACCCGCTGCGATTCCCCCACCGAGAGTTCCTCCGGGTAGGCCCGCTTCTTGTGCACCAGCCCGACCATCCGCAAACTCCGGATGACCCGGTTCTCCCACTCGGTTTGGGGAACCCCCAGCACGCGCAGCACGAAGGTCAGGTTCTCTTCGACGGTGTAGTTCTGCAGCAGTTGGTGATCCTGGAACACCACCCCGATGCGGCGGCGGTGCAAGGCTACCTTGTCCCCCCGCATCCCCTTGAGGTTTTCCCCACCGAAGTAGACCGCCCCGCTGGTGGGCTCGAGCCGTTTGAGGATCAGGGCCAGCAAGCTCGACTTCCCCGCCCCGGAGTGCCCGACCAGGAACACGAATTCGCCTTTTTTGATCTCGAGGTTGATCTCGTAAAGCGCCTTAGTTTTGGTACGCGGGTACTCGAGGGTGACCCGGTGAAAGTGAATCATGCTCCTCCCAGTCTAAAGGACAGCGTGGGCACTAGGTGTTTTCGCCTCCCCAAATTCCCTTCCATCCTCCTACTCCTGCAAGCAGGTACGCATTGGGTACGAGCATCACCGGCTGGGTTCTCGCAAATTTTCGTCAGAGGGGGTAGCAGGGTAGTAAGACTGTGATAACGGCAGCAGGACTCGATTCCCTGCACCTTCACCAGGGGGTGGGCAAGCCCATCCTGCATCACCACTCGGCATGAGAAAGCCTGAGAATTCGCCGGAGATTCCTTGGGAATGAACGTGACTTCAAACCACCCTCTTCTCATGCGTTGCCGCTACCCTAAGGAAGCAGGTGACGAACGAGATGAAAAAAAGAGCCTGGATCATCATCGGCGGGGCCGTGTTGGCGGCCCTGGTATACGCCCAACTCAACCGGGGAGGGGCCGAAAGCTTCTCCCGAAACCCTAACGGTCAGGCCCTGATCGAGACCTACTCGCTCATCCAAGACCAGTACCTGAAAAACCTAGACCAGACCCAGCTCAACAAGGTGCTCGAGGGGGGGATCCGGGGGATGCTGAGCTCGCTGGGCGACGAGTTCACCAGCTACTCGCCCCCGGCTAGGGCCGCCCAGCGGCAGGAAGACCTGCGCGGGGAGTTCTTCGGCATCGGGGCTACCTTGGCCCCGGCCCAGCAGGGCGGCACCGGCGCCCAGATCCAGGGCCTGATCCGGGGCCTGCCCGCCTTCAACGCTGGCCTGCGGGTGGGTGACCAAATCGTCGAGGTCAACGGCGAGGACGTGACCAAGCTGGACCTCGAGGAAGTGGTGGCCAAGATTCGCGGTCCGCAGGGGACCAAGGTCACGGTGGGGGTCAAGCGCGATGGCACCAACGCCACCCTCCGCTTCGAGCTGGTCCGCGAGTTGGTGAAGATCGTCGAGGTGAGCAAGACCCTGCTCCCCGGCAACATCGGGTATATCGAGTTGCGCTCGTTCGCCAACATCAACGTCTCCTCCCAGCTCAACGCGGCCATCAACGATCTGCGCAAACAGGGGATGCAAAAACTCATCTTCGACCTGCGCGACAACGGTGGGGGTCTCTTGGACCAAGGCTGCTCGGTGGCTCGAGCCTTCATCAAGGAAGGACCCATCGTCTACACCAAGACCCGCAGCGAGACCCGCCTGTACTGTGACGCCAACGGGCAGGTGCAGTGGACCGGGCCGATGGTGGTGCTGGTCAACGGGAACTCGGCTTCGGCCTCGGAGATCGTGGCGGGGGCCTTGCAGGACACCGGTCGGGCCAAGCTCGTGGGCGAGAAGACCTTCGGCAAGGGCGTGGGTCAGAACGTGCTCGACCTGGCCAACGGCGGCGACCTGACCCTGGTGACCTTCCAGTGGCTCACCCCCAAGAAGCGGGCCATCACCCGCGACCAGGGCATCCAGCCCGACGTGGTGGTGCGGGATAACCGCTTCCCGGTGCCGGTCTCGTTTGAGGGCGCGGGGGCCAAGCCGGGGGCCACGGTAACGCTCACCGTGGACGGCAAGACCTACACCGCCAAGGCCGACGAAACCGGCAAGTACACCTTCAGCCAGCCGCTACCGGCCCGTCCGGCCAACGACAACTCCGGCAACGCCACGGTGGATCCCCAGAGCGACGCCATCCTGGCTCGAGCCCTGCAAGAGCTGAAGTAACTGAGCCCTTAGCGGCGCGCCGCATCCCCTCTCCAAGTAGAGAGGGGATTTTTGTCAGAGACTCTGGAGCGACCAGCGACGGAACCCCACCCTGTGCTGGCGGTCCACTCAGTACACCGGGAGAACACGCCCCCGGCCAGCTACCCTAGCGGTGGGAGGTTCGGGGTGCTCGAGGTCATCTGAACGCATCCCGGCAGCATTTAGCTATAGGATTTATAGCAGCGATGGTTCGGCTCGAGCACTTGGCGAAGCAGTACGGGAAATTCTGGGCCCTGGAGGATTTGAGCCTGGAGGTGAACCCCGGCGAGACCCTGGCCCTTCTGGGCCCCAACGGAGCCGGGAAAAGCACCAGCATCAAAGCGCTGGTGGGGCTTTTGAAACCCAGCCGGGGCCGGGCGCTGGTGGGCGGGGTGGACGTGTGGAAGGAACCGGTGCGGGCCAAGCGGCTGTTCGGCTACGTGCCGGACCGGCCTTATCTGTACGGGAAGCTCTCCGGGCTCGAGCTGCTGCGCTTCGCCGCGGGGATCTACCGGATGCCCAAGGCCCAAGCGGAAACCCGGATCGGGCAACTGATGGCGGAATTCCGGCTGGACCGCTTTGCTTCCAGCCTGCTCGAGACCTACTCCCACGGGATGCGGCAAAAGCTCTCGCTGGCTATGGCCCTACTGCACGAGCCCCCGGTGCTGATCCTGGACGAACCGATGGTGGGCTTGGACCCCCACGCCGCCCGGCTGGTCAAGGACTTGTTGCAGGGCTACTCCAAGGCCGGGCGGGCGGTGCTCTATGCCACCCACCAGCTCCACCTGGCCGAACAGGTGGCGGACCGGGTCGCGCTGGTCCACCGAGGGCGGCTGCTGGCTCTGGGTACGCCCAAAGACCTGCTCCGCCAACACCAGAGTGCCGACCTCGAGGAGTTCTTCCTGCGGCTCACCGAAGACGCTCAGGCCGACGTCCCGGTCAACGCTTAGAACATGCTCACCCTGCGCTACCGCATCCTCTGGAACTCCCTCCGGCAATCGCCGGTAGCGGGCCTGATCGGGTTTTTTCTGGCGCTGGGGCTCGGCTGGCTGGCCTGGAGCGGAACCGGGTGGTTTTTGGGTTACCTCGAGGGAACCATCCGCTCCAACCCGGTGACCGCGCTGGTCGCCAAGTTCCAGTTCCAGGTGATCGCCGAGCGGATGCTGGGCAGCCTGCTCTTGGTCTTGTCATCATCGGTGATCCTCTCGGCGTTGCCCAACGCGGTAGCGGTGCTCTTCGCCTCGGAGGACCTGCCCCTGCAGCTGGCCCTGCCGCAGTCGGCCCGGAGGGTCTTTCTCTTCAAGGTCGGGGAGGTCTTCGCCACCACCGCGCTCATCCCGACCCTCTTCGTGCTGCCGATTCTCTTTGCCTTTGGCCAGCACTTCGGCGCGCCCCCGCTTTATTTGGTGGGGGCGTTCTTGGTCGCTGTGGCGCTTTTCGCCTTCCCGGTGGTGGTGGGGGTGGCACTGGCCTTGCCGCTGGTGCGCTACGCCCCGGCAGGGCGGGCCAAGGAGTGGGCGGCGGCCATCGGGGCGGTGCTGGGCGGGCTGCTGATCCTGCTCTTGCGGGTCCTCCGGCCCGAGGTCTTGCTCCAGACCAACTTCGCCGACCCCGCAGAACTCGACCGCTTCCTCCAGAGCTTCCGCGACGTGACAGCGCCTTTCCTGCCCTCGGCACTGGCCCAGGAGGCCCTGACCGGGCTTATTCGGGGGCGGCTCGAGCCCGAATTCTGGGTGTTGGTGGGGCTTTCCCTGTTGCTGTTGGCGGTGGCGGGGGTGGTGGCCGGATACGCCTACCAACAGGGCTGGGTGCGGGCCCTGGAGGGCAGCGTACGCGAGCGGGGCATGGTGGGACCGGGCTTTTTCGACCGGCTCGCGGGGCAGAGCCTGGCCTGGGCCTTGTGGGTGCGTGACCTGCGGCTCTTCTTCCGCGATGCCAACCAAGCCGCCCAGCTCATCCTGGTGGGGGTGCTGATCCTGCTCTACATCAGCAGCTTGCAGTTCATCCCGCTGCCCGACGACAATCTCCTGCTCAAGGAGCGGATCAAGACCGTGATCGGTTTCCTGCATCTGGCCTTTCAGGGGTTCGTGATCTCGGGGGTGGGAGTTCGTTTGGCCTATCCGCTCTACTCGCTCGAGGGCCAGGGCTACTGGATGGTGCAAACCGCCCCGGTCTCGCGGGCCGCCATCCTCCTCACCCGCTTCGGCCTGGCCCTCTTCTTCCTGCTGCCGCTAGGGGTTTTGCTCGGCTACTTCTCCCCCCGGGTGATCGGCTTGGGCGGGGGCCTGACCGAGATCTCGGTGGTGATCGGCGTGGCCGCGGCAGTGGCGGCGGCGGGGCTGGGGGTGGGGCTGGGCACGGCCTTCCCCCGCTTCGACGCGGCGAACCCGGCGGAGGTCCCGATCGGCACGGGCGGGTTCTTGTACATGGGCCTCTCGCTCTTGCACTCGGCGGGCTTGGTGGCCCTGGCGGCAAGACCGGTGTACTTGTCCTTCAGCCAGCCGGGCCTCAATTACCTGGGCTCGCCCGAGGGTGGGCTGTGGCTATTGCTCCTGCTGGCCTTTACCGTCCTCCCGGCGGGGCTGGCGCTGCTCTACGGCTATAGCCGGATGGGGCGCTCGGCTTGACTACCCCACAAGACGGCTGAGAACCGCTGGAAGGCGTCTTCCAGACAAAATCAAAGATGAAAGCGGCGGGGCTCGAGGGCCAATTTAGGCCCGAATTTGCGAATTAGCTTTCTCTTTCCTGATCAACATCGGTTATCCTGAAGGGGATGAACCTTGATCTACCCCGGGTGCTGGTGCTCAACGCAGGCTACGAAGCCTTGGGCCTGGCCAGTGTCAAGCGGGCGGTGATCTTGGTGATGAACGGTACCGCCGACGTGGTGGAGGAGTCCGGCGATTATCTCCGCACCCCCAGCAGGCCTTACCCGGTACCCAGCGTGATCCGCCTCAAACGTTTAATCCGCCGCCCGCCTGGGCGGCTCGCGCTTAATCGGCGCAACGTGCTCCGGCGCGACGCCTACACCTGTCAGTACTGCGGGCGGCGGGGCGGCGACCTCACGGTGGACCACGTATTGCCTAAGAGCCGGGGCGGGCGCAGCAGTTGGGAGAACCTGGTGACAGCCTGCCGCCCCTGCAACCTCAAAAAGAAAAACCGCACCCCCGAGGAAGCCGGGATGCGCCTCATGAAGCGCCCGGTTCCGCCACGGCACTCGATCCTCCTGGTCGCCGACCTGCCCCACCTGCCCGATGCCTGGCGCACCTACTTGCCGGATATCGAACGCACCTGACCAAGCGCCTACCCATGCAGGACCGCCTGCAAGCCCCACAACACGAGCATCCCTACCACCGTCGTCCAGAGGACGTTCTTGGTGCGGTAAGCGACCCCCGCCGCGACCAACCCCGCCAGCAGACGCTCGTTGGTCAGGCTGAGCTGATAGTGCCCCCCGTAAAACACCAGCGCCTTGCACACCAACGCCGACAGCACCGCCGCCGGGACGAAGCGCAGGGCCTGGCGGAACCAGATGGGGGTTTGCACCCGGTGGGAGAAGCCGATGAACGAGTAGCGCAGATAAAAGGTCACCAGGCCGGACAAAAAAATGGTAATCCAGATCGCCAGCTCACCCATGTTGTCTCCGCTCAAGCCCCATCCCCACCCCGATCCCCGCCAGCGAGGCCACGATCAACCCCAAGTTGTAGGGCAGGGTCGCGGCGAACATCGCCACCACCCCGCCCGCCAGGGCCGCCAGCGCGGTGGGGCGATCCCGGATGGCCGCGAAGACCATCGCCATGAAGGAGAGTGGGATGGCAAAGTCCAGCGACCAGGAGGGGGGAACCTTAGCCCCCAGCCAGGCCCCGACCAACACCGCGACCTGCCAGACCAGCCAGGTCAGCAGCGAGCCGGTGATGTAGTAGACCCAGCGGGGCAGGGGCCTCGAGAGGTGCGGTTCGCGGAAGCGGTGGAGCGATAAAGCGTAAAGCTGATCCACCAAGATATAGGCCCCCATAACCTTCCACCAGGGTTTCCAGCCCACCAGGTACTGGGCTAACGAGGCGCTATACATCACGTACCGCAGGTTGACCACCGCCACGGTCAGGACGATCACCAGCAAGGGGGAGCCCGCCCCCATGAGCTGATAGGCCGCGAGTTGCGAGGCTCCGGCGAAGAGCAGCACCGAGGAGGTCACCGTTTGCAGGACGCTGAGCCCCGCCCCGGTTCCCGCCGCCCCGGTGATGAGGCCGAATGGCACCACCCCCAGCAGGCTCGGCCAAACGTCCTTGACCCCTTCGGAGGCGGCCCTTCGAGATTCAGCAGCTTGGGTCTCGTCGGGGGATAACTCCATAGGCGAAAGTGTACCGAGCCCCTGGCGATCTAGGCTAGTAAGGAATTGCTAGCTCTCACCCCGATACGGCCATTGCCTGATCTGCCCCGCTCTCGAATTCGAGAGCGGGGGTAGGATGCAAAGCCCTCGGGGGTGAAAGACCAATTTGTACGATGATTCACGGTAACTTGCTCGTGAACAGTTTCTTCTACTGCCCAGCCCTGACGAGATAGCGGAAACCGATCGGCGGGAGTTCTGCTTGGCTTTGGAAGGTCTGGCCGCTCAGGGCGTCGCGCCAAGTGCCGCTGGGAAGAACCAGGTTCACCGGTTCGGTGCCCTTGTTGAAGGCAGCCAACACCACCTCCTGCCCCGGTTCGCCGCGCAGAAAAGCCAAAACTGCTCCTTCGCCCGCGTAGGCCCGGAAGGCCGGGCCTTGCAGGGGGGCTAAGCTGCCCCGAACCTTGCCGAGTCGCTGGTAAAAGGCCAGCACGTCGGGGTTGCACTTGTCCCACTGGAGCGGGTAGCGGTACAGCTCGTTGACCGGGTATTGCCCGGCCTCCCCGGTGAAACCGCACTCATCCCCCTGGAAGAAGATCGGCATCCCCGGCAGGGCGTAGAGCAAGCCCATCGCCAAGCGCAGCCGGGCCAGCGACTCGGGCGCGGGGGCGTCGCCCAGGCTTCCACCGCCCAGGTCGGTGAGGATTCGGGGGTTGTCGTGCGAGGCGATCAAGTTCCAGCCCTGACCCACCACCGCTTCGGAGTAATCGGTGTAGATACGGGCCAAATCGGCCAAAGCCCGCCGCCCGTTGTAGAGGGCTACCCCGCCGCCCCGGGCGAAGCGCAGCACGAGGTCCCGCCCGATGGCGTAATTCATCAGGCTGTCGGCCTGGTCGCCTTGCAGCCAGCTAGGGTCGCGAGTCCAGATCTCGGCCACGATGTAGGCGTCGGGTTTGACGTTCTTCACCACCCGGCGCAGGTCGTGGTAGAAGTCCTCGCGGTTCACGATGCCCTGCGGGTGGTCGATGCGGATGCCGTCGAAGCCGAAGCGCATCCAGGACTCGGCGACCTCGAGCAGATACTTTTTCACCTCGGGGTTGGAGGTGTTGAGCTTGGGCAGGCTGCCCACCCCCGAGTAGGTGTCGTAGGCCGAGGCGTCGCCGGGGCTGAAGGGCCACTGTCTGACTGAGTACCAGTTCCAGTACTTGGAGTTCCGCCCGTTCTTCACCACGTCCTGGAAGGCGAAGAAGCCCAGGCCGGTGTGGTTGGGCACGAAGTCGAAGACCACCCGCATCCCCTGAGCGTGGGCCTGTTCGAGCACCCGCCGCATCAGGGCCTCGTCGCCGAACTTGGGGGAGATTTTACGGTAGTCGTGGGTATCGTAGCCGTGAGCCGAGCCGGAGTCGAAGAGCGGGTTGAAGTAGATGAGCTTGACCCCCAGGGCCTCGAGGTGGGGGAGCTTCTCTAAGAACCCGGCCAGGTCGCCACCGAAGTACTGGTGGCAGCAGTGCATCTCCCCCGGCGGATCGTTCCAGTTCGAGAGGTAGGGCTTGGTGGCCCCGGGGTTCTTGTTCCAGGTCTCGTTGAAGTTGTACTCGTCGGTCTCGAGCGCCCGCGCGTCGTTGGTCTTGTCCCCGTTCCAGAAGCGCTCGGGAAAGACCTGGTAGCCGATGCTCTTCCCTACCCAGTCCAGGCCCACCAACGGATGATTCACGTTGAAAGGGCCGAACACCGCGGGCTTATTCTGGGCGGTTTCGAGGCGGATGTGGTAGTTCTTTACGCCGGGGGGAAGCGCCACCCGCCAGATCTCGTTGCCGTCCTGCCAGATCTGCCGGTGCATGGGGTAGTTCTTGCCCTCGGCCTGGACGATGGCCCACTTCACCGAGCCCTCCCCGGCCTGGAAGCGCACCGAGAGCCGGTCCGCCGCCACCGAGACGAATTTGGGCAGCTTGGGGTCGTGCTCGAAGTTGAGGTCGGCGCTGGGTTGGGGTCGGGTGGGGCCGACGACCGGAACCGGGCCGGTGGGCGGGGGGTTATCGGCCTGGGCACGGATCGCCCGCACCGCGTTCTGCCCGCCGAAACCATCGTCGGTGCAGCGGTCGGCCTGGGGGTCGAGCTTGCCACCGAACTTGCCACCCGCGCACATGTCGCTGGGCCACTCGCCGTTGATGAAGAACTTGTAGGTGTACTCTCCCTCGGGAAGCTCGAGC
This sequence comes from Meiothermus sp., assembly GCA_035760705.1. Lineage (GTDB taxonomy): Bacteria > Deinococcota > Deinococci > Deinococcales > Thermaceae > Allomeiothermus. The sequence continues at coordinate 32,269 of DASTSL010000016.1, read as the reverse complement.
GTGATCTTCCAGACCCCGCCCCCGGACTTCATGGGGGCTTCTTCCCAGTTGTTGAAGCTGCCCCGCAAGGAGACCGAGCGGACCTCGAGGCCCTCGGGTGGGGTATAGGTAAAGGTGACGGGCACGGCCAGGGCCAACCCCAGCACCACCCACAAAAACATCAGGAATCGCATGGTCCCTCCTCCAGTAACTCCCCGAAAGTCATGCTGTCCTGTCGAGCGCAGCAAGACATCTCTCCTGGGCCGACACCGTTTGCTACTCGGGTAAAGCAACCGATCTGTAAAGCGACCGAGCTTTCCACTCGAGCCGTCGGCGGTTTCGCACGTTGAATCCCTAAAGGGGGACAGAACACCGTTTACCCGAGCGGCAGGCGAGTGACCCACGTCCGGGGATGTCGAGCGCCGTGCGCTTAACTTCGCTCAGCATGACAACGAACCCTCGAGCACGACCTACTTGGGCAGCACGAAGACGGCGGTGGTTCGGCCCGGCACACTGAAGGCCCCGCCGGAGAAGGCCGCCTGCTTGGTGAGCGCGTCCACCGAGTCCCGCTGGAGCGGGTGAAGTTGCCAGTTGCCGGGCAGGTTGGCCGTGAGCCGAACCGGTTGTGGGGTGGCGTTGAAGACCACCAGGATGCGCTGGTTGTTGGGGTCGAGGTCGGCGAGGCCCTGGCGCTGATCTTCCAGCACCATCGCCACCACCCCCGGCTGATTGCCGGTATCGAGGAAGCTGAGCCGGTTCTGTACGTCCTCGCCGCTGCGCAGGCGGAACAGGGGGCTGCTCTTGCGCAGGCGCAACAACTCCTGGAAGTAACTGGCGGCGAACCCGATGTCCGCGGGGCTGGCCTTGAGGGCGGGGTTCGCCAGCAGAGGTTTCATCCAGGGCCAGTTGTCGCGGTTTTTATCGGCTAGGGGCAGGCCCACCCCCCAGTTGTTGGTCTGGTAGGTCCAGTCAACCCGGTTGAACCAGTCGCCCGAGTCGTAGCTGTCGCGGTCGAGGGACTTCGAGCGCAACAGGTCATCACCGGCGTGGAAGAAGGGCACGCCCTGGGAGAGCATCACCAGACTCAGGGCCAGGTTGTTGATCCGCACCCGGTCGGCGAGGTTGTCCTTCTCCGAGGCCTTGGCCTGCACCGCGTCCCAGATCGTCTCGTTGTCGTGAGCGGAGGTGTAGTTGATAATCTCCTGGGGGTCGAGGGTGTAGCCCGCCGGGGCGTCACCGTACCTGACCTGTTCACCGCTCACTTGGTTGCCCTCGCGGTCGGTGAACTTGTAGTTCTTGAGGCCCGCCGCCAGCCCGGTCTTGAGCTGGTCGGTGAGCGCAAGAAGCCGATTGCGCTGGGCTTCGGCGTTCCCCTGTTTGTTGCTGAAGTCGCTGGGGTCGCTGAAGAGGCCGGTGGCGAAGCCCTGCTCGCGCAGATCGCCGAAGGGGTTCCCACCCCGAATAGCGTCGCGGATGCGGTCGTTGAAGGTGCCGAGGCCAGTTCCGGCCAGGTTTATTTGGGTGGCGTTCACCCCCCGGGCGTTATTGGCGACCTCGCCGAAGTTCCAACCCTCGCCGTAGATGTAGATCTTCTTGCCGTCCACGCCGTCCCGCTCGAGCGTCAAGTCATCCAAGGCCTTGCGCACCTTCTCCATATTGGCCTTCATGTGGTGACCCATCAGGTCGAAGCGGAAGCCGTCCACCTTGTAGGCTTTGGCCCACAGCACCACCGAGTCCACCATGAACTTCTCCATCATCCGGTGCTCGCTGGCGGTGTTGGCGCAGCAGGTCGAGGTCTCGAGGTTGCCGTCTTTGTTGAGGCGGTGGTAGTAGCCGGGCACGATCCGGTCGAAGACCGATTTCTCGTCCTGGCCCGCCGCGTTGGTGTGGTTGTAGACCACGTCGAGCACCACCCGCAGGCCGGTGTTGTTGAGGCTTTGCACCATCTCGCGGAACTCCGAGATGCGCAGCGGGCCATCGGGGTTGGTGGAGTAGCTGCCCTCCGGCACGTTGAAGTGGTAGGGGTCGTAGCCCCAGTTGAAGCCGTCCTGGCCGCGGATGGCGTTCACCGCCGCCTGCTGCTCCTCCGAGTCGGGGGGAAGCTGGGAGAGGTCGGGGGGATTTTTCCAGGTGGACTTGTCCTCGTTGATGGTGGCGATATCGAAGGTGGGGAGCAGGTGGACGTGGGTGAGCCCGGCCTGGGCCAGCCTCGAGAGGTGTTTCATGCCGTTCGAGTTCGGCAAGGTGAAGGCCTTGAAGGTCCCGCGCAGGTTGGCGGGGACACTGGGATCGTTGGCGCTGAAGTCCCGCACGTGGAGTTCGTAGAGCACGATGTCCTCGAAGGCGTCCAGGGGGGGTTTGCGTAAGGCGTCCCAGCCCTGCGGTTTGAGGGCCGGGTCGTTCAGGTCTGCGATCTGGCTGCGTCTGGAGTTCATCGAGAGCGAGACCGCGTAGGGGTCGGTGACCTGGTTGGTCTCGATCTTCCCGCTGCCGCGCACAAAGACCTGCACTTCATAGAGGTAGAACTTGTTCTTCCAATCGGGCCGCCCGGCGAGGCTCCAGACCCCTTTCTCCTCGGTCATCTCGAGCGCCTGGGTAGGATTCTGAGCACCGGACGAATCGAAGAGCAATAGCCTGACCGAGCGGGCCGTGGGCGCCCACAGGCGCAGGGTGGGGACGTTGTTGGCGAACGTTACCCCCAGCGGGCCATCGTAGAAAAAGAGGTCGTCGAGCACACCAGGGATTTGCAGGGAAGTGGCGTCGAGGAGCTTGCCGTCGGCGCCGAAGGCCGCCAGCGCGAACTGCCCCTTGAGGATGCCAGGAACCTTTTCGAGTTCGTCCGCCGGTAACTTGAAGGCCCGTAGCTCGCGCAGGTGGGGGTATTTGGCCTTGAGCGCCTCGGAGAGCGTGGCGGGCTCGAGGGTGATGGGGAACCCCCCGGTGATCCCGTCGCGGGTCAGGTTGAGCCGGGCCGAGGGGCTGTAGAAAAGCCGCACGGTGGCCCCCTGGACGAATCCCCTGGGGTTCCAGGCCACCGTGTCGCGGGTCAGCCAGTGGGCCTGGGCCTTGGCCAGGTCGCCACTGGGGAGCGCCGAGGTGTCGGGGCGCTGGGTGTAGATCTGGGCGCTGCCCGAGAGCACCCAGATCTCGCGCCCGTGCTGGTCGAGTAGGAGGAACATGTCCGGGCCGGGGTCTTTCTCGTCGCCCTTGTGGACGATAAACCCCACCTTCTTGGCCCCCTCTTTGAGGCGGAAGTCCCAATACAGACCGTAGTCGTCCTGGCCGGTGGGCGGGAAGGGTTTGCTCCACTCCACCTGCTCGAGCGTGTCCTCCCATAAATGCAAGCCCCAACCGGCGTAGTTGCCGTCGGGGCGGAAGTAGTGGACGCGGGCCTTGCTGGCCTCGAGCGGAGGAGCGGGTTTGGCTTCGGTCCTGGGCGCTGCCGGGGTCTGGGCGGCCTGACCGCTCACGGTGCGCAAGGCGTTCCTCCCGCCGTTGCCGTCGTCCACACAGCCTTCGGCCTGGGGGTCAATCTTGCCGTCTGGCCCGGCTAAGTTGCCCCCGGCGCACATGTCGCGCGGCCACTGCCCGTTGATAAAGAACTTGTACTGCACCCGGCCCGGCTGCACCTCCACGGTCACGGTCCAAACGCCGTTCTCGAGCCGCATGGGGGTCTCGCCCCAGTTGTTCATCTGCCCGCGCAGGCTGACCGTACGCACCTCAGTGCCCTGCGGGGGAGTGTACTTGAAGGTCACCGGAGTAGCCGACGCGACCGCCAAAGCCCAACCGACAGCGAGCCATAACGCCCACAGCAAGCGCATAAATCCCTCCTCAGGCACGGCAAAGTGCTCTATCCCTCGCAGAAGTTTTCGCAGCGCATCCACCGACTTGAAGCGCTTCCACGATACTCCAAGTTTGGCTCGAGTTGCTTAGTCGTACGTCCTGCGCCATAGGTCGAACATCAAAAATGGGCCGGTGGTTCGTGGTAGAAGCTTTTCCCACAAGCTATAAGCCACAGGCCCTTGGGAGACGTGCAGCGTACGACGACACGCCTTGGTATAATCCCGGAGTTCAGGTGCATCTATGCGTGCCCGCAATGTCATCTTGCTTCTAATCATCGTGCTGATGGGCCTGTTTGCCGGGTTCAACTGGCCCTTATTCATGAAGAGGGAGAGCCTCTCGCTCCTGCTGACCCGGGTGGAGGCCCCCTTCGGGCTCATCCTGCTGATCCTGATGGGGGTTTTGGTGATCGGGTACTTCCTCTACAGCATCGGCCTCGAGCAGTCAGCCTTGCTCGAGGTCAAGAAATACGCCCGCGAACTCTTGGCCCAGCGCAAGTTGGCCGACGACGCCGAGGCCAGCCGTTTTAGCGAACTCAAGAAGTACCTCGAGGCCGAGTTTGAGGCCATGAAGCAGGTGGATAACAGCAAGCTGCTCGCGCGGCTCGAGCAAGCTGAAGAAAACCTGCGCGACGTCATCGAAAAGGCCGGAAACACCCTGGCCGCTTACATCGGGGAACTCGAGGACCAGATCACCGGCCAGGACCGCCACCCCGGTCTCGAGCCGCCCCGGAAGCCTTAACAACCCGCGCGAGGACTGGCGGCAGCTATGGATGCTGTCGCAGCAGTCCAGCCTGAACGCTGTCCCTTTCTGCGAAAAACTGGGGTTGAGGGGCGATCCTTGCCCCGATCCCGAGCACCCCTTCTGCGAGTTCGTGTTGGGCGATTGAGCCCGGCACGATCTCCTGCTAAAGTGGTCTGCGCATGGGCCGTTAGCTCAGCTGGTTAGAGCGGTCGACTCATAATCGATTGGTCGCAGGTTCAAGTCCTGCACGGCCCACCAGACCCGAGTCCCTTCTCCCTTTTGAGAGAAGGGATTTTTTGTATGCTTTCTTCGGTGCAACGGGCCATCGCCAAAGCAGGCAAAGACAAAAAAGTGCGCAACTTCTATCCGGGGCTCTTCGCCGACGAGCTTCAGGAGGCTCCTGCCCAGCCCGGGATCACCGAGGTCTATAGTGCCGAAGGCCAGTTTTTGGCAGTGGGGTACTACGACCCCCAAAGCCGCGTGGCCCTGAGGATTTATCGCTGGGATAAAGGCCCGCTGGATAAATCCCTCTTCGCCCGGAGGTTCCGCCGAGCGCTCGAGAAACGCTCTGGCCTAGGCAGCTTTTACCGCCTGGTCCACGCTGAGGCCGACGGGCTGCCGGGGCTGGTGGTGGACCGGTTCGGGGGGGTGCTGGTGCTCCAGGTGCGCAACCGGGCCATGGAAGCCTTGCGCGAGGTGTGGTTCCCGGCCCTGCTCGAGACGTTGTTTCGCGGCGAAGGCCGGGAGACCCTGAACCCCCAGGGAATCTACGAGCGCAGCGACGTGGACTCGAGGCGGCAGGAAGGTCTGCCCGATAAAACCGGGGTGATCTTCGGGGAGGTGCCGGGGGTGCTCGAGGTGGAGGAAGACGGGTTAGTCTTCCCCATCCCGCTGGCCCTGGCCCAGAAAACCGGCTTCTACCTCGACCAGCGGGAGAACCGCCGCCTGTTCGAGAGCCTGGTCAGACCCGGCGAGCGGGTGCTGGACGTGTACAGCTACGTGGGGGGCTTCGCCCTGCGGGCGGCCCGGAAGGGAGCGCTGGCGCTGGCGGTAGACAAGGACTTAGAAGCCCTGGGCGTGCTGGATCGAGCGGCAGCCAAGGCCAAGCTGCGGGTGGATATTCGCGCTGGGGAGGCCCTCGGCGTTTTGAACGAACTCGCGGCCCGGGGCCAGCCTTTCCACCACGTCCTGCTCGACCCGCCCACGCTGGTCAAAAAGCCCGACGAATTGCCCCGGGTCAAGCGGCATCTGGTGGACCTGATCCGCCCGGCCCTGCGGATGCTCGAGCCTGAGGGCTGGCTGTGGCTCTCGAGCTGTGCCTACTATCTGGGGGTGGAGGAGTTGCTCGAGGTCTCCCGCCGGGCTGCCGCCGACGAAGGCCGCCGCCTGCGGGTGCACACGATTACCTACCAGCCCCCCGATCACCCCTGGAGCCTGCACGTCCCCGAGTCGCTGTACCTGAAGACGCTGGTGTTGCAGGACGACCCCCTGTGAGACCCTGTTAGCGCTGGGCAAAGGCTCCGTTGGCCAGAAACTTGGTGATGGCCTGGGCCATGGCCTGGGCGAGTTTTTCCCGGTAGTTGGGGTCGGCGAGCCGGGGCCCCTCCTGGGGGTGGTTGGCAAAACCGATCTCGGTCAGGATGGCCGGGATACGGGCGTTGCGGATCACGTAAAAAGGAGCCGACTGTACCCCCCGGTCCACCGCCCCGGTCACTCCCACTATCGAGTCATGCACCATCTGGGCTAGCCGCCGGGAGAACTGCAAGTTGGCCTGCGCCACCACGTCGCGGGCCGCCTGCTGAGCCACCCCTCGAGCCTCGCGGGTGAGCTGTTGACCGAGGTTCCCCCCACCGTTTTCCCGGATCACCTGGGCCAACAAGCTCGGGCTCATGGTCTCGCCGAAATAGTAGACCTCGATCCCCTGTGCCGGGCGCACCGCCGAGTTGACGTGGATGGAGACGAAGAGGTTGCGCTTGCTGCTGTCGGTCATGGCGGCCCGCATCCCCAAGTCGGTGCGTTTATCGGTGGAGAGGTGCATATCGCGCGAGCGGGTCATCACCACCTGGATGCCCTCGGCCTCCAAGAGCCGTTTGAGCCGCAGCCCCACGTCGAGGGTGATGGCCTTCTCGATCACGTAACCCACCGCGCCGGGGTCGATCCCGCCGTGGCCGGGATCGATCACCACCACCGGAGGTTTTTTCGCAGCCGGTTTGGGGACAGGCACCGGGGCTTTAGGGGTAGATGCTTTGCCGGTCGGGGCCGCCCGGGCCACGTCCACGATCAGGCGCTTCGCCTCACCGTCGTCGAAGACCTGGGTCTTGGCCTCAGCGCCGGGTTTAAGGCGCACGTAGACCACCGTCTCGCCCGCGCCGGGCACCACCTGGTAGGAAGCCACCTGACCGGAGTCCACATCTTCGTCGGCCTGGGTCTGCCGCACCCCCTGAAAACGCAGGGTGAGGGTTCCCTTGTCGCTCGAGACCGTGTAGGTAGCGGCCTTGGGCAAGTCAAAAACCAGACGGGTGAAGCCATCGTGCAGCCCCACCCGCGGAAATGCCAGAGCTGGAAGCAGCAGGAACCAAACCAACGCCCAAAAACGCATCTGGAGCCATTATAAGCAGAAAAACCTCTTCAGGACGTTCATCCTCGGCTCATCCCGGCCAATCAGCTGGGTGACTACGGAGCATTTTCGGCCCCGCGACGGTCTTTTTGCAGGTCGGCGGCCTCCCGGCAGAACTGTAACGGTGTTGTAACGGTGGAAAACCTACACTCCGGTCAAGCAAGTCGGAGGGGATGATGACCTACACGGTTACGGACTATGCTGCGGTTCGCAGGCTGCGGGCTCCCGCTGCCCGCCGGGGGATCACCCGACTCGAGGTCATTCCCCGGGACGGCCAACCTTCCCACCTCGGCGAAGCCTGGCTCAACCAAGCCCTGCGGTTCTCGGGTTGCGGCTGGTTGGGCGCGGGGATAGCTTGGATGGTCTACTTGGGGCTGGTCCTGGGCTGGGGCGGGCCGCTCTTGGTGGACCCGTGGAGCCAACTCCTCTGGGGGCTGCTCTCACTGGGTGGGGGGTTGGGGCTCACCCACGGGCTGATTTGGGTTTATCGAGAACTGTTGTGGCGGCAGGTACTGGACCAGCTCGAGCGCCAGTTCGACCGGCGCAGAAAGCCCAGGCTGGGCTCGGGGGCTTCATCAAGATCCCACGCGCTACGCTCCCCACTCGAGGCCCGTTTTCAACCGGACGTCGAGGGCTGGCCCGAACCTCCAGCGCGGGCGATTTCGCACCCGGCTTAGCTTCTGACCAAGCGTCTCCGGCGTGTAGCGGTCCGATGCTGGGGGGATGCCCCCTGCAGGGATTGCGCCGCTCACATCACCGGAGGCGTTCCCGCACTGCCCCGATGACCAACTTACCCGGGCGCAACTTAAAGAACCCGGGGAAATAAGCTCACGCCCTTCATAGCCGGACCGGTAGGATAAGGCCCATGAAAGGCGTATTTCCGCCCCGCATGGTGGGGCTCTGCTTAGCCCTCACCGCAGCCCTTTTGCTGGGAGCCCGTTTTGCCGGTTTCAGCGTCGAGGCCAACGGGGACCAGCAGGTGGACCTGGCCACCGGCGTGACCACCCTGCCCCGAGGAGGCACTCTGACCGACAACCGGAACGGGCTCCGGCTGGTGGCCCCTTACATCCAGTACAAGGACGGGGAGTTCATTCGGGCCCGGCAAGCCCAGTTCAATACCGGCGACACCCGTTTCAACGCGCTCGAGCTGGACTACCAGCTCAAGGGCGAAACCGTGCGGCTCAAGGGGCTCACGGTGAGTTCCCCGGACTTTAGCAGCATCAGCGCCCAGGACGGCTTGGCCCTGCTGGGGGAAAACCGCCTGGTGCTCTCGGGCGATATCCGCTCACAGGCCCCACAGCTCAAAGCGGGCAAGATGGTGGTGGACACCCAATCCCGCCAAGCCCTGGTGATCGGGGCCTACACCTTCCAGGACGGAGCCAATCGGCTCAGCGGGAACCGAGCCGATAGCCTGCTGCTGCTCTCCTTCCAGAGCGGCAAGACCCAGGTTACCACCCGCGTTGCCGCCGAGGTCTTGGCCCGTTTGCGGCCCTTTGCCGATAAACTGTAGCGGTGTACGGACTGGTAACGAAGACCCTGCTCCTGGGATTGATCCTGGCGGGGTGGGCTCACGCCCAGGAAAGCCCCCTAGAAACCGAATCTTGCGCCGAGCGACCGGTGGTGCTCGAGACCCCGCAGGGGCTGATCGGCGGGGGTATCCTCGACTACGACGGGGATACCGCCGTGTTCAGCGAAGGAGCCTGCCTCGAGACGACCGGGCTCTCGTTGCGGGCCCCGGAGATCCGCTACCTACAGGCCGAGGGGGCGCTCGAGCTCAAGAACCTCGAGGCTCAGACTGCCCGTTACCGCTTCCGGGCGCGAGAGGGCGTGGTCAAAGGAAAAACCTTTGAGGCGAGGGGTATCTGGCTTACCCCCTGCCGCTGTGGCGAGGATTTGCTGACGGTCTCGGAAACCGCCCGCTTCAACCTCGAGACCGGGGATCTGTTGTTGGACGAAGCAACCGTCGAGCTATTTCACCTCCCCGTGCTGCGCTCCGAAGAGCTACTGCTGGACCGCCAAACCCTTTCCACCCCAGGAGGGCTGGCCTCGATCTTCGGGTTGAGCCAAAAAGGGAGCGCAGCATCGGATAGCATGGTAAAAATCAGCGGCCTGCTCTCTCCGCTTCGGATCGGTTACGAGCGCGGGCTAGTCTTAGGGGTAGAAGAACTTCCGGTTCCCATCGTGCCGGGGGATCTCCGCCAGGGCACCTTCGGCCTAACCCTGATCGCCAGCGGCCTGGGGGGACGGTTTTTCGGCGACCTGCAGGCAGAGAAGATCACCTTTGGGGTGGGGATGATCCGTGAAGGCAAAAGCGGGAGCTTCCGCATGGCAGCTGGACAGGACGGCCTTCACTTCCGCAGCCGGGTCGAGGACGGCCCCCTCTTCTTCAGCAACGACACCGACAAACAGCTCGCCGAGGCCGGAGTCCGCTTGGGGCTGGCCTGGGGAAGGCTCTCGCTGAACCCCTTCGTGCGCCTCGCCCAGGAAGACGTGAATATGGACAACCCCAGCCCCAACCACCCGGTGGTCACCGGAATGACCCTGGGGGCCGAGGCCCGCTACCCGCTGATCCACCAAGACGGGGCCTTCCGCTTCCGGCTCGAGCCCTGGGCGGTAGGGGCCGTCTACGACCGGGAGTCCCCCCCTTACCTGGCCTTTGGTGGGCTGGTGGAAGGCCGCTACGACGGGGAGTTCTCGCTGCGGCTCAGCTACAAACAGGGTTGGGAGGTGCGCCCCAGCCGGTTCGCCTACGAGCGCCGCCAGCCCACCCAGTCGGTCTCGGTGGGGCTGATGGTGCCCAAATCCCGCTGGGGCAGCCTTAACCTTCAAGCCAGCTATGACTTCTACGATGTCCAAACCAAGGCCAGCCTCCGCTACGGTTTCCCCATCGAGGCCGGCGAACTCTGGCTCGAGGGCCGCTCGCGCATCGAGGCCGGGCTCGACTGGCAGCAGGGGGAGTTGTTGGTGGGGTTTATCCCCAACCCCCTCGACTGTACGTATTCCTTCAGCCTCACCCCCACCCTGGGGTATGATTTCGTCCGCCAGGGCTTTAGCCGGGCGGGGCTCGAGGTGCGCTACGCCGACTGCTGTTTCATCTGGAAGGTGGGTTACCAGACCGTGTTCATCCCGCAGAACAAGGATGAGAAAGTAGGCGGGCGGTTCTCCTTCGGGCTCGAGCTGCGCTAGCCAGGCTCAGAACATATGACCCGTATTGATCGCTACCTGCTGCGCGAGATCCTCCCGCCCTTTTTCTTCGGGATCTTTCTTTACATCGCCCTGATCGCGTTTTCCAACCTGCTAGCGCGCGCCCAGTGGGTGGGTGGGGTTCCGGTGACCAGCCTCCTCCAGTGGATCGGGCTGCAAATCCCCTTTATCTTCACCCAGACCCTCCCCCTGGCCACCTTGCTCGGGGTACTGATCGGCTATAGCCGCCTCTCTCGCGAGAATGAGCTGCTGGTGATGCAGGCCGGGGGCATCTCGGTATTGCGCACAGCCCGTTGGATTTTGCTGGGGGCGGCGGCTTTGGCCGGGTTTTCCCTGTACCTAAACGAACGGGTGGTACCCTGGGCCAATCAACAAACCGCCGTGGTGTGGTGGGACAAGGTGGCCACCGGTACCAGCGGGCTAGGTTGGCTCACCGGACGAGACCTAAAAATTGGAGACTATTTGCTGTTGTTTGACAGCTACGACAACGCCCATCAGGAAATCGTGGGTGTTCGGCTCCAGCAGTGGAACGGCCAGACCCTCAGCGTGGTGTTTGCCGAGCGGGGGCGGCTCGAGAACTACCAGCTCAAGCTGCGGGGCTTCCGGCTCTATACCCTCGACTTGGCCAAGCTGCCGGTCCCCGACTTCCAAAACCTGGATGAGGTGGAGAAATACCTTCCCCAACTCGTCCGGGCGCAAAACATAAGCCGAGACCCCCAGGCCAGCCTGGTGATCACCTTGCCGCAAAACCGTGACCAGCTCGTGGCCAACTTCGCCGGGGGCGGCTTTGAGAACCCCTACCCCCCCTCGCACTGGTGGCGTCGTCTGCAAAACCCCACCCTGACCCCCGCCGAGGCCCGGGAGGCTCGAGTCAACCTGCACTCGGCCCTGGCGGTCTCGCTGGCCAACTTGGTGATCCTCTTCTTGGCCTTGCCGGTAGCCGCCCGACGGGCCAGCAGCCCGGCGGTGGCGCTGGGGCTAGCACTAGGGGTTACCATCGCCTACTACGCCGTACTCAGCCTGGGCAAGCTGATGGCGCTATCGGGGCTAATCCCGGCGGAACTCGGGGTCTGGAGCGCCAACCTGCTGGCAGTGGCAGTGGCTTTTGGGCTGGGGAAAGGAGTATACAGGTAGCTTTGCGCTCCTAATGCTTATGATTCCGATTATCGATCTCCAGCGCGAATATCAAACCCTCAAGACCCAGATTGACGAAGCGGTGGGCCGGGTGTTGGCCTCAGGCAGTTATATCGGGGGGCCGGAAGTAAGCGCCCTCGAGGCCGAACTCTCGAGTTACCTAAGTAGCCCCCACGTAATCACGGTGGCCTCGGGGACCGATGCCCTCTTCATCGCCCTGCGGGCCATGGGCCTGGGGCCGGGGGATGAGGTCATCACCACCCCCTTCACCTTCATCGCCACCGTGGAGGCGATCCAGCACGCTGGGGCCAAACCGGTGCTGGTGGATATCGACCCCCAAACCTTCAACCTCGAGCCCGCCCACCTGGAGTCCGCCCTCAGCGAGCGCACCCGGGCGATCCTCCCCGTGCACCTCTACGGCCAGCCCGCCCCCATGCAGGAGATCCGGGCCTTCGCCCAGCAACACGGCCTGCTGATCCTGGAAGACGCCGCCCAGGCCATCGGGGCGCGCTACTGCGCCGTGGACGGAGAGCCAGGTCAGATGGCGGGGAACCTGGGCGACGCGGCAGGTTTTAGCCTCTACCCCACCAAGAACCTCGGCGCTTACGGGGATGCCGGGTTCATCACCACCTCGAGCCCCCAGATCGCCGAGGAAGCCCGGCTGCTCGCGGCGCACGGCTCCAAGGTGCGCTATCACCACATCCGGCCAGCGGGCTACACCAGCCGCCTCGATGCTTTGCAGGCAGCCATCCTGCGGGTCAAGCTGCCCTACCTGGAGGGCTGGAACACCCGTCGCCGCCAGATCGCTGGCCTGTACGACCAGGGGTTGAGAGGTGTGCTAGAGACCCCCGATCCGGCTCCCTACGCCTACCACATCTACCACCAGTACACCGTGCGCACCCCCGAGCGCGACCGGCTCGCGGCCTTTCTCAAGGAAAACGGGGTGGGCAGCAGCGTCCACTACCCGCTCCCGGCCCACCTGCAACCCGCTTACCGCGACCTGGCCCCCCAGGGCAGCCTGCCCGAGAGCGAAAAGGCCGCTCGAGAAGTCCTCTCTCTACCCATGCACCCCTTCCTCGAGGACGCCCAGGTCGAGCAGGTGATTGAGACCGTGCGCCGTTTTTTCGCTGTCTGAGCGCGAAGCCCGCTTGAATCCTAGGTGACATTCCGCCCTTGGAGGAGGGGTAAGCTCCTAATATGGCGACGAAGCGCGTAGTCGTGCACCAGTTAGTCGGTCACCGGTTTTTGGGCATCAACGAGCAGGGCGACAAGGTACTGATCGACGGCGATCAACCCGCCAGCGGGATGCGCCCGATGGAATTGCTGCTGGCGGCCCTGGCGGGCTGCACCGCCTACGACGTGGTGGACATCATGAACAAAAAGCGCCAGCCGCTCTCGCGCTACCGGGTAGAGACCGTGGGCGAGCGAGCCGAGGAGCACCCCAAGCGCTACACCCGTATCCTGGTCACCCACATCGCCTCGGGGCCCAACGTGACCAAAGAGGCCCTCGAGCGGGCAGTAGAACTCTCCCACACCAAGTACTGCTCGGTCTCGGCCACGCTCAATGCACAGATCGAGACCCGGGTAGTGGTCGAACCCTGGGTGGACGAGAGTCCCCGCGCGGCAGGGGAAGTCCCGGCCTGAGTTCGCAGCGAAGTTATACGTCGAACCTCATCCACCGTACGCCAAAGAGGTCTGACATAGAGTGTAGGGCGTGCGGCAAAGGAAAGTTTGGCGAAAGCTGGGGCGCTGGGTTGGTGCGGCGGAACCCCACCGGCCCTATCCGTTAGGTGATATCCCGGCCACCTTCCCTCGAGTATGTCATCAGCGCGTCTGTTCCCTCCCATCTTCCCAGAGGTCTAATGGCCTAAGTGCGCCGACGATAGAAGGGTAGGGTTGTTTCAGCGGCGCGGCCTCCTCAGCCACCCCTCCCCCGCCCCCAACGTTTCTATCGTAGAGATACTTACAAAGACGACACCTCCGACCCACCGGAAGTGCTCGCTTTCCGGCAGAAAAGATTAGCCGAGTAAATGGAAGGCCGAAAACAGGTAGATCAACAGGATCACCGAGGCGATCCCGATCCCGACAAAGGCCACCAGCACCCCGCGCTCGAGCCGGTCCAGCATTTGCTCGAGCCGTTGATGGCCCTCCTGACCCAGCAGGGAATCGAGCTTCTGCTCGGCTTCCTCGGCGGTCAGACCCCCGATGTGGGCTTCCGGCCACTCGACCTCTTGCACATTGTGCGGCAATAGTCTGAGCATTTCAGATCGAGGTCAGAATACCCTATTTTCGACCGGTAGGTTTGTCCCGGGCATCTATTGCCTATAGGGTTTCTTAGCCCGGGAGATTTTGCAGCAAGGCCCGCTCGAGCACTTCCGACTCCAACTCCACCACCTGAGCGAAGCGCAAAAAGACCAGCCGCACCCGGGGGTCTACCCCCCAGACCTCGCGCACGGCCTTGCGGTAGAGTGCCAGTTGGAAGTGGTAGCGCTCAGGGACGGCCTCGTGGTCGGTCTTGTAGTCCTCCAAATACCACTCCTCCCCGACCCGGTAAAGCCGGTCGATCACCCCCTGCCAGACCGTAGAGCCGCCGGGCAAGGCCAGGGGCAGTTCGGGGTAGTCCTCGTCGCGGGGCCAGGGGAGTTCCCGGCCCAGCAGGGTCCGGTAGGCCCGGAGCAGTTCCCGCGTCTCGGCCAGGATGCTCTCGCGCTCGGCAGGGTCGAAAGGGAACATCACCTCCTGGGCCTCGAGCGTCGCCAGGTGGGCCGGGTGCTCGGGGTTCCAGCCCTGGGCGATCGCGGCATGAACCAGCGTGCCCAGCGCTCGAGCGCGCCCCGGCACCTCGTCGCCCTCCTCCAAATCGGGCAGGGGAAGGGGCTCGTGTTCAGCTTCCACCCGGCTATCGCCGCGAAAATTCGCTTCGCGCTTCAGGGCCGAGGGGGAGAACAGCGGGGGTAAGGGGAAGGGTTCGAAGACCCGCTCGAGCCAGGGAGGAGCCGCCGGGCCCGGTCTGGGAGCGGGCGGCTCGGAGGGCGGAACCGGGCGGTAGTTCCAGCTTCGCTGCACGTAGTCGGGGCGCTCGAAGAAACGGGCCTCGGGGCCAAAGCCGACCTTCGCCAGCACCTCGGCCCAGCCCTCGGGTTTCCCCGCCTTGACCGAGCCGGTGAGGATCAGCACGTCCCTCGCGCGGGAAGCCGCTACGTAGAGCAGCCGGTAGCTCTCGGCTTCTTCTCGAGCCTTGGCCCGCTCGCGCAGTTCGTCGAACAGGGGGGTCTCGGGCAGCGCCACCATGCCGTCTGGCCCCAGGTAGGCCGGCTGGGAGAGGTGAGGGTTCCGCCGCCCCAGGTCGAAGACCGCCACCACCGGCCACTCGAGCCCTTTCGCCGCGTGGACGGTCAGGAGTTGCACCCCCTCCCCCGACTGCGGCACGTCCCCGGCCTCGGCCTGGTGGGAGAGGAGTTGGAGGCGCTCGAGCAGCACCTCGAGGCCACTGGGAGGGCGCGAAGCCACCTGGAACAAGAGCGCGTCCACGTTCTCGCGAGCCCGGGCCCCCAGGTGGTCGAGGTAGGCCCGGCCCCCGATGATCGGTTCGCGCACCAAAAACTTGAGGGCTTCCAGCGGCTTTGACTGCGGCACCATCCGCTGGATCAGCCGCAGCCGACCGTAGACCTCGGGGAACTCGGCTTGCAACAGGGCCAGGGGGTCGTCGGAGCGCAGGATCTGCTCGATCTCCGAGAGCCCCAGCCCGCCGAAGGGGCTCCGCAGCCAGGCCGCCAGCGAGAGCCCGCGCGGGTCGAGCGCCACGGTGAGCGCGTGGTAGAGGTCGCGCACCTCGAGCCTTTCATAGTACCCGCGCCCTTGCAGCAGCACATAGGGCAACTCCAGGCGCTGAAAGGCCTCCTCGAGAAAGGCGAAGCTGTTTCTCGAGCGCACCAACACCGCCATCTCCGAGGGGTCTACCCGCTCGGATAGCGCCTGGAGCCGCTGGGCCAGGATCTGGGCCTCGAAGGCGCGGAGTTCGTCGAGGGTGACATCTCCTTCGACCCAGTGCACCTCGAGCCGCCCTTGAACCTCGCGGACCCCCTCGACGGGCGGGGCTTCCTCCGGGCCGAACCCCAGCCCTAGAGTGGCGAGCCCCCCGGTGAGCCGGTTGAGGAAGCGCACCAGGACCCGGCTGTGCCGATAGGTGGTGGCGAGCGGGGGCAATACCTCCCCTTCGGCCAAGGCCCGACGAAACACCTCCACGTCGGCGTCGCGGAAGGCGTAGATGCTCTGTTTGGGGTCGCCCACCGCCTCGATGGGCAGCCCGGCGGCCTCCAAGGCCCGAAAGAACTCGCCCTGCAAGGGGTTCACGTCCTGAAACTCGTCCACCAGCACCACCCGGTATCGCTCCAGCAGCCGCCCGACTGCACGGGGATTGGTGGAGAGCTCGAGCGCGCGGCGCTCGACTTCGGAGGGGGAAAGAAGCCCTGAGCCCAGCCGCTTGCTGTAGTTGGCGAAGACGGTCTCGTAGACCTTGATCAGCGCCGCGTTCTCCTGGCCGGGAGACGGGGTGTAGGAAGCCGCCAGCGAGCGCTTCCCAAAGAGGTGCAAGAGCGCTTCGCCCATCTCGGGCTTGACCTGGCCGAACAGAGGGTGGGTCGGGTCTGAGGAAAGATACAGCAGCGAGCGCCACTCCTCCTCGAAGAAGGCCCGGGCCTCCCAGTCTCCCACCAGTGAGAAATCCGGGTCGAGGAACAAGAGGGGCGCGGTGCGCCGCAGGCACTCGATCATGAAGCCGTGGATGGTGGTGAGGGTGGCCCCGGAAAGCTCGCGCCGAGCCTCCTCGAACTGTGGGCGGAACACCGGGTCGCAGACAAAATCTAGGTGGCGGCCCGTGGTCAGCACGTCTCCCAGCGCCTCCCCTACCCGCACCCGCAACTCGTCGGCGGCCTTGCGGGTAAAGGTCACCCCGGCGATGCGGCGGAGGGGGATGCCGGAGGCGAGCAAACCCAAGTAGCGCAGCACCAGGCTGGCGGTTTTACCGGTTCCGGCGGAGGCTACGCGAATCTTCACAGCCGTTCGTCGGTGTAGTCCTGATTGCAGGCGATGAGTAGAAACACCCAGAAACCGGCGATGTCATGCCCTGCCGCCAGCAAGACCATCATGTCTTCAAGTTCAGTGTCTGGACGCCGAGGATAATACCCATTCCTCTTCAGGGTCGCAGCCACTGTGAGCCATGTGGTGCGCTTATTCACATCATTGAAGGGGTGATTTTTGGCAAGCCGAAACCCGATTGCAGCAACCATATTGAAGAAGGTGGGATAAGCATCTTCCCCGCCCGCCATGACTAAAGGGGCACTTAAGGCAGACTCTAACGCTCCGGGATCGCGGATGCCGAGCAAACCTCCGTAATCTTTTATCGCGTTTTCGTGAAGGATCTCAACGATCTGTGCAGTAGGGTATTGATACCCTCTGTGACGATAAAAGGGCTTATCGTTGGGCAAGGCCACTCAGTACCTCGGCGTTTTCCTCGAGGAGTTCTCGCACGAACTGCTCGAGTTCTTCCGGGGGCATCTCGACAAACTCGATCCCTTCCGGCAGAGGCACCGAAGGCTCTACATCCAGACGCACCTTGATCTTGGTTTCGGTGGTTTCCATCGCTATGACCATTGTACCTCAACCGATTTTCCCCTCGCGGCACACGTCGCGCACCGCACACTCCCGACAGCGAAACCCCGGACTGGGGCTCACGTCTCCTGCGTGAAAGCGCTCCAGGACTTCCTGCACCTTCATGACTCGGTAGTCAATCTGGCGCTTAACCGGCTTGTTTTCCAGGGTGATGGGGGTTTCGTACGCCTCGAGCGGCTCCCCCAGCACCGGCCACACGAAAAGCCGCACCGACCTCACCTGGCGGGGGTTGCGCTCGAGCAGATACCCGGCGAGCCACAGCTCGCTCCAGCGGCCCCGCAAGAACTCCTTGGGCTCCACGGTTCCGGGCTCGGTGAAGGTGTAAAGGCTCACCTCGCCGCCCCGGTTGAGCGCGGCGTCAATGCGGGCTTGGGGTTCGCCCTGGGTCGGCAGAGCAAGATCGAACGTCAGGGAAAACAGCCGTTCCTGGAAGCGCTCGAGCCAGCCCGCCGCCTCCGCGAAACGGGTCTTGAGGGTCTCGAAGCGCGCCTCGTTCAACCGCTGGACTTGCCGCAGTTCGCGCACCAGGCTCCGCCACCACGGGGCTTGCCCCTGGATTCCCAGACGGCGTTCGATCCAGAAACGGAAAGGGCAGTCTTCATAGTGCCGAAGCTGCTCGATGGTGGCGCTGCCCAGGGTGAGGGTGGAGAGCCTGGCCCGGTAGGGGATGCCCTCCCCGATCTCGAGCGCACTCCCCGGCGGAAGTTCGGGCAGACGCGGGGCGCGGCCTTGCACCAACGCGGGTTCGGGGATGTTCTGTCGCTCCTGGTCGGCCTCGGGGTAGGTAATGACCACCTCCTCGGCTCGAGTGCGCAGCTCGGCCAAGAGCAAGCGATCCCGCCCCTGGAAGCGCCGGGGCAACCCAATCTGGCCAAAGAGGGTCTCGAGGGCCATCCGGTCTTCCTCGGGGATGAAGTAATCCTCGCGCTCCCCCACTCGGTAAGCCCCCTCGACGGCGTAGGTCAGGTAAAGCTTCTTGTAACGGGTTCCGCTGACGAGGACCGGGGTGAGCAGGGCCACCCCGCCGGGGGGGCGGGCGGGCTCGTAGGTCTCGGCGATAAGGGCCGCCCACCAGGGGCGGAAGTCGGGGCCGCTGGCGATGCGCCCCGCTTCCTTGGCCCGCTCGAGCAGAAGTTCCCGCCGCGCTCCGTGGATTTGCGGCAGGCTGTCGAGGAGACCCCTGGCCCAGCGCAGGGCGTCCGGGCCGGGTTCCAAGCGATCCATCCAGTTTTGCCAGAAATCGGCCAAGCCCATCTCGGTGGCCAAGCGCCCGATCGGCTCGCGCCCGGCGAGGCCGCGCCCCAAAGCCGCCCGGCCCAGCGGGACGAGTTCGGGGATAGAGAGGAGTCGGCTCGGGGTGGGGTAATCGGGCAGGTCGAGGAGGGAGAGCAGCAGGCGACCCTCGGGGGTATCGGCGGCGGTCTTGGGGGTCTGTTCGACCAGGGGCACGCCATACTCGTCGGCGAGGGTGAGCAAGGCCGCCTGGCGGCTCTCGGGGGCGACCACGGCGAGGTCGAGCGGGCTCATCCCACCTGCCAGGTCGCGTTTGATCGAGCGCAAGACCCACCTGGCCTCGCTCACCGGGTTGGGGGCACGATAAGTTTGAACCTGAGGATCGCGTGGAGACAGCGTCTCGCTGGCTTCGAGATTCGCCAAAGCCTCGGGTAAAGCCACCCAGACCTGGATTCTCTGAGCTAGCGCGCTCAGAAAGCGAGTCTCGACCGGGGTCAACTCGCGGAAGCCGTCCACCACCAGGAGTTCGAAGCCGTCCTCGAGCCCGTACTCCCCCGACTCCACCAGGCGCAACGCCTCGAGCCGGAAGTCGTCGTAATCCCAGCGGCCCCAGGTGGTTTTGAGTTCCTCGTAGCGCCGGTAAACCCGCACGAAGCGGCGGGCCTCGAAGTCGGAGGTGGGGATCTCCTCGGGGCGAACCCCGAAACGCTTGGCCTCGGCCACCGCACGGGCGAAGAGGCGGGCTTCGCCGGGGCTCGGTTGTGTAGCAGCACTAGCCGGGGGCCAATGGCCCTTGACTAGCTGGTCGTCGCTGTCGCGCAGGGCTTCCCCCACCAGCGCGACCCGGCCCGGCCCGGTGAGGATCGGTTTGAGGCCGTAGTTGCTGGTGAGGAGGCGGTAGTAGGCCCGCTGAAAGGACATCACCTCGAGCCCCATCACCCCGCCCCTTTCGGTGGCCCGCCGGTACACATAAGCCCGCTGGTGCGGCAGCCCCACCCACCAGGCCCGCCTGCGCCGGGCTAGGGTTTCCTGCACGCGCTCGAGGAGCCGGGTAGTCTTCCCCGAAGCAGGTGGCCCGACCAGCAGCTTCATCAAGGGCATTCTACCGGGCAATCCCCCCTCGCCCCCTCGAGCCCAAAGGCCCATCCAGGGGGCACGGCGCGAAGCGCTTGGCGCAATAGCGCATAGCACAGAGCGCTTGGGGGATTACCGCGCATCCGGGGCCACGCCGGGCTCGGGAAAGCGGAAGGCAGCCCGCAGATAGGCCTCGCGCCACCGGGGCTCGGGGCGGGGGAGGTTGTTCTGGGTAAAGCGCAAAATCCCCACCACCCGCCCCTGGTGGGTGAGGAAGCAGCGGTAGCCCCTCGGCTCGAGCACCACGTAATTGGCCAGGTTAAGCTCGCGCTGGAGCCGCTGGAGCCGGTTGGTGAAACGGCGAAGGAGTTGCGGGTCGGGGGGGCTGTCCTGCCGGGTGAGGGCTTGGGCCAGGTCTTCCAGCCCCATCTGCACCGGCTCGGCCTGGGCGTCCAGCGTGAGACGGGTCAGGGCGAAACCGCCCCGGCCCAGCACCACCCGCAACAACCAGCGGTTTTCCGAGACCCGCTCGAGGTACATGAACTGGAAGCGCAGGTTGTCGGCCACCTCCTGGCAGCGGCTCAGGTACTCGGCGTTGAAATCCTGGGCCCACCCTGACCCCAGGATCAGGCCCAGCAGCACGGCGAAAGCTCGGCGCACGCTCCCCCTCTAGGGCCTCATCCAGCTCAAGAAGCCCAGACACATCTCATCGGTAGTGCCCTCGCCCCAGACCATATAGCGGGGCTCGAGGGGCTCGCCGCCGGGGCCCGGGATGGGGCCGGAGTTGTCGTAGATACAGGTGATCCGCACGGTGTCGCCCCGATTGGCCCGGATCGGCTCTTCAAACCAATACTCGCCCTGCCAGCGGAAGTCCCAGCGGGGGATGTCGAGCAGGGTCCGGGCGCGAGGGGTGCCGGGGTTCAGCTCGAGCTTGACCCTGACCCCCCGCAAGTGCATATGAGCAGTTACCCCCAGGAGAACCCGGTCTCCCGGCACCGGGCGGTCGCAGGTGGTGACCTGGCTCGAGCCGTTCCCGATGTCGCGGGCTTGGTAAAGGGCCGGGCTGGTGTTGCAAATAAGGTGCGAACCCTCGGCCACAAAGCGCATCCCGGTGTGGGCCAGAGCGTATTCGCGGGTGCAGCGTTCGCCGCTGGCCCCCGGTGGGCAGCGGATCTCCACCGGGGCTATGACGGCATTCCCCAGCAACGGCTTTAGGCCGGCGCTACCTGGGGCGGTGGCCAGTTCCAGGCGGGTTTGGTCGGGGGCCGCCGGGCCCGCCGCCAGGTTGTAGTGCACCTGCATGACGATCCTCGAGCCTGATCGCATCAGGAAGCCGGTGCCCGGGGGGAAATCGGTGCCCTGGGTGCCCGGAACCCAAAAGCCCAGCGGGGCTGCGATGTCGGCGGGATTCCCGGAGAGCCCCGGGCCGCCGAAACAGGGCCAGCCCGGCCTGCCGTCGCGCCCATCGCGGGACTGAGCTAAGGCCAGCTGCTCCCGCCCGATGACGAAGAGGATCACGTGGTGGACCAGTTGGGTCTGGCCAGGCCGAATGCGATAGCCGGTCACGAAGGTGTCGCTGCTCAAAGCGGGGTCGATCTGGAAGCAGCGGTAGTCGTCGCTCAGCTTTGTATCCGCGGTGTAGGCTTGGACCGGTTTGAGGCTATAGGGCAGCGGGGCCGAGCTTGTGCCGGACGGGGGCAGGGGCAAGTAGCGCAGCCTCCCCAGCGGGGCCCCGGCCTCGGCCCAGCGGACCAGGGTCCGGACGGTCTCGGGGGTCAGGCGGCGGTCACCGTGGAGGGGCGGGGTATCGCCCCCGGGCGGCCAGGGCGGCATCCGCCCCGACTGCACCGCCGCCGCGATGGCGGGAGCCATCCGCACCGCCCACTTGGCGTCGTCGAGCGGGAAAGGAGCGATACCCCCTTCGGTGTGACAGCCCACGCAGTTGGACTGGAGGATCGGCCCCACCGTGTCGTAGTAGGTAGGGATGGAATCCCCGGCCTGGGCCGAAACCCACCCCTGCGGAGCCGTGGCCAGCATCAGGGCCGAGAGCGGGAGGAGCAGAAGAAAGCGCTTCATGGTGACCTTCCTAGACGCTTGAGTTCCTCGGTGAGGGCCGTAGCCGAGAGGCGGCTGGCCCCGAAGATCATCCGCACCAACCCGCCTTTCTCGTCCAGGAGGGCGATGGCGTCGGTGTGGTAGAGGCGGGTCCCGCCGGGGCCAGGGTTATAGCGCACCTCGAGCCCCTCGGCCAGCCGAGCGATGGTTTCCGGCTTCCCGGTAAAGCCCTCCACCGGCTGGAAGCCGCGCAGGTAGCGGCCCATCACGGCGGGGGTGTCGTTGGCCGGGTCCAGGCTCACGAAGCCCAACCGCAGGGTTTTGGGGCTGCCCAGGTTGCCATAAGCTTGGCGCAGGCGCTCGAGGGTCATCGGGCACAAGTCGGGGCAACCGGTATAGCCCAGGTAGATGGCCCAGGCCGTGCCCTTCGGCGGGAAACTCACGGTTTTGGCCCAGGTGTCCTGCAATTCTACCGGGGGTAGGGGCTTGGCCGGTTGAAAAACCTTCACCCCCGCCCCCGAGGCGGGCAGGTAGTGGGTCCCGTGGGCCAGCACCACCCCGGCAGCCCAAAGCCCACCTGCCAGCAAAACCCGACCGATCGTGTGCACGAATCCCATCCTAAGCCGCTCCAACTCGAGAATATAGAGCCCTCGATCCCTTTCCTAAACCTGGACCCTCATTGCTTTTAGGGTAGGGGGGTTGGCTTAAGGCATCCGGGGTCGTTGGCTGAAATGGGGCTGAAAGCGGAGATAAGAGGGGAGGGGGAACAAAAGACCCTCACTGCTCTGGTGTTTGCTTTTTTCTCCTCTTCTCTCCCCTAGCTTTTAGCCTCCAGCCTGGCTCCGATCAGCCAAATCCCGACCCTGGCCCCGCCCTCCGCGAGGTTCTGGGCTTCGACCCGGCCCCCGTGGACCCGGGCCACTGCCGCTACGATCGCCAGCCCCAACCCAGTGCCGTCTCCGAACTTGATGAAGGGCTCGAAGGCTCGAGGCAGGATCTCCGGCGCGAACCCCGGCCCCTGGTCCTCGACCCACAGCCAGTAACCCCCGCCGTCGGGCTCGAGCCGGGCTTGCACCTGGCCCCCTCCGTGTTTGTGGGCATTTTTGAGCAGATTTTCGACGGCCAGCGTGAGCAAGGCAGGTTCGGCCTGAACCCGCGCCTCCCCGATCACCTCGGATAGACGTTCGGGGACATAGCGCTCTAGAAAGGCGGCCAAGTCCTGAGGTCCTCCCTCGATTCGGCCCCTCCCCTCGAGCCGGGCTAAGGTGAGCAAGCCCTCGAGCAGGCTCTCCATCCGCCGCGCTTCGTGCAAGGCTCCCTCGATGGCCCGCGGTTCGCCGGGGCGGCGGGCCAGCACCTCCAGATAGCCCTTGAGGGCGGCCAGGGGGTTCCGCAACTCGTGCGAGGCTCCGTAGGCGAAGCGCTTGGCTGACTCCTCTTGGGCCTTGAGCCGGGTGAAGGCCCGGGAAAGCTCGTCCATCAGCCGGTTGAGCGAAAGCACCGCCGGGCGCAGCTCGGCCAAGCGGGGCTCGCTCAGGGGTTCGAGAAAATCCGGGTTGCGCCTGGAGAGTTCCTCCGACATCTCCAAGGTCGGCCTCAGCGAGCGCGAAAGTCCCCAGGCTCCCACCGCCCAAGCCAGGATCAGTAGCCCCACCCCCAGGCCGCTATAGAGCTGGAAGAGCCTAGAGGGCAGAGCAGCCACCTCGGAAACCCGTACGCCCAGACCCAGACCTCCGGCCTCGGTAGGCAGGGCCAGCCACAAAGTATCCCCCACCAAGCGTCGGTAACTTTGCCCCCGCGAGAGGGCCTGGGTCAAACCCTCCGGGAGCCGGTAATCCCCCCGATCCGTCCAGCTCACCGTGGGCTCGATCAAATCAGGGAAATCTCCCCTCCCCGGAAGCCGAACCACGTAACCCACGCCCCCGCCGAAGCGCTGGACAAGCGAGAACAGCTCGCGCACCCCGGCATCCTCGGCCACCAAAACCCCCAAACCCGACAAAGCGGCCCGCTCGAGCCCGGCTTGCGCTGCACGCTGGGCTTCGCCCACGGTGAGCACCCCCAGCGGCACCAGCAGCAGGCTCAGGGCGATCAGCAGCCAGAGAAAGAGGCGGGCACGGAGGCTGAGGTGTAGTTTCGTGGCGAGGGCCAAATGGCGGGACATGGGTTAGTCATACGTCAAAAGCGGCCAGTAGCTCGTAGCTCGTGGCTCGCGGAGAAAGCTTTTGTCCACCGGCCACCGGCTACACCCCACGAGCCTTTCCCGGCGTAAGACGTACCGGGTTCGACGTCCGTCATCACTTCCTGAGGATATATCCGTGCCCGCGCAGGGTGTGGAGCAAGGGAGGCTCGCCCAGGGCGCGGCGCAGGGCCGAGAGGTGGACCTCGAGCGTGTTGGGCTCTACCTCCTCGCCCCAGACCCGCTGCATCAGGGTTTCTTTGGGCAGGATGCGCTCGGCGTGTTCGACCAGACACTTGAGGAGCAAAAAGGCCTTGGGGGAAAGCTCGAGCAGCCGCTCGGCACGGCGGGCCTCCATCTTGGCCGGAAACAAGGTGAGGTCGGCGTAGGAGAGGATCGCGTCCTCCTTACGGGTGCGGCGCAGCACGGCCTCGAGCCGGGCTACCACCTCGGGGAGCGCGTAGGGCTTGACCAGATAGTCGTCGGCCCCCTCTTTTAGCCCCTTGACCCGCCACTCCACCTCGTCCAAGGCGGTGAGCATCAACACCGGTACGCTGCTCTTGAGCCGGATCTCGCGCAACACCCCGAAGCCGTCGCCGCCCGGCATCAGCACGTCGAGGATCACCGCGTCGAGGCTTTCCCCCAGCTTGCGCAGACACTCCGGGCCGTTAGAAGCTTCCAGCACGGTATAGCCTTCCAGCTCGAGGCCCAGCTTCAAGGCCTCGCGCACCCCACGGTCGTCCTCGACCAACAGCACCCGGACGCTCACGACATTTATTTTGGCATAGGGCCGCTTAACCGAAGCTGAAATATAGGCAGGGATAGCCTGTAGAAGTACCCGCTTCACTGGGGGTCTAGCGTCCGTTCACAAAGGTTCGGCGTTCGGTCGGGCCAGGCCCCAAACGAAAATCCGCACCCCCTGGCGCAGCAAGGATTCGACCTCATATCCCGGCAGGTGTCGCCCTACCATATAGGCCCCATGAACGATAGACGAGAAGATCGCTGCCAACACCCTTCCCTCACCCGGGACTACCGGCTCGAGCACCCCGGCCAGGAGGTTCATCCCCTGCTGCATGGCCGCCAGCGAGACCTTGACCGCTTCCTGGTCGCCGCCCCGCCGCCCGGAGTGGGCGGTCATGAGGGCAGCCAGGGGCTCGACCTGTCCGCGGTAGGCTAAGGCGTAGCCGAGCAGCCGCTGCTCGAGCCCTACCGGCTGGTTCAGGGCCCGGCGGGTCTCCTCCAGGGCTTCTTCCAACAGCGCCTCGAGCAAGGCCCGCTTGGAGGGGAAGTGGTGGTAGACGGCAGCTTTGGAAAGGCCTAGGCTGTGCGCCAGTGCCTCCAGGCTGGTAGCGGCATAACCCCGCTCGGCAAAAGCGGCCTTGGCGCGCTCGAGAAGGGCTTGACGGGTGTTCACGGGTCGTCACGGGGGGCTAAGGGATTCCTCTATCGGAGCCGCCGACTGGGCCCCGCATCGGCTGCGCGGACTGAGTGATACACTCGCATTCTACCCCCTAGCGGGGCACCACGCGGGCCTCCAGGCGCACCTGTACCGGATCGTCTACCCTCACGAAGATCAGGCTAGGGCGCTCGAGATTCCACTCCGAGAACTTGGTGTTGAAGGCCCCGCGAAAGCGGTAAGCCGGACCTTCTTGGCTCAAGTTTCCCCTGATGCGGATTTCTCTTCGAACCCCGTGCAGTTCGAGAACCCCTACCACGATCTCCTCGTCCCCTTGACGGATCAGGCGGGTAGGCTGAAAACAGCTCTGGGGGTATTTGTTGACCTCGAAGACCCCGCGGGAGTCGGCGTCGCGTAGGGGGTTGCCGGAGTCGAAGGCCCGCAGATCGATGCAGATCTGCCCCTCGAGCTCCCCACTCCCCGCATCCCAGCGCACCTGCCCGCCGGGGGTGAGGTTGGTCCCCTCCCAGCGACCCAGCGCGTAGCTGGCGGCGTAGGTCACCCGGCCCTCCACCGCGAACTGGGGGGCTTGGGCATAGGCCAGCCCCACCAGCGCGAAGACCACCCAGCGCCGGGTCACACCAACCTCCCGTAGCCGCTCGAGGGCAGGGGGATGCGGGGTCGGAAATCGGGCATAAAACCTTCCAAAGATACGCCAGGGGGGCGCTTTCGGATGCAAGGCTCGGGGATCAGGGCAAGGAACCTCCCAAGCGGGGCCTCTACCTTGTCAACCTAACCCGATCTGCCCCCTGCAACCGTAGGCCCGGCGCATAACCCTCAACCTTGGCGGGCAAAAGTTACAAATGTCCCCCGAAAATCCCGGTAGCGTGATGAGCTGTATGTGGACTCGAGTTTTGCCGCTGCTAACCGTTATCGTTCTCTCCACAGTCCTGGCCCAGCCCTACCGCGTGAGCGATGCCACCGGCAAGGAGGTAGAAATCCGCAGCACCGAGCGCATCGTGAGCATCGGGGGGAGCCTCACCGAGATCCTCTATGCGCTGGGTTTGGGAGACCGCATCGTGGCCCGCGACACCGGCTCCTACGTGCCGCTGGAAGCCGCCCGCAAACCCGACATCGGTCTGTTCTTCCGCTTGAATGCCGAGCCCATCCTGGCGGCTCGGCCTACCCTGGTGATCGCGGTGGCCGAGGCCGGGCCTCCCCCGGTGATCCAGCAGTTGCGCCAGGCCGGGGCCACCGTGCTGCTGGTGCCCGACGAGCCCACCCTGGAAGGGGTCAAGAAGAAGATCCGCACCGTAGCGGCGGCGGTCGGGCGGGTGCAGCGGGGCGAGGAACTGGTGCGGGGCCTCGAGCGCGACCTCTTGGCCCTGCGCTCCAAGCTCTCCCAGCGCTCGGGCCAGCCCAAGCAGCGGGTGCTCTACCTCTACCCCCGCGACCCCCGCAACACCTTCGTCTGTGGCGAGGAAGCCAGCGGGGCCGGGCTCATCACCCTGGCCGGGGCCGAGAACGCCGCCAAGGAGGTGCGCGGAACCGGGGCCTTGCGCGGCTGCGTGAACATCACCGCCGAGGCAGTGGTGGCGGCCAAGCCCGACGTGATCGTGGTGCCCTACTTCCCCGACCAGCCCTTCAACCTCGAGAACGTGCTGCGGCTGCCCGGCGTGGCCCAGACCCCCGCCGGGCAGAACCGCCGCATCGTGGCGATGGAGGTGCTCTACATCTCCGGCTACGGCTACACCGTGGGCAAAGCCGCCCTCGATCTGCACCGGGCCATCTACGAGCAAAGCGGCTTCGTGCAGATCGCCGGGAGGCTGGAAGCGCGGTAGGCGGAAAGGATGGGTATCGCCCAAAGCCGTTAGCTTCTAGCCTCGAGCCTTTACCCTCCAGCCCCTCCTATGACCCTCTCCCCCATCCAAAAACGCCGGGGCCGCTACCGGCGGGCCATCTGGCTGGTCGGGGTGGCGTTGCCGGTGGTCCTGCTGCTGGCGGCGGGGATCGGGGCTTACTGGATTCCCCCGCTCGAGATCCCCCGGGTGCTGTTCCAGAAGCTCGAGGGGCACGCGGTGTTGGTGGAGATTCGCTTCCCTCGAGTGCTCCTGGCGGCGTTGGTGGGGGCCACCCTGGCTCTTTCGGGTGCGGTGTTGCAAGGGATGTTTCGCAACCCGCTGGCCGACCCCGGCTTGATCGGGGTGAGCGCCGGGGCCGGGCTCGGGGCGGCTTTGTGGATCGTGCTGTTCGGAGCGCTGGGCTGGAGCTATCTGGGCTTGCCGCTGGCGGCTTTTTTGGGCGGGCTCCTCACGGTGATCTTGGTGTGGCGGGTGGCGCAGAGCGGCCCTCGGGTGCACACCGCCACCTTGCTGCTAGCGGGGATCGCGCTCAACAGCGTCTCTGGCGCAGCGATCGGGCTCTTGCTGTTCCTGGCCGACGACCAACAGCTTCGCAGCATCACCTTCTGGACCCTGGGGGGCTTTGGCGGGGCCAACTGGCCGCTGCTGGCCCTGACCACCCCCTTCATGCTGGTCTCGACCTTGGGGCTATTGCGGCTGGCCAAGCCCCTCAACGCGCTGGTGCTGGGCGAGGGGGAGGCTTACCACCTGGGGGTCTCGGTGGAGCGGATGAAGCGCCAGGCCATCACCCTCACCGCGCTGGGGGTAGGGGCGGCGGTGGCGGCGGCGGGGGGGATCGGCTTCGTGGGGCTGGTAGTGCCCCATCTCTTCCGCCTCTTCGCCGGGCCGGATCACCGCTACTTGTTGGTGGGCTCGGCGCTGGGCGGGGCGGTGCTCAGCGTGCTGGCCGATTTGATCTCGCGCACCGTGGTGGCCCCGGCGGAGCTTCCGGTGGGAGTCATCACCGCTTTGGTGGGGGGGCCTTTTTTCCTGTGGCTCCTGCTGCGGTATAAGAAAGAGACCTATGCCTGAGGCTCCCCCCCACCCTGCCACCAAAGCTCCGCAAAGGGAAGGCGGGGTTGCCCTAGAGGCCCGAGACCTCGGCTACCGGCGCGGGGAGCGCTGGCTGGTACGGGAGGTTTCGCTCCGGCTCGAGCCCGGCGAGTTCTGGGCCTTGCTGGGGCCCAACGGGGCGGGAAAGACGTCGCTGCTGCGCCTGCTCTCCGGCGAGATCCCCCCCGATGCGGGCCAGGTGACGCTCGCCGGGAAGCCGCTCGAGCAATACCGACCTTCCGAGTTGGCCCGCACCCGTGCTTTTTTGCCCCAGCAGCGCGACCTCGTGTTTCCCTTCAGCGCCTACGAGGTGGCCTTTTTGGGCCGCATGCCCTACCTGGAAGACCGCGCCGAGACCGCCGCCGATCACGCCCTGGTGCAACGGGCGCTCGAGCAAACCGACGCGCTGGCGCTCGCCGAGCGGCTTTACCCCTCCCTCTCGGGCGGTGAGAAAGCCCGGGTAGACTTAGCCCGGGTGCTGGCCCAGGAACCCGCCATCCTCCTGCTCGACGAGCCCACCAACCACCTAGACCCCAAACACCAGCTCGAGCTCTTGAAGCACTGCCGTCGGCTAGCCCAGGCCGGTCGCATCGTCCTGGCCGCGCTGCACGACCTCAACCTAGCCTCGCTGTTCGCCGACCGGCTGTTGCTGTTAAAGAACGGGCAGGCCGTCGCTAGCGGGACCGCAGGGGAGCTTTTCACCCCGGAACTGCTCGAGCGGGTCTACGGCATCCCCTTTCAGCTCTACCCCCACCCCAGCGGCAGACCGATGGTGCTGCCGCAAGCGACTTGAAGAAAGCCTACAGCCAAGGTTTTCGTCTCCCTCATGGGCGGACCGCCTGTAGATACTGG
This sequence comes from Meiothermus sp., assembly GCA_035760705.1. Lineage (GTDB taxonomy): Bacteria > Deinococcota > Deinococci > Deinococcales > Thermaceae > Allomeiothermus. Next base: position 3,341 of record DASTSL010000016.1, on the reverse strand, counting down.
GTGATCGGCCCCACCGCAGGCCCATTCCGCCCGGTGAGGAGGTCCAGGTGGGTGAGCCCCGGCAGGATTCGCACGTCGAAGCTCGAGCCGGGGAACACGCTCGAGAGCCCGGCGAAGTTCTCGGGACCGGGCAGCAGCCCGCGCCCGGCCCCCAACGCCAACACCGGGTAAGGGAGCGTGCGCGGCTTGAGTTGGGGCACCGCGACCTCCCAGGCTCCGATATCCAGGGTGAGCCGGTAGGGGAAGAACCACTCGGAGAAACCGGTGGTGGGGTTGGCGTAGAGCCGTAAAAACTCCAGCGGGTCGGTGGCTTCCCCGGTGTCCTGCCACTCGACCCGATTCCCCCGCGGCCCCCGCACGGTGTAGGTCAGGTTGTTGAAGAAGAAGCCCAAGAGGTTGAAGCCCTCGCGCCCCACCGCCCGGCCCAGCGAGACCGAGAACACCGGGAAGGGTTGGTAGCGGTCGTCCACCCGGTACAAGGCGGCGGCGATACGGCTGGCCCGCCAGGGCGCCCAACCGGGAGGGGCGTCGGCCTGCGGGGCCTGGGCGGCCATGAAGGCCTGCGCCTCGGCCTGGGCGAAGCCCATAGGGTCGAGCCCGAAGAGGGTGATGTAGGGCGGGGCCTTCCCCGAGAGCAGTTCGTCCAAGCCCGGCGTGCGGCCAAACTGGCTGCTGCCGCCGCTACGGTACTGCTCCTGGCTGACTCGGATCAGGTTGGGCGAGCCGTCCAGCAGGATCAGCCCGGCGAGATTCTCGCAGTACAGGGCAAAGAGCGCGGCCAGGCTGGCCCCCAAGCTGTGCCCGGCCAGCACCACCGGGCCCCGGGCGCGGGCTTGCTCCACCAGGCGCTCGAGGTCGTCGAGGTGCACCTGGAGGCCCCAGTCCTTGAGAAAGGGAAACTCCGGGAGCTGGTAGCGCCGGTAATAAGCCCAGGGGTCGGCGGTGGCGAAGCCGCGGCGATCCTCGAGCCCGTTGCTGCGGCGGTCCCAGGCCCACACCTCCCAGCCCGGGGCGGCCAAAACCAACCGCCGGGCCAAGGCGTCGAAGTTGGTGGCCCCGCCCAAAAACCCCGGCACGAAGAGGACCGTACCCCTGAACTCCCCCTGAGCCGGGTAGACGAGCGCGTAGCTTTTGTCCAGGGTCGGCCCGGCAGCGGTCGGCGCGCCGGGAAAGGTGCGATACTCGGGATCGCCCGCCCACCGCGGGCTTTGCGCCCCGGCCAGGCCCAGCGCCAGCAGCAGCAGAACTCCCCGCATAGGACGATTCTGGCGGTTTGGGCAGCAGGGAATCGAGCGCCCGCCTACAACCCGCAAGAACTAGGGCGGGCAGGAGTTCCCACCCGCCCCACCGGGCTTACTCGCCGTAGTTGTCCTCGGCAAATACCGCCTCGAGCGTCTTGTCCGCCGTGCTCCCCACCACGAAGACGGTGTAGACCCGCCCCGCTTGCAGGCTGATCCCCGGCAAGGAGAGGGCTACATCGGTCTTGCCCGCCGGGCGTACCTCGAGGTCGTAGGTCATGGCCCGTAGCGGGGTGTAGGACGAGTCCTTGTCGTAGGCCAGTTCTTTAAAGAGCACCGGCCCACCCTTCACCGCCACGTCCACCGCCGGGGCGTCGGCGGAGGCCTGGACGACCCGCACCAGGGCCTGGCCCTGTGCCGCCTTGAAGGTGTCGTCGAAGACCTGGGTCTTGGGCTGCTTGGCCGAGCCCAGGACCGCGATGGTGTAGCGCTTCCCTTTCTCGAGCTTGGCCTTGGCCTCGAGGAGCTTCGCGCCGGGCTGGGTGTTGCCTTTGTCGTCGGTCTTGGCGACCTCGCTCAGCACGAAGGTCAGGTCCCCCGCCACCACCGGCAGGTAGGTAGCGGTGTCCTTGTACGAGAGTTCCTCGAAAATCTTCTTGTCCCCCACCGATACGTCGATCTTGGGTCCGTCCGGCACCAGGTGCACGAAGCGCACCAGGGCGTCGTTGGGGCCGGGCTGGGGGAGCGGGGCCAGTTGGTCCTGGGCGAATGCCGAAGCGGCCAGGGCGAATCCGAGGAGGGCCGAAATCAGGGGCGTAACGAGCTTTCTCACGGGATTTCTCCTTTCAAGACCCTTTTGGCTCAAGGGGCCTTTGCACGCTACAAACTCGAGCCCGTCTAAATTTTCTGGTGTTTCACCTTATGAGACCGCTTTCATCCCCGCATCGCTGACCCGCCGGTCAGTTGATGCGAACAGCTGGGTGGAAAAGCTCTAGGCCAGTCGAACATTTAGTAAACCTTCATCAATGAGCGGTCGAAGATTAGAGGGTTTACCACCCCCGCCAGGCCGCTACGACCAAGAGCCCCCGCATATGCGGGGGTCCGTCAGGGGGAAACGGGTTATTTGGGGAGTAGCACGGTATCGATCACGTGGATCACGCCGTTGCTGGCGGCCACGTCCACCGCGGTGACCTTGGAGTTGCCGTTGAGGGTGACGGTGCCGCCGGAAACCGCGATGGTCACACTCTGGCCCTGGACCGTCTTGACTTCCTTCAGCTTGAGCACCTCGCTGGAGGGCACCCGACCGGCTACCACGTGGTAGGTGAGCACTTTGGTGAGCGCGGCCTTATCGGCCAAAAGCTTATCGAGGTCGGCCTTGGGGATCTTGGCGAAGGCTTCGTTGGTCGGGGCGAACACCGTAAAGGGGCCCGGGCCGGAAAGGGTTTCCACCAGCCCCGCGGCTTTGACCGCCGCCAGCAGGGTGCTGAAGTTGGGGTTGGTGGAGACGATCTGGGCGATGGTCAGGTTGGCGCTGGCATTCTGCGCCGAGGTGAGGCTGAGACCGAGGGCGGCCAACGCGAGCGTACCGAGAACCAGCAATGATCGAATCTTCATTTCTCCTCCTCGTACAAGTTCGAGCGGATTGGGAAAGTTCTCTAAGTTCATGACTCTAGGCTCGAGGTCAGCTAGCTAGCTCGTTCCCCAATCGCTGATGTAACCGTACCCGGTTAGGCTATGTAGAATGTTTGTCCAAGATACGTTCAATGATATGAGCGAGCTGTCCAGTCCAGCGGCTGGGCTCGAGGGGGCCTGTCTCCGCCGGCTGCTCCCGTACCCGCCAACCCCTATGGGGTTTCTAAGAACCCTACCTGCCGGTCGGACCGGGCGATCCTCCCCGCCACGGCTAAGTAGCGCCGCCGGGCGAACTCCAGGTCAATCACCGGCTTCTTGTAGGGCGCGGGGTGGCCTCCCGATGCGGGGATCCACCGCTTGAGCCAATCGCCTTTGGGGTCATGGGTGAGGGCCTGGCGCAGCGGGTTGAACACCCGGAAGTAAGGGGCGGCGTCCACCCCCAGTCCACCGGCCCACTGCCAACCTTGCAGG